>JANYJJ010000047.1 GCA_025358485.1 Burkholderiales bacterium | reverse complement strand
TGGCGCTGCGCGGCTATCCGACGCTCGAAGAGATCACCGTCGCCCGCGAAGACGAGGTCGGGGATCCAGTTGGCGGTGTTCATGTCATGGGTGCGGCGGCGGTCGTCGCCGGTGTTTTTGCGCAGCTCCAAAAACTCTTCGATGTCGAGGTGCCAGGTTTCCAAGTAAGCGCAGACCGCACCTTTGCGCTTGCCGCCTTGGTTCACCGCCACCGCAGTGTCGTTGACCACTTTCAAGAATGGCACGACGCCTTGGCTCTTGCCGTTGGTGCCTTTGATGTGTGAGCCCAAGGCGCGCACATTGGTCCAGTCGTTGCCCAAGCCGCCTGCAAATTTAGACAGCAGCGCGTTTTATTTCAGCGCTTAGTAAATGCCGTCGAGGTCGACGGCCACGGTGGTGAGGTAGCAGCTTGAGAGTTGTGAGCGGCGCGTTCCGGCGTTGAACAGCGTGGGCGTGCTGCTCATGAAATCAAAGGTGGACAGCACTTCATAGAACTCGATGGCGCGCGCTTCGCGGTCGATCTCACCGAGCGCCAAGCCCATGGCCACGCGCATGAAAAAGGCCTGCGGCAGTTCGATCCGCACTTCGTCGATGTGCAAAAAGTAACGGTCGAACAGAGTCTGCAAGCCGAGGTAGTCAAACTGCAAATCGCGGTCGGCTTTGAGCGCAGCGCCCAAACGCACCAAGTCGAACTGCATCATTTTTTCGTCGAGCAGCTCGGCTTCCACGCCTTTCTTGACGTAGCCAGGAAAGTACTCGGCGTAGCGTGTGTGCATCTCGGAATGCAGCACTTCTTCACCCAAAATTTCTTTGCGGATGGTGTGCAGCAGCAGGCGCGAGGTGGCGCGCGTGTAGCCGGGGTCTTTCTCTATCAGCGTTCGCGCGGCCAGGATGGCCGCCTTGTGCACTTCGTCGATAGGCACGCCGTCGTACAGGTTGCGTTTGGTCTCTGCCAAGATAGGCTCGGGCTTGACCTCTCGTCCAAGGTCAGCACATGACGACGCAATGAGGGCGCTGAGGCGCTCCAAGTTGAGCGGCACGCGCTGACCACGGTCGAGCACGGTCAACAGCGCTTCGGGCGCGGCAGTGGGTTGAACTTGCTTAGAGCGCTCTTGCGAGCGACGCTCGCGGTACAGCACATAGGCGCGCGCGACTTCGTGGTGACTGCCGCGCATCAAGCCCAGCTCGACGTGGTCTTGCACGTCTTCAATGTGGAAGGTGCCGCCGCCGGGACGCGAGCGCAGCAGCGCGCGCACCACCAACTCGGTAAGGCCGTCCACCGTTTCGCGAACGCTTGCCGACGCCGCGCCTTGCGTGCCGTGCACCGCCAAAAATGCCTTCATCAAGGCCACAGCAATTTTGCTCGGCTCGAACGACACCACTGCGCCGTTGCGACGAATGATTTGGTAGCCCTGGTAGGCCGACGCGCTGTGCGCTGGGGTGGCCAGCACCGATGTTGAAACCGAAGTTGAAACCGAAGTTGAAACCGAAGCTGCCACCAACGCTGGCGCTGCGGCGCTGGCGCTTGTTGCGCCTGGGACGGTCGTGGTTGGAAAAGCGGTTGAAGAAGCGGTTGAGCGGGAGGCTGCTGTCAGCATAAGAATCCTTGAATATGGGGCCGTCTGGAGCCAGAACAAAAACAACGACAGACGCCGCAGCGCGCTGCATCAAAGTGGTTTGAAAATCCTGAAAACGGCGCGATTTTTGAGCGGGCTGTGGAAAAGTCTGTGGAGATTCGGTGCAGTGAACAGAGCTAGGTCGCCACAGCCTGTGGACAACTGCGGGCAAGGCGGTTTGCACCACAGAGTTGACGAAAACAGCAAGCTCGTCGGAATCGCGCAAACACTAAATCTGGGGCTGACTTGTCACTTTAACACTACCCCTAGCGTGTCGGCTAGGGGAGATGTGAGCATTATTTATTACGTGACAACCCTGATTTACTCCCTGCTAAACATCACTTTTCGGGCTGGACAGCGACGCAAACATGGGAGCAGGCCAAGCCACTTCAGCGTGAAGTAAGGCCCAGTCAAAGCCACTGCCTGGATCGGCCTTGCGGCCCGGCGCAATGTGTTCGTGCCCGACCACGTGGCGCAGCGGAAAACGCTGCCGCACAGCCTTCAACAAGGTGGCCAAAACGCGGTATTGAACGGCTTCAAAAACCGCGCCTTCCAAGCCTTCCAACTCGATGCCTATTGAATAGTTGTTGCAGTCACCTTGCCCAAACCAGCTGGACGCACCGGCGTGCCAAGCACGGTCATCACAAGACACAAACTGAAGCAGCTCGCCACCACGACGTATCAAAAAATGCGACGACACCTCTAAGCCTCGAATGCTTTGAAAGTAAGGGTGAGCATCCCAATCGAGGCGGTTGGTGAACAGGCGCTCGATGGCGTCACCGCCGTAAACACCTGGCGGCAAGCTGATCGAGTGAATGACCGCCAAACTGATGTCGGTGTCGGCAGGCCGCGGGCCGAAGTTGGGTGACCCCAGGTGTTGCGCACCTTGCCACCAACCGGCTCGCCACAGTTTTTCTTCAGGCATCGAAACTGTCGCCGCCCACCGTGACGTTGAGTCGCGCCATGCGGTAGCGCATTTGGCGCAGCGACAAACCCAAACTCGCTCCGGCGGCGGTGCGGTTGTAGCGGTAGCGCTCGAGCGAACGCATCAAGATGTCGCGCTCGACGTCGTCCAAATAGCGGGCCAAGTCATCGGGCAGCGCCGTTTCGGGCGCGGCGAACAATGCGGGCGCTGGCTGCGCTGCCGCAGACGCCAGCGGCTCCAAGCTGGCCACATCAAAGCGGGTGTTCGATGTGATGAGGTCTAACTCCTGAGCCGCAGTATCTGTGAACACTGTCTCGGGCAAACCCAAATCAAACACATCGATGGTTTCGCCGCCAGTCAAGGCCACAGCGCGGTGCAGCAAGTTTTCAAGCTCGCGCACATTGCCCGGAAACGGGTAGCGCGCCAAGTGCACCAGCGCGTCGCGAGTGAGCGTGGGCGCGGGCGAGACGTTGGCATCGCGCGCAATGCGCTCCAGCACGCGCTCGCTGATCAAGCGCAAGTCAGCTGTGCGTTCGCGCAGCGGCGGCACGCAAATTTGGATCACGTTCAAGCGGTAGTACAGGTCTTGGCGAAACTGGCCGGCCTGCACTTCGGCGCCCAAGTCTTTGTGGGTGGCGCTGAGCAGACGCACATTCACCGACAACTCGTTCATGGCACCGACGGGCCGCACCGAGCGTTCTTGAATGGCACGCAGCAGTTTGCTCTGCATCGACAACGGCAACTCGCCGATCTCGTCCAAGAACAGCGTGCCCCCGTTGGCCGCCTGAAAAAACCCTTCGCGGTCTTCCATCGCCCCCGTGAAAGCCCCTTTGCGATAGCCAAAAAATTCAGCCTCAAGCAGTTGTTCAGGAATGGCGCTGCAATTCACCGCGATGAATGGCTGGGCATGGCGCGGGCTGACCTCATGGACGGCACGCGCCACCAATTCTTTGCCAGTGCCCGACTCGCCACTCACCAACACCGGGGCCATGCTGCGCGCCACTTTTTCGATCAGCTCACGCACTTGTTGCATGCTGGGTGAGTCACCCGCCATGCGGCGCAGCGCGGCGCTTTCGGGAATGTCGGCAGCCGCTGCGGGCGCAACTTTGTTGGTCCGCGCCGCGTTGACCACTGCCGCCACCGCTGCGGCTTGACTCAGCCCCGGCGATGTCGACGGCGGTACCGAGGCCAAGACTGAGGGAAGCGACGACGGCACCATGGTCGGCACGGTGGCTGGGCCGCGCCCCAAACTTGAGGCCACCACGGCGCGAAATTGCTTCAAGTCCACCGGTTTGGTCAGGTAGTCGTAGGCACCGGCCTTCAAGGCCTCCACCGCGTTTTCAGCCGAGCCGTAGGCTGTGATGACGATGGCCTTTTCGCGACGGCCGTTGTCTTCCAACCAGCGCAGCAGCTCCAAGCCGGTGCCGTCGGGCAAGCGCATGTCGGTGATGACGGCGCTGTAGACGCGGCCTTTCAAATGCAACTTGGCGTCTTCGACAGTGCCCGCGGTTTCGATGTCGTAACCCTCGCGCAGCAGCGTCAGCTCGTAAAGCGTGCGCAGGTCAGGTTCGTCGTCAACGACCAGCAGGCTGAAGTGAGATGGTGGGTTCATCGGGGCACAAATCGGAGTACGGACAAGGGAACAGAAAAGCTTGTCAAGCTGATGCGCTGAAGCGCAAACCAGCAGTGGCATCAACGTCTGCATCGGCCAGCGCTTGGCGACGCATCACCACCAAAAACTCATTGCGCTGGGTGGCGCCGACAGCATGTGGCGCTCGCAATTGGTAGTCGATGCTGGCTCCGTAGCGCTCGCACAATTCTCGGCAAATATACAAGCCCAAACCAGTGCCGCGGCTGCGCGTAGAGAAGAAGGGCTCGAACAAATAGCGCTCGACATCAAGCGCTATCGCCGCGCCGTCGCTGGCCACGCTGAGCTGCACTTGATGGTCATTGATGGCGGCCAAACGCAGGTGCACCGCACCGGGCGACTGGCTGCCGTGACGCAAGGCGTTGTCCAGCAAATTGATGAGCACGCGGCGCAGGTGCTCAGCGTCAAACACAGCCCCCAAAGGCTCAGTGGGCAGGTCGACCTTGAGCACGCTGCGCTCGCCCAAGCTCACGCCGCCAGAGCGCGCCCAGTCGCTGCACACAGCCGCCACTTGCGCGTTGACGTCAATCGCGCGCACCTCTTGCATCAAGCCCGGTGCCACTTCCATCACGTCGTCAACGATGCGCTTGAGGCGCTCGACGTTGTCGGCCACCATGCGCGTGAGCTGCTGCTGCGTGGGCGTGACGGCGTCTTCGGCCAGCAGCGCATTGGCCTGCGAAATGGCGGCCAGTGGATTGCGAATTTCATGCGCAATGCCGGCCGACACACGGCCCATCGCGGCCAGCTTTTCTTGGCGGATGCGGGCTTGCATGCTGCGCACGTCTTCCAGCAACAGCACACAAAATTCTTCGGGCGCTTCGCCGACTTTGGCGTCGCGCCGCCTGGTAAAGCGTATCCGCACGCGCAGCGTTCGCTGAGTGACTTGCGCCGCGGTTTCAGACGCAGCGGCGGGCTCAAAGTTGAGCAGCACATCGCGACCAGCTTCGGGCCACACTGCTTCGGTGAAGGCACGCTCCACCGTTCTGACCACAGACTCCCAAGCTTTCACGCCGCGCAGTTGAAATGGGGCCGGTCGGCTGATGCCTATGGGCGCGATCAGTCGCCGCGCCGCCGGGTTGGCGGCCCGAACACGGCCCATGCGGTCGACCACCAAGACGCCGTCCTGCATCTCTTCAATCACCAAGCGGTTCAACTGCGCTTGTTGGCGCGCCAACTCCAAACTGCCTTTGGAGTTGAGCTGCTCGCGCGCCAAGCGACCGGCCAATTCACCGGCCAGCGCAGCAATGACGAACATGCCCATACCGGCCAAACCGGCTTCGGCCATCAAGGTGGCCGCATCGGCCCCGCCCAGCACGCTCAGCCACGACACCGTGAGCAAGCAGATGGCCACCAACGCGGCCGTGGCCAACGCTTGCAGGCGCGGCGTCATCACACCCGCCATCAACACGGGCAACACCAACAGCGCCACGTAGTTGAAGCTGGACGAACGCGACACCAAGTGCAACGCCGTGAAACAAACAATGTCCGCGCCGATGGTGGCCAGCCACTGCGGGCTGCGCATGTGCGACATGGCTTGGGGCGCGGCTTGGGGCGCGACTTGAGGCAACCACTTGGGGGCCCACCACATCACCAAAGCCACCGCCGCGTACAACACGCACAACACCACCACCCATGCTGGCGGGCGCACACCGAACGCCCAGGCCACCAACTGCGCCACGATCAAGGCCACGCCGACGGCAGCGCGTGCACCCAGGAAGACGCGATAAAGGCGTTGGAAGGCTGTTGGCTCGTTGCCGTTTGAGGGCGCGCTGTCGCGACCCAGATCGCGCGTGAGAAAGCGCGAATCACCGTCTGCTGCTTCTGACCATGCGCTTACGCTCGGCGAGGTCGCGTCGCCAAACCATTGCATGTCAATCGGCTCGGCCTCGGCGGCGCGGGTGCCAAACCAAGACTGATCAGCGTTGCGCGGGTCGCGTCGGCTGGCGCGACGGTCTTGTTGGCGGCGTTCGCTGAACGTCAAAGCACGGCCTGAGTTTGCATGTCACTCAAGCGGATGCGCCCGCTCGAAGGCACTGCGATGTGCTTCATCGCAAAACACCCCGCCGCGTCCTGGCAGGCTTTGATTGACGGGCAAGTGAACGCCGCAGTGTGCACAGGCGAGCAGTGTTTGCTTTTCTGACGCGGCCGACGGCTTGTTGGCAGCACTTGATCCGTCGCTGCGCGCATTGCGCCTGCCCAACTTGGCGAGCAGCAACACCGCCACAACGATGACCAGCAAGATCAGGTATTTCACGGCGCGTACCTCAAGACAGAGCCGCCCGGTGCAGCACCACTTCCATCACGAAGCGCGAGCCCACATAGGCCAGCAACAACAAGCCGGCACCCGCGTACAACCAGCGTGTGGCCTGAGGTCCGCGCCAACCGAAGGCACTGCGCCCTGCGAGCAGCGCGGCAAACACGCACCAACCCAAAATCGAGAACACGGTTTTGTGATCCCAACGCCAAGGCGACGCGAACCACGCGCCTAACACCAAAGCCACGCTGAGCACCACAAAACCTGCCAGCACAAATTGAAAGGTCAGGCGCTCCAGGCGCATCAACGGCATGCCGGAATGCAGTGCGCCCGCTTGTCCCGCGCGCATGCCGCGCATCTGCTGATCGGCCCGGTTCAGCATGGCCGCATGCAACACCGCTGCGCCAAACAAACCGTAAGACGCGATGCCTAGAACCCAATGCAACGGGATCCAAGCCGATGCCAGATGCGGCCTGCTTTCGCCAGGAAACAGCGCGGCCAACAACACCGCCAACGCTCCCAAAACGGCCAGCGTGCGGCGCACGCCGATCATGGGCAAGAAACGGCTCTCAAGCATGTAGACACCAATCACCAGCCACAGCGTCACCGACAGCGCGGGGGCAAAGCCGAAGCGCGCGCCGGTGCTGGTCATGCCGATGCCGGCCGCGTCCATGACGATGTCCACACCGTGGGCGATCCAGCCGATAGAAAGCGGCACGCGCAACTTGGACGCTGACGCGCTGGGAAATACCGCCACGCCCACATAGGCAATGAAAGCAATCAAGCTTTGCAGCAGCAAGGGGGCGCTGATTGCAGCGGGGTCTCCCCCGAAAAGTCCGAACGATAAACTCATGGTCACAGTGTACTTTCGCAGCCCCGTTGATTCGCGGTTGCCACCCCATGGCATCGACCCTGACCAACCGCCTGAGCCAGCTCGTCAAGACGATGCGCGGACAAGCGCGCATCACCGAAGACAACGTGCAGGACATGCTGCGCGAGGTGCGCATGGCGCTGCTAGAGGCCGACGTGGCCTTGCCCGTGGTGCGCGACTTTATTGCGCGCGTGAAAGACAAAGCACTCGGTGCCGAAGTGGTGGGTTCGCTGTCGCCCGGCCAAGCGCTGGTGGGCATCGTCAACCGCGAGTTGATTGCCACGATGGCGGGCAACGACATCGGCGGCGCGGGTGGCAAAAGCACGGATATCAACCTCGCCGCG
>JANYJJ010000036.1 GCA_025358485.1 Burkholderiales bacterium | reverse complement strand
CCTTGAACACACCTTCAAGAACGTCAAAACCTTGAACACACCTTCAAGAACGTCAAAACCTTGAACACACCTTCAAGAACGTCAAAACCTTGAACACACCTTCAAGAACGTCAAAACCTTGAACACACCTTCAAGAAGGTGTGTACGCCAACCTCACATAAATCGGCGCAAACGCTTCGGCTTGGGTCACTTCCAACAACAACTCGCGCGCCAACTCGAGCATGGCGATGAAGGTCATCACCAGCACGGCGGGGCCTCGGGTGGTGTCGAAGAGTTCTTCAAATACAACAAACTTGCGGCCTTGCAGGGTGCGCAGCACCATGCTCATGTGTTCGCGCACGCTGAGCTGTTCGCGGGTGATGGTGTGGTGTTGGTTGAGCTTGGCGCGCTTCAAAATATCTTGCCAGGCGTCGCGCAAATCGACCGCATTCACGTCGGGGAAACGCGGTGCGAGCGACTGCTCAATCACCACCTGTGCGCGCAAGAAATCGCGGCCCAAAACCGGCAGCGCATCCAGGCGTGCGGCAGCCAGTTTCATTTGTTCGTATTCAATCAAACGGCGCACCAGCTCGGCGCGTGGGTCTTCTGCTTCCACACCGTCGGCTGATTTTTTTGGCGGCAACAGCATGCGCGATTTGATTTCTATCAGCATGGCCGCCATCAACAAATATTCGCTGGCCAACTCCAAATTGGTTTTGCGAATTTGCTCGACATAGGTGAGGTACTGGCGAGTCACGTCGGCCAGAGGGATGTCGAGGATGTTGAAGTTTTGCTTGCGTATCAAGTACAGCAGCAAATCCAACGGGCCTTCAAAAGCTTCTAAAAAAACCTCCAGCGCATCCGGCGGGATGTAGAGGTCGTGCGGCATGGCAAACAGCGGCTCGCCATACAGGCGTGCCATCGCCACTCGGTCTACGACCAAAGGCAGCGCGTTGGGGTCAGCGGGCAAAGCCACCGCCGCTGCTGCCGCACCCGCCCCTGCGTGGGTCAAGGATGTTGCCAAAGATGTCACTTCGCCTGGGTTTGATAGACGTAGGGCTGCTGGGCCACGTTCGAGGCAGCGTCATCAACTTGCGCGCTTCGGTCTACCCGCTTGTCCCAAAGCAGAGCGCGACCTGCGCGTTGCTCGCCTTCCAGCGTCGGTTTTTTGGCCTTCAGTTCCTCGATGAACGAGGTGACGTCGGACTTGTAGGGTTTCCAGAAGAAGGGCATGGTGCTGTGAACGTATGACGATGGGTGGCCATTGAGTTTAATGGGGGTGATTTGGCTGACTCAACGCAGTTGATCAACGAACATGATCAACGCACACGAAGCCCTGGCGTGGCCCCAGGCCAAGCTTCCAAAATGTAGAGGCCAGGGTTTGCTTTTTCGTCGGCATGCGACGCGGCCAACACCATGCCTTCGCTGACGCCAAACTTCATTTTTCGCGGTGCCAAGTTGGCCACCATGATGGTGAATTTGCCTGTCAATTGCTCAGGCTGGTAGGCCGACTGAATGCCGCTGAAGACCTTGCGCGGCGTGGCTTCGCCGACGTCCAGGGTCAGTTGCAACAACTTGGTGGAACCTTCGACACGCTGCGCATGGACGATTTTGGCAATGCGCAAATCGACCTTGGTGAAGTCGTCGATTTTGATTTCTGCGGCGACCGGTTCGCCGCCAGGAGGCGATGCTTCAACCGCTGCGGGCTCGAACAAGGCGTCAAGTTGTTTGGGGTCAATGCGCTGCATCAAGTGCTGGTATTCGCCGATGGAATGCGCGCCCAAAGCACGATCTGCGTCGGCAAATTTAAGCGGTTCAATTCTGAGAAAAGCTTCCACTTGCGCAGCCAAAGCAGGCAGCACTGGCTTTAGGTACAGCGTGAGCAAACGGAAGGCTTCGATGCACACCGTGCACACGTCGTGCAGCGCGTCTGAATTGGCAGTTCCTTGGCCTGCTTGTTTGGCCAGCTCCCACGGTTTGTGGGTGTCTACAAATTCATTCACGCTGTCGGCCAACAGCATGACTTCACGCATGGCTTTGCCGAGTTCACGTTCGTCGTACAAAGCTGCAATGGTTTGGCGCTTGGCGCGCATCACGGCCAACAATTCGCTGCCCTCAATGCCAACTTCAGCCGACAACTTGCCAGCGAAACGCTTGCTGATGAAGCCCGCTGCCCGGCTGGCGATGTTGATGTATTTGCCGATCAGATCGCTGTTCACTCGCGCCACAAAATCGGCGGGGTTGAGGTCGATGTCTTCCACATGCGAATTCAATTTGGCCGCAATGTAGTAACGCATCCACTCGGCGTTCAAGCCAAGCTCCAAGTAACGCAGCGGCGACAAACCGGTGCCGCGGCTCTTGCTCATTTTTTCGCCGCTGAGCTGCAAGAAGCCGTGCACATGAACGTGATTCGGCGTCTTGCGTCCGCTGAAGTGCAGCATGGCCGGCCAGAACAGCGTGTGGAAGGTGACGATGTCTTTGCCGATGAAGTGAACTTGCTCCACATCAGGGTCGGCCATGTAGGCGTTGAAGTCTTGGCCACGCTTGCCGAGCAAGTTTTTCAATGACGCCAAATAACCCACAGGCGCGTCAAGCCACACGTAAAAGTACTTGCCCGGCGCATCGGGAATTTCGATGCCGAAGTAAGGCGCGTCGCGGCTGATGTCCCAGTCGTTCAGGCCGCCTTGGCCTTGCTCGTCCACGACAAACCACTCTTTGATTTTGTTCAGCACTTCGCTTTGCAAACGGCCGGGTGTTTGCGTCCAGCTTTGCAAAAACTCAACGCAGCGCGCATCACTGAGTTTGAAAAAATAGTGCTCGCTGTTTTTCAACACCGGCTGCGCACCCGACAAAGTGCTGAACGGGTTTTTCAAGTCGGTGGGCGAATACACCGCGCCGCAGTTTTCGCAGTTGTCGCCGTACTGTTCTTTGGTGCCGCACTTGGGGCATTCGCCTTTGATGTAGCGGTCAGGCAAAAACATGCCTTTGACCGGGTCGAAAAACTGCTCGATGGTGCGCGTCGCAATCAGGCCGTTGGCTTTCAGGGCGCGGTAGATGTCTCGCGCCAGCTCGTGGTTTTCAGGCGCGTCGGTGGAGTGCCAATTGTCAAAGGCGATGTGAAAACCGTCGAGGTATTGCGCTCGCCCGGCAGCAATGCCCGCCACAAATTCTTGCGGTGTTTTGCCCGCCTTATCGGCCGAAATCATGATGGGCGCACCGTGCGCGTCGTCAGCGCAAACGAAGTTCACCTCAGAGCCCACCATGCGCTGAAACCGCACCCAAATGTCGGCTTGGATGTACTCCATCATGTGGCCTATGTGGAAAGGGCCGTTGGCGTAAGGCAGGGCGGTGGTGACGAAGAGCTTGCGGGTCATGGTGATCTTTTGGTGGCGAACTTTTGGTGGCGGTAATGGGCGTCGCTGAGAGACTGTTTCGGTTTCGGTTTCGGTTTCGGTTTCGGTTTCGGTGGCATTTACGATCTACGTGCCGTGCGCTTACTTCAGCAGCGTCCAGCGCAAGCCGGCGAACTGAGCGAAGTCCCGGTCAAATGTGCCCAGCTCTGCGTTGTGTTCGATGGCAAGGGCAGCCAAGTGCGCGTCGGACACCAAGTTTCCACCGATGCCCAGCCCCAAAAGCAGGCGCGACAGTTGGCCCGCGTGCCGTTCGGTCGGATTCAGCAGTTTTGCTGAGGGGTGATGCAGCCACGCGTCCACCACATTGAGCGCGGCGTCTAGCGGCAGTGGCTGCACAAAGATGCCGCGGCGAGTGGAGAGGCGCAGAAAACCCAACAGCGCTGCCCAAGCGAATCCCACGCCTTCAGGGCGACTGAACGCCGCCTCCATCCAGCCTCTGGCCATGTCATGTTGCGGACTGTCTTGATTCACCGCATGCAAAAGCACGTTCACATCGGGCGTTTTCATTTTCGCTTGGGCTTCATTGCGGTGACCTTGTCTTGATCTTCCAACTCGGCCGCCAGGGCCGTGGCTTTGGTCAAATCAACTTTCGCGCGACCCATGGAGAAGACCATTTGCTTGAACGGGGGCAAGCTTGCCGTCGGGGCGTGCAAGCTGCTGCGAACGGCGTCGTTCAAAACTTGCTTGAACGGGCGCCCGCTGCGGTGCGCCGCATCTTTCAACAGGCGTTGCACATCGGGATCTAGGGTAACGGTGGTGCGCATGGCATCAAGGCATCAAATTTGGAAGCATCATGATGCCATAGTGGCTTTCAGCGCCAACCGCCTTGAAAAGTTGCCTCGGCTAGACTGACCTACACCGGTTAATTCCCACGATTTCACCCATGCCCCCTTCCGAAGCCAGCCTGCTCGACGCCCTCAAAACCGTCATTGATCCCAACACCGGCAAAGACTTTGTCAGCACGCGGCAGTTGAAGAATTTGAGCGTCACTGGAGGTGAGGTTGCGTTCGATGTGGAGCTGGGTTACCCGGCAAAAAGTCAAATCGTGGGGCTGCAAACTGCCATGATCGCCGCTGCCAAAACGGTGGCTGGAGTGAGCAAGGTCACTGCAAATTTGACTGTGAAAATCACCGCGCACTCGGTTCAGCGTGGCGTGCAGCTGCTGCCGAATGTCAAAAACATCGTCGCGGTGGCGTCGGGCAAAGGCGGGGTGGGCAAGAGCACGACTGCCGTGAATTTGGCGTTGGCTTTGGCCGCCGAAGGTGCGGCTGTGGGCATCTTGGACGCCGACATTTACGGCCCCAGCCAGCCCATGATGATGGGCATTTCGGGCCGCCCTGAAAGCACCGACGGCAAGATCATGGAGCCGATGAAAAACCACGGCGTGGAAGTGATGTCGATCGGCTTTTTGGTCGATGCTGACAACCCCATGATCTGGCGCGGCCCCATGGCCACCCAGGCTTTGGAGCAGCTGCTGCGTCAAACCCATTGGGGCGATTTGGACTACTTGATAGTTGACATGCCTCCCGGCACTGGCGATATCCAATTGACGCTGTCGCAGCGCGTGCCTCTGACCGGTGCGGTCATCGTGACCACGCCGCAAGACATTGCCTTGCTCGACGCCAAACGAGGCTTGAAGATGTTTGAAAAGGTGGGCGTGCCCATCCTCGGCATTATTGAAAACATGGCAGTGCATGTGTGTTCCAACTGCGGTCATCAGGAACATGTTTTTGGTGCGGACGGTGGCAAAAACATGGCCGCCGATTCGGGCACCGATTATTTGGGCGCGCTGCCTTTGAGCATGGGCATACGCGTGCAAGCCGATTCGGGCCAGCCCACCGTGGTGAGCGAGCCTGACGGTGAAATCGCGCAGATATACAAAGCGATGGCGCGGCTGGTGGCAGTGAAAATTGCGCAGCGGGCCAAAGATTTTTCGTCGAAGTTTCCGAGCATTTCGATTTCGAAAGAGACTTGATCGTTAGGGGCCAGGGTGGAGGTGAAATCACCGCAGTCTTGAGGCCGGCATGGCCCCCTCCCCTAGACGGGGAGGGCTGGGGTGAGGTGAAAACGTCAAACACACACGGACTCACTTTAAAGCTCCCACCTCTCCCCAACCCTCTCCGTCAAGGAGAGGGGGCGACACCCTTACTCGCGTCAAGGGAGCCCAAAACACCATGAACCTACTCGACTCCATGCGCTACTTGGTGGCGCTAGAACAGCACCGCCACTTCGGTCGCGCGGCTTCGGCTTGCCACATCACGCAACCCGCGTTGTCCAACGCCGTCCGCGCCCTGGAGGCCGAGCTGGGCGTGGTCATCGTCAAGCGCGGGCGGGCGTTTGAAGGCTTGACGGCTGAGGGGCAGCGCGTGCTGGCCAGTGCCACCGTGTTGTTGCACGAGGCCGAAATGCTGCGGCAGGATTTGCACAGCACAAACGGCCAACCGCGCGGCAGCTTGAGCATCGGCGCGGTGCCCACCGCTTTGCCAGTGGCCGCGCGCTTTGCCGCGCAACTGCAAGCGCGCTACAACGGCATCAAACCGGTGGTGCGCTCACTGAGTTCGCATGAGATCGAAACGGGCCTGGAAAACTTGTCGCTCGACATGGGTTTGGGATACACCGAACGGGGCTCCAAGTTCACCGTGATTTCGCAGTACGTCGAGCACTATTTTTTGCTGCGCCGCGCTGCGGTGGGTGCGAGCGAGCCGCTGCAAATGGGTGCCTCTCTCACGTGGCATGAGGCCGCGCAATTGCCGCTGTGTTTGCTGACACCCGACATGCACAACCGCAGCATCTTGGACGCGTCGTTCGCGCACGCTGGCTGTCGTGTCGCCCCGGCGATAGAAACCAACTCCATCGTCACCATGGTGCTCAGCGTGCTGGACGGCGAGGTGTGTGCAGTGCTGCCAGGTGCGCTGTTGACTTTGGCGCGCGGCTACAAAGGCCTCGAAGCTTTGCCTCTGCGCGGCCCCGATGTGCTCACGCCCATCGGCTTCATGGTGGCGACCACCGACCGCCGTTCACGCGCGCTTGACGCTGCGCTCACCCTCGCGCAAGACGGTGCTTGGCTGCGCTTGGCAGCGGTGCAAGGCGGCTTGATGCGCGCTTGATTCAGCGCCCGGCCTGCACCTCGGCGACACGCGATTCAGGGTATCCACCCGCTGAGATTCAATCGGCGTATCAGGCCAATTCCCGATTCAATTGGACACATTTGGGGCCGATGCTCGACAGTCTACGGTGACAAACCGGTACGTTCGCAAAAACGCCACCGACGCCCCCGCCGTACAACAACAAAACTCCACGGAGACAAGATGGCCACAGGCTTTTTAGACAAAGAAAATATCGTTGCCGGTCCCGGCTTCAACCGTTGGTTGGTGCCACCTGCCGCACTCGCCATCCACCTTTGCATCGGCATGGCCTACGGCTTCTCGGTGTTTTGGTTGCCATTGTCCAAAGCGCTGGGTATCAAAGAGCCCATCAAATGCGGCCCCGAAGTTGGCTTTTTTCAGGAGCTGTTCACCACCACCTGCGATTGGAAAATTGCCACGCTGGGATGGATGTACACCTTGTTCTTTGTGTTCCTGGGTGGCTCGGCCGCCATTTGGGGTGGTTGGCTGGAACGCGCCGGTCCGCGCAAAGCGGGCGTCGTGTCGGCGGTGTGCTGGTGCGGCGGCATGGTGCTGTCGGCCATCGGTGTCTACACCCATCAGTTTTGGCTGATGATTCTGGGCTCTGGAATCGTTGGCGGCATAGGCTTGGGCTTGGGCTACATCAGCCCGGTCAGCACGCTCATCAAGTGGTTCCCCGACCGTCGCGGCATGGCCACCGGCATGGCCATCATGGGCTTTGGCGGCGGCGCGATGATTGGCTCGCCGTTGGCGGCTGAATTGATGAAGCGCTTCTCTGGCCCCACCGACGTGGGCGTGGCCGGCACCTTTTTGGTGATGGCAGCGGTTTACTTCGTCTTCATGATGTGCGGAGCCCTGGGCTACCGCATTCCTGCCACAGGCTGGAAGCCAGCCGGTTGGACGCCACCGCCCGCCGCCAAGAACGCCATGATCACGCAGCGCCATGTGCACGTGAGCAAGGTGTTTGGCATTCCTCAGTTTTGGTTGGTGTGGGTGGTGTTGTGCATGAACGTGAGCGCCGGCATAGGCGTCATCGGCATGGCCAGCCCCATGCTGCAAGAGGTGTTTGGCGGCAACCTGATCGGCGTGGCCAAAAAATTTGGCGAGCTCGACAAGCCGCAACTCGCCGCGATTGCAGGCGTGGCCGCAGGCTTCACGGCGCTGCTGAGTTTGTTCAACATCGGTGGTCGCTTTTTCTGGGCCAGCCTGTCTGACAAGCTGGGCCGAAAAATGACCTACGTGATCTTCTTCGTGCTGGGCGGCCTGCTGTACGCCAGCATCCCGAGCAGCGCTGGTGCGGGTTCCAAGCTGTTGTTCGTCGGTGCCTTCTGCCTGATATTGAGCATGTACGGCGGCGGTTTCGCCACGGTGCCCGCTTACTTGGCCGACTTGTTTGGCACGCAGATGGTGGGTGCCATACACGGCCGCTTGCTGACGGCGTGGGCCACCGCCGGCATCCTGGGGCCGGTGGTGGTGAACTACATGCGCGAGTACCAATTAGGCCTGGGCATACCGCGCGAACAGGTCTACAACCAGACCATGTACATCTTGGTCGGCATGTTGGTCGTGGGCCTTATTTGCAATTTGTTGGTCACCCCAGTGGCTGACAAATGGTTCATGACCGACGCCGAGTTGGCCACCGAGAAAAAGCTGGCGCACGAAAAAGCGTCTGCGTCTGAGATCAGCGCCTCTGCGCGCGGCGACAGTGCGACCACGCCAGCCTTCATGGTGGCTTTGGCTTGGACGGCAGTGGGCATTCCGTTGGCTTGGGGCGTCTACAAAACTCTGATCAACGTGGGCAAGTTTTTCAACTGATGCTGAACTGAGTTCATGACCTCTTCCAGCGTGAGCGCATCTCAAACACACACGGCGGGGGCGGCTGTTGTGGCCTCCATCTCCACCGACGAGATGCGCCAGCGCATCAAACGCAAAAGCAAGTTGAAAGGCCGCCAAGCAGACGATGCGTCGCTGGCAGAAGTTCGCCGTTTGTTGGGCCCCAAGCCCACAGACGGCTGGCCTCGCCACCGGCTGATCGAGCACCTGCATTTGCTGAACGACGCCCACCTGGGCCTGCATGAGCGGCACTTGGTGGCGCTGTCCAAAGAGACCAACGTGCCCATGGCCGAGGTCTATGAGGTGGCTACTTTTTATCACCACTTCGAGGTGTTGGCTGACGGCGAAGCGGCACCTGCACTTACCGTGCGCGTATGCGACGGCTTGAGCTGTGAGATGAAAGGCGCGCGCGATTTGCTGGCGCGCTTGCCTGCGCTTTTGGGTGATGGCTTAGGCTCCGAAGTGAATGTGATTGCCGCACCTTGCATAGGCCGCTGTGAGCAAGCGCCCGCGGTGGTGGTGCATCAGTTTCCGGTGCTGCGAGCAAGCCTTGATTCAGTGGTCGCAGCAGTCTCGTCCAATGAGCGTCAACACCCTGCGCCCATGCTGACCACGCCGTTTGAGCCTGCCAGTTTTGCCGAGCACGGCATCGACGAATTGGGTGTGCAGGTGGCACCTGCCTTCTCCGACTACGCCACCTACCGCGCCAACGGTGGTTACTCATTGGCAGCGCAAGTCATCAACGGCCAAGTCAGCGCCGAAGACATGATGAAGGCACTCGACGATTCCGGCCTGCGCGGCTTGGGTGGGGCAGGTTTTCCGGCCGGTCGCAAATGGCGCATCGTGCGTGAGCAAGCGGCTCCGCGTTTGATGGCCGTGAACATCGACGAAGGCGAGCCCGGCACCTTCAAAGACCGCACGTATTTGGAGCGCGACCCGCACCGCTTCCTAGAAGGCATGATCATTGCGGCCGCGGTCGTGGGCATCGATGCTTGCTACGTTTACCTGCGCGACGAATACCACGGCTGCCGCGAACTGCTCAGTACCGAGCTGGCCAAACTGCAAGCCGCCGCGACATTCAAGCTGCCGCACATTGAGCTGCGGCGCGGCGCGGGGGCCTACATCTGCGGTGAAGAGTCGGCCATGATTCAAAGCATAGAAGGCCAACGCGGCGAGCCCCGGCTGCGCCCGCCCTACATTGCGCAGGTCGGCTTGTTTGGCCGCCCCACGCTGGAACACAACTTTGAAACTTTGTATTGGGTGCGCGACATTGCGCAGCGCGGCGCGGCGTGGTTTGCGGGCTTTGGGCGACATGGCCGCAAGGGCCTGCGCAGCTTCAGCGTGAGCGGTCGCGTGAAAATTCCTGGCGTGAAATTGGCTCCGGCAGGCATCACGGCGCGCGAACTCATCAACGAGTATTGCGGCGGTATGCAAGACGGCCACCTGCTTTATGCCTACTTGCCCGGCGGTGCCTCTGGCGGCATTTTGCCGGCCAGCTTGGCCGACCACCCGCTCGACTTCGACACCTTGCAATCGCTCGGTTGCTTCATCGGCTCGGCCGCCGTCATCATCTTGAGTCAACACGACAAAGCGCGCGACGCGGCGCTGAACACGATGCGGTTTTTCGCGCACGAAAGCTGCGGCCAATGCACGCCGTGCCGTGTGGGCACCGACAAAGCCGCCACCTTGATGACAGCGGCGGTGTGGGATCAAGCCACCTTGGAAGACCTGAACCAAGTCATGGCCGATGCGTCCATCTGCGGCCTGGGCCAAGCCGCACCCAACCCGGTGCGCAGCGTGGTCAAGCACTTTGCACACGAGGTGATTTGATGAATGCTCCGCTGACGTTGGCCCAACTCCAAGCCGCAAAAATTGAGTTCAGCCTGAACGGCCGCACGGTGTCGGCGTTTGACGGCGAGACCATCCTGACCGCCGCCAAGCGCGAAGGCGTGGACATTCCTCACCTGTGTTTCAAAGGCGGTTATCGGGCCGACGGCAACTGCCGCGCCTGCGTGGTGGAAGTGGCTGGCGAGCGCGTGTTGGCCCCCAGCTGCTGCCGCAGCGTGGTGCCTGGCATGGTGGTGCAAAGCGACAGCGCCCGCGCTCAAAAAAGCCAAGCCATGGTGCTGGAAATGCTGCTGGCCGACCTGCCTGAGCAAGGCCACAAATGGGTGGATGCCGAAGGCGCGTTGCCGCACGGCGAATTGAGCGAGTGGGCTCAGCAAGCTGGCGTGACGGTGCGCCCCGAACTGCGCGCCTTGTGCCGCGAGCAACCTGCGCCCGACCTGTCGCACCCGGCCATGGCGGTGAATTTGGAAAGCTGCATTCAATGCAACCGCTGCGTGCGCGCCTGCCGCGAAGAGCAAGTCAACGATGTGATCGGCATGGCCCTGCGCGGCGCGCACAGTCAAATCGTCTTTGACATCGGCGACGCCATGGGCGACAGCACCTGCGTGGCCTGCGGCGAATGCGTGCAAGCCTGCCCCACCGGCGCGCTCATGCCAAAAACGGCTGTGGGCACACAGGTGGTTGATAAAAAAGTTGACTCGGTCTGCCCGTTTTGCGGCGTGGGTTGCTTGCTCACCTACAACGTGCGCGACAACCAAATCGTCAGCGTGGACGGCCGCGACGGCCCGGCCAACCACAACCGTTTGTGCGTCAAAGGCCGCTTTGGTTTTGACTACGCCAGCCACCCGCAGCGTTTGACGAAACCGCTGATTCGCCGAGCAGGCGCAGTCAAAAGCGCGAATGCGGTGCCCAACCCGGCCGACTATTCCGAGGTGTTTCGTGAGGCCACTTGGGACGAAGCACTGGCTTTCAGCGGCGGTGCGCTGAGTGCACTGCGCGACACGCATGGCCCGAAATCGCTGGCCGGTTTTGGCTCAGCCAAAGGCAGCAACGAAGAGGCCTACCTGTTTCAAAAATTGGTGCGCACCGGCTTTGGCAGCAACAACGTCGACCACTGCACGCGCCTGTGTCACGCGTCCAGCGTGGCAGCGTTGTTGGAAGGTGTGGGCTCGGGCGCGGTGAGCAACCCGGTGAACGATGTGGAACACGCCGAGCTGATTTTCATCATCGGCTCCAACCCCACCAGCAACCACCCGGTGGCCGCCACCTGGATGAAAAACGCGGCCCAGCGCGGCGCAAAAATTGTGCTGGCCGACCCGCGCCGCACCGACATATCACGACACGCTTGGCGCACCCTTCAGTTCAACACCGACACCGATGTGGCCATGCTCAACGCCATGATCCACGTGGTGATTGAAGAAGGCTTGACCGACGTGAACTTCGTGCGCGACCGGGTTGCCAATTTCGAGGCGCTGCGCGACAACGTGCGCGGCTACAGCCCCGAAGCCATGGCACCGATTTGCGGCATTCCGGCTGAGCAAATTCGCGAAGTCGCACGGGCTTTTGCCAAAGCCAAAAGCGCGATGATTTTGTGGGGCATGGGCGTCAGCCAACACGTGCACGGCACTGACAACGCGCGCTGCTTGATTGCCTTGGTGTCAGTCACCGGCCAAATTGGCAAACCTGGCTCAGGCTTGCACCCACTGCGCGGCCAGAACAATGTGCAAGGCGCGAGCGACGCGGGTTTGATCCCCATGATGTTCCCCAACTACCAGCGGGTGGACAACGCCAACGTGCGTGCCTGGTTTGAAGATTTTTGGCACACCAAGCTCGATGACAAGCCGGGCTACACCGTGGTGGAGATCATGCACAAAGCGCTGGCCCCCGACAGCGATCCGCACAAGGTGCGCGGCATGTACATCATGGGCGAAAACCCCGCCATGAGTGACCCCGACTTGAACCACGCGCGCCACGCGTTGGCGTCGCTCGAACATTTGGTGGTGCAAGACATTTTCATGACCGAAACCGCCTGGCTTGCCGACGTGGTGCTGCCTGCCAGCGCTTGGCCTGAGAAGGGCGGCACCGTCAGCAACACCGACCGCATGGTGCAGCTTGGCAAGCGCGCGCTTGACCTGCCGGGTGATGCCAGACAAGACCTGTGGATCATCCAGCAGCTTGCGCACCGCTTGGGTTTGCAGTGGCACTACGAAGGCGAAGACAGCGGCGCGGCTGCTGTTTATGAAGAGATGCGCCAGGCCATGCACGGCGCGATTGCAGGCATCACCTGGGAGCGTTTGCAGCGCGAGGGCAGCGTGACGTATCCCTGCCTCAGCGCCGACGACCCAGGCCGCGCCATCGTGTTTGACGACCACTTCCCCACGGCTGACGGCCGCGTGAAACTGGTGCCCGCCGACATCATTCCTGCGGCTGAGCGGCCCGATGCAGCGTATCCGTTTGTGCTCATCACCGGCCGCCAGTTGGAGCACTGGCACACCGGCAGCATGACGCGCCGCGCCAGCGTGCTCGACGCGTTGGAGCCCATGGCCACCGCGTCCATGAACGGTATGGATTTGCAAGACATGAATCTGAACGCGGGCGATGTGGTCACGCTGCGATCACGTCGCGGCGAAGTGGCCCTGCACCTGCGCCGCGATGACGGCACGCCGCGCGGCGCGGTGTTTGTGCCCTTTGCTTATTACGAAGCCGCAGCCAACCTCATGACCCACGCCGCGTTGGACCCGGTAGGCAAAATTCCCGAGTTCAAGTACTGTGCCATTCAGGTGCTCACCGGTGGCACACCACGCGTCAGCGCGGGCTACGGCTCCGGTGCAGTTTGATGATTGATTTTTTTTCGGAGTCTTTGACGATGCGTTTGAAATCGAGTTCTGTTTTGTGCGCGCTGGCTGTTGCTGTGTTCGCCGCCTTGGGCGGCTGCGCTGCACCTGCCAACCCCAACCAAACGCCTGCCGCGGCGCAAGGCGTTTACTTCATGGAGCCCGCCAACGGTGCCACCGTGACCAGCCCGTTCAAGGTCAAGTTTGGCGTCAAGGGCATGGAAGTTCAGGCCGCTGGCGATCAGCTTGCGAACGTGGGCCACCACCACTTGCTGATCAACCTAGAAAGCAAACCCAAAGGCGAAATCATTCCCTTTGACGATGCCCACATCCACTTCGGCAAAGGCCAAACCGAAACCATGGTCACCCTGAAGCCCGGAACGTACAAGATCACGATGCAGTTTGCCGATGGCTTCCATTTGTCCTACGGCAAAGATATGAGCGCAACCATGATGGTCAATGTCAAATAAGCAGCTCACGCACTCACTCGAAGGCCGCCCGCAAGGTGGCCTTTTTCAATTCATGACTCAGCACGTTTTTCTCAGCCAAGCCAGCGCGCCGCTCACGCATGACGTCAGCGTGCTCGATGAATTTGGCCTCACGCGCCAGATTCAAATTCCGGCCGAGCGCGCGCTCACGGTGTTTGTGGACAAGCGCGAATTGGTCACGCTGATGACCTTGGGCGCATCGCCCGAATTGTTGGTGCTGGGCTATTTGCGCAACCAGCGTTTGCTGAGTGACGCGGCCGATGTCGAGAGCGTCACCGTCGATTGGGACGTGTCGGCCGCCGCCGTCAAAACGCGCTCAGGCATCGAAGCGTTTGACAGCAAAACCGCCAAGCGCGTGGTCACCACCGGCTGCGGCCAAGGCACGATGTTTGGCGACTTGATGAGCGACCTCGATCGCCTTGAATTGCCTCCCGCCTCTGAGCCCACGGCGCGCTTGAACCAAGCCGCTTTGTACGCCTTGCTGGCCGCGATTCGCGTTCAAGAAAGCACCTACAAATCGGCCGGCTCGGTGCACGGCTGCGCCCTTTTCAAGCAAGGCGAATTGCTGACGTTTGTGGAAGACGTGGGCCGCCACAACGCGGTGGACACCATCGCCGGTTGGATGTGGATGCACGGTGTTTCGGGCGGCGACAAAATCTTCTACACCACCGGTCGCTTGACCAGTGAAATGGTCATCAAGGCCGCACAAATGGGCGTGCCCATCATCGTCTCGCGCAGCGGCGTCACGCAGATGGGCTTGCAGTTGGCGCAGCAACTGGGTTTGTGTTTGGTGGGTCGCGCAACCAACCGCCACTTCATTGTTTACAGCGGCTTGGATCGGTTTGATTCGCAGCCGGAACCGCTGCGATAAATTCAGCAGCATTCAAGACTTTGGAGGCTTACCAACCATGCCCGAATTCAGCACAGCCGCACCCGCAGTTGCAACGGCACCCGCAACGGCACCCGCAAGCTCCATCAGCGCTTCAATTGACGCCGCAGCGCAAGCCGTCGAAGCCCAAGTGATCGCATGGCGGCGCGACTTTCACGCCAACCCCGAACTTGGCAACCGCGAGTTCCGCACCGCCGACATCGTGGCAAGCCACCTGCGCAGTTTGGGCTTGGATGAAGTGCGAACCGGCGTGGCACACACCGGCGTGGTGGGCTTGCTGAAAGGCGCGTTGCCGGGCCCGGTGGTGGCGCTGCGCGCCGACATGGACGCACTGCCCGTGGCCGAAGAAGTGGACCTGCCTTTCGCGTCCAAGGTGAAAACCCTGTGGAACGGCGAATCGGTCGGCGTGATGCACGCCTGCGGCCACGACCTGCACACCGCCGTTTTGATGGGCGTGGCCAGCGTGCTGGCGGGCCTGCGTTCGCAGTTGCGCGGCTCGGTGAAATTCATCTTCCAACCCGCCGAAGAATTGCCACCTGAAGGTGAAGACGGCGGCGCAAAAATGATGATCGCCGAGGGCGCTTTGCAAAACCCTTTGCCTCAAGCCATCTTCGGTTTGCACGTCACTTCACGCTTGCCGCTGGGCGTGATCGGCTACCGCCCCGGCCCCACCATGGCAAGTGCCGACAACCTCGCCATCACCGTGCACGGCCGTCAAACCCACGGGGCCATGCCGTGGGCGGGCGTGGACCCCATCGTCACCGCAGCGCAGGTGGTGCTGGGCTTGCAAACCATCGTCAGCCGACAGGTTGACCTGACGCGTGAACCGGCGGTGGTCACCATCGGCATGATCAAAGGCGGCCTGCGCGAGAACATCATTCCCGACAGCGTGGAAATGCGCGGCACCATCCGCACCTTCGACGAAGAAATGCGCGACGACATCCACGAGCGCGTCACCACCCTGGCCGAGGCCATCAGCCGCAGCGCCCGCGCCGGTTGCACCGTGTGCATCCGCAAGAACTACCCGGTCACCGTCAACGACCCCCAATTGACTGCCGCGATGTTGCCCAGCCTGCAGCGCACGGCAGGCGCTGACCGCGTGATGTTGGTGCCCAAAGTGACGGGGTCAGAAGATTTTTCGCTGTTCCAGCAATTGGTGCCAGGCCTGTTCTTCTTCGTCGGCGTCACACCGGCGGGCACAGACCCCAGCACCGCTGCCCCCAACCACTCACCACGCTTTTATGCGGACGAGGCCAGCTTGCTGCTGGGCGTGCGTGCGTCGGCGCACGCGGCGGTTGATTTTTTAGAAGCGCCGCGTTTGTGATCCTGCGGTTGATTTCTTGGAAGCGCCGCGTCGTTGATCCTGCGGTTGATTTTTTTTGGCGCTCAACCGCCCGGCCCCACGCGGTGCACCTGCACCGTCGCGGTCATGCCCAAATATGCTCCCGCTTCGCCATACCAACTGCCTGAAATGGGCGCGGCCAAGCTGGGGTCTCGGGCCACACCCACTCGTATGAGTTGGTTGCCACCCAGCAAATTGTTGGTGGGGTCGAAGGGCACCCAACCGGCACCCGGCAAATAGGCTTGCAACCAGGCGTGGGTGGCGCCTGCACCCACCGTGTTGAAAGTGGACTGGCTTTGGCCTTGGCTTTGATTTTGGTCAGGGCTCAAACCGGCGTTCGACAAGTCAGCGCTGCTGTCCAACGAAGGGTCGTACAAATAGCCCGACACAAACCGCGTGGCCACGTTCAAACGACGACCGGCTTCCATCATCAACAGCGCGAAGTCACGGCAGGTGCCGGTGCCCAGTTTCAGCGTGGTCAGTGGCGGCTGCGTGCCCTCCTCGTCGCGGCTGGCGTAAGCGAAGCGGTTGCGGATGTGCTGGTTCATTTGCACCAACATCTCGCGCGTGCCGGTCGGGCCGTCGGTGCTGATGAATTGACGCGCCCAGGCGGTCAACTCACCGCGCGGGTCATCAAAATGGGGACGCAGGTAATGTTCCAAGTCAAAGCGCTCGTCCACGCTGTAAGCAAACGGATAAAACTCTGCACCGGGTGACAGCGGCAATTCCAAGTTGTTGGTGTTGGCGTGCTCGATGGTGAATGAGCAAACGATGCGCAGCTCGGTGGCCAAGCCAAGCGGTTGCACCAAGGCCACCGAATTCGAGTGCGGGTCTTGAATCAGTCGCACGATGGCGTCGGGGCTGACTTGCAAGTCGGTGGCCAGCACGCGCAGATCGTGGCTGTCGCGCGGGCGAAACATCACCCGGTGCTCACCGAAGGTGACGGGCGCGCTGTAGGAATAAACGGTGGTGTGAACGATCTCGTAGCGGATCGTGGCTGGAAATTGGGCTGTCATGGCTGGACTCTCGCATCGCGGAGTTTGACGCACGAAAAAATTCACGTGCGTCAGACCCAGCCTGTTGCCGTTGTGGGCTCAAACGCCGAGCAGTTCGACATCAAACATCAAGGTGGCATTGCCGGGAATCACACCGCCTGCGCCGCGTGCGCCGTAGCCCAACTCGGGCGGGATCACCAAGGTGCGCGCGCCGCCCACCTTCATGCCTTGCACGCCTTCGTCCCAGCCTTTGATGACCTGACCTGCACCCAAGCCAAAACTGAATGGGTCGCCGCGGTCTTTGCTGCTGTCGAACTTGGCACCTTTGACGCCGTCGTTGTAAAGCCAGCCGGTGTAGTGCACGCTGACGTGCTGGCCCGCAGCAGCTTGCGCGCCGGTGCCGACGGTGGTGTCTTCGTATTGCAAACCTGAGGGAGTGGTGTTCATGGCGCAGCTTATAAAAATGTGAGGACTTGCATGATGCCACTCAGCAATCAGGCGGGGCCGTTGACAATCTTGGCTGCTCAAACACCGTCCAGCACGCCGCGCTGACTCTGCTGTTTTTCCGTTGTCGCCGCCGCGCATTTCACCAAATCAGTGTTCCGGGTTCACTCAATCAAGGCCGCTTCATGAACAGTCCGTTTTTCCACGATCCCACGCCTGCCACTGATGCACAGTCACGCCTTGACGCCGACCTGCAAGAAACCGCCGAGTGGAGTGACGCGTTCGACTCTTTGCTGGCCGCGCACGGCCCCGAGCGCGCGCGCAACATTCTGAATGTGCTCACCCAGTGCGCCCGCAAAGCAGGCATAGGCTGGACGCCCGGCTTGTTGACGCCGTATGTCAACACCATCGCCGTGACGCATCAGGCCGACTTTCCCGGTGACCTTGCCATCGAAGAACGTTTGGGCGCGCTGATGCGCTGGAACGCGCTGGCCATGGTGGTGCGCGCCAACCAGGCCTACGGCGAACTGGGCGGTCACGTTGCCAGTTACGCCAGCGCTGCCGATTTGTTTGAGGTCGGCTTCAACCACTTTTTTCGGGCACGCGATCAAAGCCATGGCGGCGACTTGCTGTTCCTGCAACCGCACAGCTCGCCCGGCATTTATGCGCGCGCATTTTTAGAAGGCCGGTTGACCGAAGCCGACCTGCTGTACTACCGCCGCGAGCTCAGCACGCCAGCCGACGGAGCACGCGGTTTGAGCAGCTACCCGCACCCTTACCTCATGCCAGATTTTTGGCAGTTCCCGACCGGCTCGATGGGCATAGGGCCGATCAGCTCGATCTATCACGCGCGTTTCATGCGTTACCTGACCGACCGCAAATTGCTTGACTGCGGTGCGCGAAAGGTCTGGGGCGTGTTCGGTGACGGCGAGATGGACGAACCTGAATCGATGAGCGCGCTCACCCTGGCGGCCCGCGAAAAACTGGACAACCTGGTGTGGGTGGTCAACTGCAACTTGCAGCGCCTGGACGGCCCAGTGCGCGGCAACGGCCGCATCATCGACGAGCTGGAGCAGCTGTTTGCAGGCGCGGGCTGGAACGTCATCAAACTCATTTGGGGCAGCGATTGGGACGGCCTGTTTGCACGCGACACCACCGGTGCGTTGGCGCGTGCCTTGGGTGACACGGTGGACGGCCAAATGCAAACCTTTGCGGCCAAAGACGGCCGCTACAACCGCGACCACTTCTTCAATCAAAACCCCGAGTTGGCACGCTTGGCGCAAGGCATGACCGACGATCAAATCGACCGCCTGAAACGCGGCGGTCACGACCTGGTGAAGATCCACGCGGCCTACGCTGCTGCGGCGGCGCACCGTGGCCAGCCCACCGTCGTGTTAGCCCACACCAAGAAGGGCTACGGCATGGGCAGCGCGGGGCAAGGCAAGATGACCACGCACTCGCAAAAGAAATTTGAAAACGCCGACATCCTGGGTTTTCGCGGCCGCTTCAGCCTGCCGTTGTCCGATGCGCAGGCCACGTCGCTGGCGTTTTTCAAGCCCGCTGCCGACAGCGCCGAGATGCAATACCTGATGGCCAAGCGCGATGCGCTGGGCGGCTCTATGCCCAAGCGCGAAACGCGGTGCGAGGTGGTAGCCAAGCCTGAACTGACGGCCTATGCCGAGTTCGCGGTGGCCGCTGACGGCAAAGAAATGAGCACCACCATGGCCTTCGTGCGCATGCTGGGTGCCTTGCTCAAAGACCCGACCTTGGGGCCGCGCGTGGTCCCCATCGTGGCCGACGAGGCGCGCACGTTTGGCATGGCCAACTTGTTCAAACAGGTGGGCATTTATTCCAGCGTGGGCCAACGTTATTCGCCCGAAGACATCGACTCGATCCTGAGTTACCGCGAGGCCACGAACGGGCAAATTTTGGAGGAAGGCATCAGTGAGGCCGGTGCCATCGCCAGCTGGACGGCGGCTGCCACCAGCTACAGCGTGCACGGCATGGCCATGCTGCCGTTCTACATCTACTACTCGATGTTCGGCTTCCAGCGCGTGGGTGATCAAATTTGGGCGGCGGCCGACCAGCGCGCTCGGGGGTTTTTGCTGGGTGCCACTTCGGGCCGCACCACGCTGGGCGGCGAGGGGTTGCAGCACCAAGACGGCACCAGTCACCTCATCGCGGCCACCATCCCCAACTGCAAGGCCTACGACCCGGCGTTTGCGGGTGAGATGGCTGTCATCGTCGATGCCGGCATACGCGAGATGATGGTCGAGCAGCAAGACGTTTTTTATTACGTCACCTTGATGAACGAAAACTATGCGCAACCCAACGTGCCCGTGCAAGTGCATGCCGACTTGCTGCGCGGCTGCTATCGGTTTGCAAGGTACGCAGGCGCTGGCGCAAACGCTGGTGTGAACGCTGGTGTGAACGCTGGCATAGCGCCTCAAATCACCTTGATGGGCTCGGGCGCCATCCTCACCGAAGTGATCAAGGCGGCTCAGCAACTCAGCGAGGCAGGCTTGGCAGTCGATGTGTTCAGCGTCACCAGTTGGAGCGAACTTGCGCGCGAAGGCCAGGCGTGCGAGGCCGCCGCTGCGGCGAAAAATTCAGCCTTGACGTCGGAGTTGACGCCGTTTGTGGCGCAACAGTTGGCCGACACATCAGGCCCCATCGTGGCCGCCTCGGACTACGTGCGTGCGGTGCCTGAAAGCATCCGTGCCTTCCTGCCAAAAGGCCGGTCTTACCTGACCTTGGGCACGGACGGCTTTGGCCGCAGCGACACGCGCGCCGCGCTGCGCGACTTCTTCGGCGTGGACGCGGCCAGCATTGTTCGAGCAGCCCAGCGCGCGTTGGCCAAAGACGGGCACGCGCTTGGCGCTTGACTTCTCAGCAGTCGAGCGCGGCGTTCAATTTGGCTGAGTGGCAAATCGCACTCGCCATTCAGTGACCGCTGCCGCCAGCACCTCGTTCAGCGCAGACGCTTGCGGCGTCAGGCCCAACACCTGCAGTGCTGCTCGCACCGCTTGAACCCCGGCGACGAGGGGCGCGGCTCCCGAACTTTTCGACAGCTTCTCGCCGCGTGCGTCCAGCACCAACGGCGTGTGCAAATAAATCGGCGTGGGCAAGCCCAGCCGAGCTTGCAAATGAATTTGCCTGGGGGTGTTGTCGGCCAGGTCCTCGCCACGCACCACGTGGGTGATGGCCTGGGCGGCGTCATCTACCACCACCGCCATTTGATAGGCCCACAAACCATCGGCTCGCTTCAGCACAAAGTCGCCGATGGTGGTAGTGACGTCTTGTGTTTGTGGGCCCAGGCGGCGGTCTTGCCACGTCACCAGCAGCGGCGCATCGTGCGTGCCACTGCGCAGCCTCCATGCGTAGGCACGTGAATGTGCGTGTGCGTTCTTGTTCGTTCGAAGTGTGTGCGACATGTCGGCGCAGGTGCCTGGATACGGCCACTCAGCGTGTCTTGCTTTTTTGCGGCTCAACGCATGCCAGTGTTGTTCTATGTCTTTGCGGCTGCAGATGCATTTGTAGACGGCACGGTGAAGTCGCAGCCGTTCCAGCGCTTCGGCGTAAGCGATGAAACGTGTCGATTGAAACAGCGGCGTGTCGTCAGGCAGCAGGCCGCAGCCCGCCAATTGCGACAAGATCAAATCTGCCGCGCCTGGCTCACAACGCGGTGTGTCAACGTCTTCCATGCGCACCAACCAACGCCCGGCGTGGGCGCGGGCGTCCAGCCAACTGGCCAGCGCCGCCACCAGTGAGCCAGCATGCAGCCCTGCGGTGGGTGACGGCGCAAACCGGCCACAGTAGGTCGCTGGGGTTGCCAAGTTCAGGTGCGTCTCCAAGCGCTGCTGTGACGTTCAAGAAGCGCCTTGCGCGTTGCCGCGCTTTCCAATTGGTCCAGCCACCAACGCAGTGCCAAGCCCACGGGCGGTTGGCGGGTGGCCTTGGGCGCGCTGCCTTCGCGGCTCGCAACATCACGCTGACTGACGCTGCGCCACGCATATCCCACCTGTATCACCGCTTGCAGTCGCTCGGTGGCTTTGACCACCAAGCGGCCTGCGGCAATGTGTTCACGCGCCACGGGCTCAGGCAAATAGCCGCAGCCCAAGCAACGCAGTTGGGCTTCCAGCTTGGCCTGCGTGGTGGGCACGGTGAACACATCTTGGCCAGGCAGCAAGTTCACAGTGATGGGCGTCAGGCGCTGCGCTGAATCGGCCACGGCCACGGCACGGTGGCGCATCAATTCGGCGTCACTGATCTTGCCTTCCCACTTTGCCAGTGGATGGTGCGGTGCCACCGCGAACACAAAGGGAATTTCGCCCAGGGGCTGCACATGAATGTCCATGTTGGCTTGCAAATCGCTGGAGATGCCCACGCCCAGCGCCAAGTCGGCTTGGCCGCTGGTCAAGGCTTCCCAGGTACCAGCCAACACCTCGGTGCGCAGGCGCAGGCGCGTGCCCGGGCCTTCGGGTCGCAGCGCATAAAACGCCTCGCACAACTCAAACACCGTGGTGTTCGACAAGATGCCGTCCACCGCGATCGTGAGCTGCGTTTCCCATCCCGTTGCGACGCGCTTCACACGGTTCGCCACCGCGTCCATGGCCTCTAACAGGCGGCGGCCTTCACTCAATAACTCTTCACCCGCCGCTGTGAGCTTGGCCTGGCGCGAGCTGCGGTCGAACAACAGCACGTCCAAAGCGTCTTCGAGCTGGCGCACGTTGTAAGTCAAGGCTGACGGCACCTTGCCCAGCTCGCGTGCGGCCGCCGCAAAGCTGCCGGTGCGGGCGATGGCGTCCATCATGGTCAGGGCGTCGGGTGTCAAAACTTGGCGTGACATGTTCTTGGCGGCGCGCTGCCGAGTGGGTTGCAGTTCATCTTATTTGAACGCAGCCGACAAGCCCTGCGCGCCGCAAAGCGCACCCCTTTCCTTACGATGCATAGCTCATAAGGAATGAAACATGCTGACCCTGCGCAAATCCAACGACCGAGGCCACGCCGACCACGGCTGGCTGAAAAGCATGCACAGCTTTTCGTTTGCTGACTACCACGACCCACAGCACATGGGCTTCGGAAATTTGCGCGTCATCAACGAAGACCGAATTGCGCCGGGCACCGGGTTTGGCAACCACGGCCACCGCGACATGGAAATCGTCAGCTACGTGCTCGATGGCGCTTTGGTGCACAAAGACAACATGGGCAACACCGCGACCATCGTGCCCGGTGACGTTCAGCGCATGACGGCGGGCCGCGGCGTGCAGCACAGCGAAGCCAACCACGCGCCAACCAGCACCACCCACTTTTTCCAAATTTGGCTGTTGCCCCATGCGCAGGGCATCGCGCCGGGCTATGAACAAAAGCACTTCAAATCGGAAGACAAAAGGGGACGCTTGCGTTTGGTGGCCAGCACCGACGGACGCGACGGCTCGGTGCGATTGAACGCCGACGCCGCTCTTTTCGCCGGTTTGTTTGACGGGGCAGAGGCCGCCACCATCGCCCTCAGTCCGCAGCGCAAAACCTATGTGCATTTGGTGCGCGGGGCGCTCACCGTAAATGGACACGCATTGAGTGGCGGTGACGCTGCCTTGATGAGCCAAGAATCACAGCTCACGCTGAGCGATGCCAAAGACGCCGAAGTGATCGTGTTCGACCTCGTTGCTTGAATCTACCGTTCTATTTCCTCAACACCCAGGAGTTTTCATGTCCAAGATTGCAGTTGTTTTTCACAGCGGCTACGGCCACACCCAACGCATGGCCGAAGCGGTTGCCGCAGGGGCTGGTTCCGTGGCCAGCACCGAACTGATCGCCATTGACGCTGAAGGCAATATCACCGATGCCGCATGGGCCACGTTGGCCGGCGCCGACGCCATCGTCATGGGCTCGCCCACTTACATGGGCAGCGTGTCGTGGCAGTTCAAAAAGTTTGCCGATGCGTCGAGCAAAATTTGGTTCGGTATGGGTTGGAAAGACAAAGTGGCCGCCGGTTTCACCAACTCGGCGTCGATGAACGGCGACAAGCATTCCACCTTGCACTATCTTTTCACGCTGTCGCAGCAGCACGGCATGCTGTGGGTGGGCACCGGCATGATGCCCGCCAACTCCAAGGCCGCCGAGCGTGACGCCCTGAACTACTTGGGCTCGTCGGCAGGTGCCATGGCACAGACGCCCAGCGATGCCGGTGTGAACGAGATGCTGACGGGTGACCTTGAAACTGCCAAACAATTTGGTGTGCGTGTGGCCAGCATGGCGGCGCGCTTGAACAAGTAAATCAGAGCAGCGAAGCAACAAGCCAGCCTGACGAGTGACGCACTCGTCGGGCTTTTCTTTGTGCGGTGCTTGATAAAGTCAGTGACATGGAATGGATTATCAAGTTTGCCTCCCTGTTGCCCTGGCTGGACTGGACGGCCTTGCTGGTGTTCGTGGTGAGCTGGGCGGGCTACGTGATGTTTGCGAGTGCACGATCTGAAACCCATGCGTCCATCTTGGCCAGCACCAACCGCATCCGCCGCCTGTGGATGCTGCAGGCCACCTACCGCGAAGTGCGCGTGGTGGACGGCGTGGTGATTCAAAACCTGGCCACCAGCCCGTCGTTTTTTGCCTCCACCACCATCCTCATCATCGGGGGTTTGCTGGCCGTGCTGGGCGCTACAGACAAAGCCACCGAGTTGGTGCGCGATCTGCCCTTCGCGGCACGCACATCCACCCTGATTTTCGACATGAAAATTGTGTTGATGCTGGTGATTTTTGTTTACGCGTTCTTTCGCTTCACTTGGTCCATGCGCCAGTACACCTTCGGCGCATTGCTGATTGCCTCGGCACCCGAGGCCAAGCAATTCGTTGAGCAAAACCTGTCGCGAGAAGCGTTTGCCAACAAGGCAGGGCGCATCGTCGGCTTGGCGGCTGAAACCTTCAATGACGGATTGCGTGCGTACTACTTCGCCTTCGCCGCCATCGGTTGGTTTTTTTCACCACTGGCCTTCATGCTGGCCACCGCAGGCGTCGTCACGATTTTGTATTTGCGCGAGTTTCAGTCGGATGTTTTGGATGTGTTGAATTCTTAGATGGGCACTTGAACCACATCGCGTGCCAGCCTCACCCCGCTGAACTGCCACTGCGCCTGCGGGGGGAAAAAGTTGCGGTAACTGGCGCGGATGTGGCTGGCAGGCGTGGCGCATGAGCCGCCTCGCAGCACGTACTGGTTGCACATGAATTTGCCGTTGTATTCGCCCACGGCACCGGGCAGGGCGCGGTAGCCGGGGTAGGCGCTGTAGCTCGATTGGGTCCATTCCCACACATCGCCAAACAGCTGCACCGGGCCGAGGTTTGAAGACTCGATTTGCGGCAGCGGGTGAAAGGCACCGCGCTCGACAAAGTTGCCGCGCACGGCTTGCAGATTGAGTGACTGTCGGGCTGCGTGCTCCCACTCGGCCTCGGTGGGCAAACGCGCCTGCGACCAACGCGCAAACGCGTCGGCCTCGTAGTAACTCAGATGGCACACCGGTGTGTTGGCGTCGATGCTCACCAAGCCTTGCAGCGTGTAGTTAAGCCACGCACCTTCACTTGCATCCGCGGTGTCATCACGCTGCCAATACAAGGGCGCTTCACGCTGGCCTTCTTGCACCCAATCCCATCCCATGGACAACCACAACTCGGGCTTTTGGTAGCCGCCGTCTTCCATGAAGGCGAGGTAGTCGCCGTAACTGGCGGGGCGCGATGCAAGCTCGAAGGGCGCGATGAAAACACGGTGGCGCGGGGTTTCGTTGTCAAAGCAAAATGCACCGTCTTGCGTGGCGTCAAAGCCCAACTCTGTGAGGCCGGGCGCGTAGCCAAACCAGTGCAACGCCTGCGGACGCACGGCTTGCATGGGCCAGCGTTTGGCGTAAGGGCGGCAGCCCGCTTGCAGCGCCAACGCATGTTTGATATCGGTGATCAGAAGTTCTTGGTGCTGCTGCTCGTGGTGCAGTCCCAAGACGGTCAATTCGATCAGCTCGGCGTCATCAGGGCGTGCCTCGATCAGCGCCACCATGCGCTCATCGACCTGGCTGCGGTAGCGTTTCACCTCGAGCAATGAAGGGCGAGAAATCAAGCCGCGTTGCGCGCGCGGGTGGCGCTCGCCAACGCCTTGGTAGTAGCTGTTGAACAGGACGCGAAAACTCGCATCGAAGGGCGCGAAGTGGGGCTCGAACCGCTCCAAGATGAAGGTCTCGAAAAACCAAGTGATGTGCGCCAAATGCCATTTGGTGGGGCTGGCGTCAGGCATGGACTGAAGCTGACAGTCTTCATCACTCAGGGGCGCGGCAAGCGCCTCGGTGGCGTGTCGCAGATCAAGGTAGCGCTGTGCCAAGTCAGACTTGGCTCGTGCGGCGCACAGGTTTTTCGATGAGTTTCGAGTCATGTTGGGATGCTGCCATTTTTTGCGGCTGGGCGCGCAAGCAGGGACGTTGCAATTGCAACAGTGGGCATGCTGGGTCTGCAGAAAGGGCAGCTGTCTTAGCGCAGCTGTGTTAGCGCCGAGTGTCGTATGCGCCCGCGGCGCTCAAGTCCCCCTTCAGGGCCTCGCGTTCGTCAAACACAAAGCACTCACCTGCGTAGTGTTCGCTGCCCACGTCTTCAAAGTATTTCAAGATGCCGCCGTCCAGCTGCAACACGTCTTGCATGCCAGCTTGCGCCATGAATATGGCCGCTTTTTCGCAGCGTATGCCGCCGGTGCAGTAGCTCACCACGGTCTTGCCTTGCAGCTCGGCGGCATGCCTCAGGGCCGCCTCGGGGAAGTCGCTGAACTTGCTGAGGTTCCAGTGCACGGCACCGTTGAAGCTGCCATGCGCCACCTCGAACGCGTTGCGCGTGTCGAGCATCACCACGGCCTGGCCTGCGTCATCCCTACCGCTGCGCAACCAGCGCGCCAGCGTCTTGGCATCCACGGCAGGGGCGCGTGCAGCTTCGGGGCGGATGGTCGGGTGGTTCATGCGGATGATTTCAGGTTTCACTTTCACCAACAGCTTCTTAAACGGCACGCTGTCGGTGTGGCTTTCTTTGGCTTGCAAAGCTGCGAAGCGAGGGTCGGTTTGCAGCCACATCAAAAAACTGCGCACCGCTTCAGCAGGCCCTGCCAAAAATAAATTGATGCCTTCTTCAGCCAACAACACCGTGCCTTTGAGCTGGCGCGCACCGGCTTGTGAGCGAATGCTCTCGCGCAGAGCCGCTGTGTCGGTCAGGCTCACAAACAAGTAAGCAGAAATGTTGAGGATGGGCTTCACCGGCGTCATTTTACGGAGCGCGATTCGAAGCGGTTGGGTGCGAGCAGCTCTCTAAAATCAGCCGCATGGCCTTCATACATCTGCGCACCCACACCGAATTTTCTGTCGTCGACGGCACCTTGCGCATCGACGAGGCGGTTGCCGCTGCCGCCGCCGACCGCCAAGGTGCTTTGGCGATCACCGACGTCAGCAACCTCTTTGGCACGGTGAAGTTTTACAGCGCAGCGCGCGAGGCAGGCGTCAAGCCGCTGATTGGAGCCGACGTCTGGATGGAGCCCGAGGGATCCGACAAATCACCCAGCCGCTTGTTGTTGCTGGTGCAAAACAACGTGGGCTACTTGAACTTGTGCGAGCTGCTGTCGCGCGGCTGGTTGGTCAATTCACACAAAGCGCAGGCTTGGCTGAAGTGGCAATGGCTGGACACGCTGGGCGAGGGCTTGATTGCTTTGTCTGGCGC
>JANYJJ010000022.1 GCA_025358485.1 Burkholderiales bacterium | reverse complement strand
TCGAAGGCCAGCGGGGGACTTCGACACCTCAGTCCGAACGGAAATTGGGTTGTATTTTTCGTAAAGCGGTCAGCAATCAGGTCAGGCGTTTTTAACGAGCAAGTCGTAAGCCGGTGCGTCCATCAAGCCTTCAAATTCCTTGGTGTCTGACACGCGCACTTTCATGAACCAGCCTGTGCCCAAAGGGTCGGTGTTGGCCAGTGACGGGTCACCGCGCAGGGCTTCGTTCACTTCCACAACTTCGCCGCTCACCGGCATGTACAAATCGGCGGCTGCTTTGACGGATTCGACGACCCCGGCCACTTCGCCTTTTTTGAAGCTGCTGCCCACTGCGGGCAAGTCCACAAACACCACGTCGCCCAGCGCGTCTTGTGCGTGAAGCGTGATGCCGACAACAGCGGCCTTGGCGTCAGCAATGTTGATCCATTCGTGGTCGGGGGTGTACATCGTGGTCATGGTGTGTCCTTTGCAAAAAAGTGATGAATCGGTTTATCCGCGAAAGTAATTGTTGGGCGTGAAGGGCAGGGCGGTCACGCGCATCGGGCAGCGCTTGCCGCGCACTTCGGCGTAGACCTCGTGGCCGATCAGCGCGTGGTTCATCGGCAAGTAGGCCAGGGCTATCGGCTGGTTCACGGTGGGGGCAAGGGTGCCGCTGGTGACGGTGCCCAACTTGTGGCCGTGCACGTCAACAATCAACGCGCCTTCGCGCACCGGCACTCGCTCCAAGCCGGTCAGGCCAACGCGTTTGTTGCTGGCACCTTGTGTGAGTTGCGCGTTAATGATGTCGGCGCCCGGATAGCCCGCGGCCCGTGCGCCGCCAGTGCGCCGCACTTTTTGAATGGCCCAAGTCAGCGCTGCTTCCACCGGCGTGGTGGTGGTGTTGATGTCGTGACCGTAAAGACACAGTCCCGCTTCCAAACGCAAGGTGTCGCGTGCGCCCAAGCCGACAGGTGCCACTTCGCTCTGAGCAAGCAACGCCCGTGCCAAGGCTTCGGCCTGATGCGCAGGCACTGAAATCTCAAAACCGTCTTCGCCGGTGTAACCCGAGCGCGTGACAAAACAATCAGCACCGTTCAGTTTGAAATCACCGCCCGTCATGAAAGTAAGTGCGGCCACTTGCGCGTTCAGTCGCGACAAGGCGGTGACGGCTTGCGGCCCCTGCAGCGCCAACAAGGCGCGGTCGGGCAAGGGCACGACCGTGCAGCGATGGCCGATGTTCGTGGTCAAGTGCAGGGTGTCAGCGGCCTTGCATGCGGCGTTGACGATGAGGAACAAATCGTTGTCGTGCGCCTGATTGCGCCGCGTGATCATCAAGTCGTCCAAGATGCCGCCATGGGCATTGGTGAACAGGCCGTAGCGCTGTTTGCCCACGGGCAAATCGACCACATCCACCGGTACCAAGGACTCCAGCGCGGCGGCCGCATCAGGCCCCAACAAACGCAACTGGCCCATGTGCGACACATCAAACAAACCGGCGGCGGCGCGGCAGTGTTTGTGCTCGGCCATGATGCCGGCGGGGTAGCTCACGGGCATGTCGTAACCGGCAAACGGCACCATCTTGGCACCCAGTTCAAGGTGCAGCGCGTGCAGTGCAGTTTTCAAGAGCGCAGGATCAGACATCAAAGACTCCGAGGGCATTCAGTGAACCAACGTCCTCAGACCGAAATCCATGGGTGTTGGGGATGCCCTCGCTGTCCGCTTTACCTGAGAGATTGGCGGTGTTTTCTTGTGTACACGCTTGTGCATGCACATCAGCAAACAACCACTTGCCCCTTCGGTGGACTCACTCGGCGGTGAGCCTCTCTCCAGTGAGGAACGCGGCAAATTTTTGCCACGCTTGTCAGTCCTTTTGCCTGAGCGTTCCTGCCTGCTGTGAAGCAGGCTCTGCGCCTTCGGCGGCTTCTCGGGGAAGCTCTCTCCTGACGGCCGGAAGTGTAGCAGCGGGGCTTGTTTTGGGGTTCGTTGGCTGGAGCACGGTGAATGAAAGCAGGCGTTAAAAATTCATACGAAAACCAATTTGAAGACCGATCCCGTGACCACCATTTTCAACATCGACACCGCCGTGAACGCCACCAACCAAGTGCCGCCGCGTTGTATGCACACTGCCGCAATTTGTTGGCCGCTTACAAGCTGCCGTGTAAGGTGCGTTTCGAAGACATCCCTGAAACTTCGACCAGCGAAATTCAAAAAATTTGCGGTGCGCGAACGCGCGAGCGCTTAAACCCATGACCGCGTGAACTCTTGAACACGCGAACGCGTGAACTTTTAAACACGCGAACGCGTGAAGGCATGAAAGGGACGAAATGACTGCACCCGATTCAACTGTTGATGCTTTGGTGCTGACCTCGCGCGATGAGCGCGGCGTGGTCACGCTCACCTTGAACCGGCCAGCTGCTTTCAATGCTTTGTCTGAAGCCATGATGGCGGCGTTGCAAACCGAGTTGGATGCAGCCGCAATCGACGACACCGTTCGCGTTGTGATCCTTGCAGCCTCAGGCAAAGCTTTTTGCGCCGGTCATGACTTGAAAGAAATGCGCGCTGAGCCGTCGCAGGCCTACTACGAGCGCCTGTTCGCGCAGTGCACGAAGTTGATGCTGAGCTTGCAAAACTTGCCCGTGCCAGTGATCGCCAAAGTGCAAGGCATCGCCACCGCGGCGGGCTGTCAGTTGGTGGCCATGTGCGATCTGGCGGTAGCGTCGAGCGATGCGCGCTTTGCTGTCAGTGGCGTCAACCTCGGCCTGTTTTGCTCCACACCCAGCGTGGCTCTGTCGCGCAACGTCAGTCGCAAAGCGGCGTTTGAAATGCTGGTGACTGGCGACTTCATCAGCGCCGAACAAGCACGTGAAAAAGGCTTGGTGAACCGCGTGGTGGCTGCTGATGCGTTGGACAGCGAGACAGCGTCATTGACTGCCGCCATCGTCGCCAAACCACGTGTGGCCGTGGCCCTGGGCAAGGCGCTGTTCTATCGCCAACTGGAAGCGGGCACAGCTGCCGCGTACGCAGACGCGGGTCACACCATGGCCTGCAACATGATGGACGCCAGTGCCTTGGAAGGCGTGCAAGCCTTCATCGACAAGCGGCCGCCGCGCTGGTGAGTCGTTGGTGAAGCATTAGCGAAGCGTGGGTGATGCGTGGGCGGTGCATCGGTGGTGCGTGGGTGATGCGTAGGTGAAGCGTAGGTGAAGCTCAGGTGAAGCGTTGGTGAAGCGTTGGTTTGGCGTTGGTCAGGTTAGGTAAGTTGGCCAGGCAAGCCCAAGCCCAAACCCAAGCCCGTTTCTATTCGCTGCAAACACAAACAGACCCCGTTCGGACTGAAGTATCGAAGTCCTCCACTAGGCCGTCTCTATAGAAGCAGTCTGTTTCCTCCTTCGTGGCCATCAACAGCACCGCCTGCATTTTCGTTTTTGTCAACCGTGAAACCAAACGCAGATCGTCATGCAACTTAACGCATAAACCCAATTTGGAAACAGCCTGACAGTTTTGAAATTTCCTCTACTCGATAAGCAACACTGTTACCGCGTGGCCTTGAATTCGCGTAGGTGAACATAGATATCCGCCAAGCGCCGTGCTTGCTTGAGCGAGAACTCGTGTTCAACCAGTAGCCGCGTCATCTCAGATTCATCAAGAGTGGCCTTACTTCTTCGGACGAAATCATAAAAGCGACCCCAGTCGTTGGGATGCAGGGACGAGGCATTTGCTGCGCCAGCAAAACTGACGAACAGCTTTCGCGCTGCTGGCGGGAGTTTCAAAGCTACGGCCTCTGGCTTTGAAACACGCAGTCTGAGTTTTTCGCTAGTCGCTTCGTGATACCCGCTCAGCAGGGGTGACGTGAGCAAATTTGCTGCACGAACATATGTCGAGTAGCTTGGTGGATCAACTGGCATCCAAGTGGTTGCGCGCACCTCTACCGAGATGCGACCAGGCTCGTCGTCATACGCTATGAACTGCACGCTGAGGCCTTTATGCAGCGTGACACCCCTGTACCTAACGTTTACAGCGCTCCACTCAGGAACAAAAGACGGACGCTCGATGAGCTCAACTTCATGAGATTGAACTTGCCGCGCCACGGAGGCCAGCGCCCGCAGAACCAGTGCCGGGGTCTGCTTCACAACGATGTGAATCGAAGGGAGAGGTTCGTGCATGTTGAAGTACAAGTTTGTGTTGTCTAAGTTTGAGATCAAAGGCGTGAGCTGGATTGCCGGGGCACGTCCTCTCGATTGAAAGGTTGGGCGCTTGTTCGTGTGCTTCCGCCATTCGCGTATGGCACACGCATCTACACGTAGTGGGACACCACCGCAGCGCACATGAAGTAAGCGCACGTTGCAGCTAAAAGGACGATGGCGGCAATTGCGAACTGCGATCGGCTTGCATTTCGCCTTGCTAGGCGGTGGCCCGCAGTACCGTGAATCAATGTCGGAAGCAGCAGCACTCCGCCGATGAGAACCAAGTACCACCACGGAACATCGCAATGATCAAGCTCCCAGCAGCCGCTTCGAATTCTGTGTGCATCGCCAAGCACGGCTGAGTAGTTGATTCGACTAGAAGTGATCAGACCAGTCCATGTGCTTATGAAGCCAAGGAGCACAAACAGGCCGGTAACCACCGCTCTTCTCATTTAACTTCCCAGAAAAGAATTTCAGAAGAATCCGCAAGATCGGAGTAGCCGAAGTTGGTTCCTGGGAATAGCGAACTGACGCCAAGGTATCGACCGATCGTAGACACCGTGGACGCCCCTGCGGCGGTCAATCTGGACCCGTTCCAGAGGTCAATGTGGTCACCCGACCGATTGGCAAAACTTTCTCCAGTTCGTGTCCAGTAGTTCGCAAAGAATACGATTCCGGTGCGGCCTTTCGCCTTGCTCTGCCAATCTTTTCCTGTGATCGCCTCAGGCTTGGTTGGCAGGCCACAGAACGGCATGGTTTTCAACCATGTAGCAAGTTCCTCGGCGCGTAACGCCGCTTTCTTGCCATTGATGCGTGTAACGCCTTGGCCGTTGAACGACTTCATTTCGACACCAACACTGTGGATGGCTACGCTCACTTTGATGGCGCACTGGTCTGAATACAGGAGGTCGCCTTTTTTGGCGATGACCTTGCCGTTCTTGTCTTTGACGTCTTCCTTGTGCCGTTCTTGCGATGGGCGTTCGCCTGGGTAGCTCTTCCACAAGTCATCGAACGTGATCGCTTCAATGGTGAGCTTGCAGATAGAGCCCTTCTCGCTGTTCGTCCGAACGACTGCGCTCTGTACGAGTTTGCTCATACGATTCCTTCGGCGCGTGCGCGAGCTTCGTCGCCCCAGTAGGTTGTGTACTCACTTTCGCTGAGCGTGTCAGTGCGTGGCATCTGCCCGTCCGGCCCAAGGCTGCCGGAGAGTTTTCGACCATCTTTCGTTTCTATGAGCCAAGGAAGCCCGATCAGAGTGGCCTTCCCATTGGCTGCGGAAAGCTGAACTTGCTCGTCGTACTCAAAGGTGACTGCTGCTTGAGCGGTCAGAGCTGCGACTCCCGAAGCGGACTGCGCCGCTTGACCTGCAACAGCTGAACCTGATGAACTCCCGCTTAAAGTTGTAGTTACCGATTGCGAGGCGATCAGCATTGCGCCGCAGGCGGTCTTGTCACCATGACGAGCGATTGGCCTGCCGTCCACGATGAACGTTGGATCTCCGGAAACGATCACGTTGACGCCGTGACCCTTCTGTGGGCACGTCACGCGATCTCCTACTCTGGCGATCATTTTTCCGTGTGTGTCGCTGACAGCCGAGCCCTCAATGACTACGCCACCGTGTGAAGTTCTGTCGCCGACGACGATGACTGGGGTTGACATGTTTTTCTCTCTGGATTTTTCTGCTTCATGCAGTGTTGAAGCTACGCTGATGAAGTCAGCATTCAATGCTCAAATTGACCGGCTGCGCAGCAGGCCGCTCGAATGACTGGTTAGCGTCACTCTGGGAGTCGAAGAGCCTCTTTGCCCAGTGCGGACGGCTTGCAACCAACAAGATGTAGCCGCCCGTGAATGCGAATATCGGTGCGAGAACTATGGTGAGACTGAACTGCATCCAGGAGTGGGACGCAGCGAGCTTTGGTGCGAGGTAAAAAAGCAACCAGACGGACGCAAAACCAAAGAGACCGTACAGGAAGAATCCAGCGACAGACAAAGTTTGACGAAGGCGTGGGCGCGCCGCTATGGAGCGAAGTTCAAAGCGTCGACCGTCTAGGGTTGGGGCCAAATAGTCTCGCACGCCGAGGTATGAGGCCATAAATGACGTTGGCTTGCGTTGCTTAAGAATCAGCGGGATCTCCTGAGCGTTCAACCGAGTGTGGCCCACGGCTGCCCCGAACGCGGACTCCATGCGCAACGGACTTAGCTCCGAGCCGCCGGCTTCAAAGAAGGCTTCTATGCGACGGTCGCGCTCCTCGAGTTCGCGCGCGGGGTCTCGACCTCGACTGCGGAGCACCTTAAACGCAGGTGCAATGACAGCCACAACGGCGCTCACGTACTTCAAGGCATCAACAATCTGAGCCATCGTAAGAAGTAAGAATGTGTCGAGGGTAGGAAGCATTGGCATTTAACCGCTAGCGAGGTTGGCCGGAAACCCCATGTGCGCCACGGCGCACGGAGCTTTCACGGTGAAATTTGTGAGCTTGTGCATTGCGAAATCGGCAAAGCTCCTTGCCGTCATTCTGGTTTTCGACGCATGCTGAGCGCTAGCGAAAAAAACTGCCGTCTACTTCCATCACTGACTCACTCGACCTTGGCACCAGACGCCTTCACCACCTTCTCGTACTTCGCCAACTCGCGCTTCACAAACTCGCCAAAAGCCTCGGGCGTGCTCGCCATGGGCTCGGCCATCAAAGTGGTCAATCTTGCTTTGATCTCGGGCGAATTCAGGGCATCGACAAACGCCTTGTTCAGGCGCGCCGTCACCTCGGGCGGCATCTTGGCGGGGCCGAACAAACCGAACCAGGTGTTCACATCAAAACCGGCCATCGCGGTGCTGCTTTCAGCCACCGTGGGCACTTCGGGCATGGCGCTGGATCGTTTGGCTGTGGTCACGGCCAAGGCTTTCAAACGGCCGGCTTTGATGTTGGCCGACGCTGCCGCCAAGTTGTCAAAGTTCAAGTCCACCTGCCCTGACACCAAAGCCAGTTGCGCTGGGCTGCCGCCTGCGTAAGGGATGTGCACCATGAACAGCCCGGCCTGTGCTTTGAACATCTCGCCAGACAAGTGCCCTGCGCTGCCGTTGCCACCGCTGCCGAAGTTCAGCTTGCCGGGGTTCTTCTTGGCGTAGGCCACCAAATCACTGATTTTCTGGATGCCGAGCTTGTTGGCGGTGTCGGCATTCATCACCAACACATTGGGCACTTGGGCCACCCCGGTGATGGGCGTGAAATCGCGTATGGGGTCATACGGAATTTTCGCAAACAGCCACGGGTTGATGGCGTGCGTGGCCACCGCGCCCATGACGATGGTGGTGCCGTCAGGCGCAGCCTTGGCCGCCACGTCGGCACCCAAATTGCCGCCCGCGCCGGGCCTGTTGTCAACGATGACCACTCCCAAGCTGTCCTTGACTTTCTCGGCCAGTGCGCGGGCCACAGTGTCAAGCGGGCCGCCGGGCGGGTAGGGCACGATGAGGCGGATGGGTTTGGCGGTTTGGGCTGCGGGTTGGGCTGCAGTTTGGGCTGCAGTTTGAGAAAAACATGAGGCGGTGATTGCCGCGAGTGCAGCGCCGATCAAGCTGCGACGAAGAAGATTTTTGTTCATAGGGTGTTCCGGTGTTTGTCGGCTTCAGACGTGAATGAATCGGCGTAAAACTCATCCGCAGGCAAGCCGCACTTCAAAGTGAAATCGTGCTGCGCCGAGCTGACCATGATGGGCGCGCCGCAGGCGTAAACCTGGTGGGCGCTGAGGTCGGGGAAGTCATGTATCACTGCGGCATGTACGAACCCAGTGCGGCCCGTCCAGGTGTCGTCGGCCTTGGGCTCAGACAGCACGGGCACATAGGTCAAATTGACCATCTTGGCGGCAGCGTCCAAAGCCCATTCGTGTTGGTACAAATCAACTTTGCTGCGGCAGCCCCAATACAAAACAGCGGGTCGCTGAAGCCCCTTGATTTGCATGTGCTCGATGATGGCTTTGATGGGAGCAAAGCCGGTGCCCGAAGCCAACAACACCATGGGTTTGGCTGAATCCTCACGCAAGAAAAACGTGCCGAACGGGCCTTCCATGCGCAAGATGTCTTTCTCTTTCATGCTGCTGAAAACCGCATCGGTGAACACGCCGCCACTCAGGTGGCGTATGTGCAATTCGATGGACGGCTTGTCGCTTTGCAGCAGCGGCGAATTGGCCATCGAGTAGCTGCGCCGCAGGTTGTCGCGCAGAATAAATTCAATGTACTGACCGGCCTGATAGCGCAGCGCGTCGTTGGCTGGCAGCTGCAAAGTGAGCACCGCCACGTCAGGCGCAGGGCGTTCAATTTTGGTGACGCGCACCGGCATTTTTCGCACCGGAATTTCACCGGCGGCTGCCACGGTGCGTGCTTCGATCACCACGTCGGTTTGCGCAGCGGCGCAGCAGGTCAACGTCCAACCGGCTTCGGCTTCTGCAACGCTGAGCGCGCCTGCCTGATGAGCGCCGTGAATCACGCGGCCTTGCAGCAAGCGGCTCTTGCACGATCCACACGCACCGTCTTTGCAGCCGTAAGGCAGACCCACTCCTTGGCGGATGGCAGCGCTCAGGATGGGCTCGTCGCGTGAGACTTGAAAACTGCGTCCACTGGGTTGAACGGTGACGGTGAATGACATGTGGCTGTGCTCGGACCGCGTTTTTAGGAAAACCTGCTCTTAAACTGACTCACGATTCTGCCTGCCCAGCTTCACGCTTCTGCCCCGCATGTTTTTGCCCACAGCATTCAAACGCCCCACCTTGCTCATTGTTGGCTGCGGCGACGTGGGCATGCGTGTGGCGCACTTGCTGCGCGGTCGTGTGCGCGTGCTGGCGTTGACGTCTTCACCGCAGCGTGCGCCGACGTTGCGCGCCGCTGGCGTGGTGCCCATGATCGGCAATTTGGATCACGCCAAAACCTTGCTGCGTTGTGGTGCTGTGGCAGATGCTGTGCTGCACTTGGCCCCACCGCCCTTGAGCGGTCACACCGACCCACGCACCGCGAATTTGCTGCATTGTTTGGCGCGCGCGGGGCGGGTCAAACGCATCGTCTACGGCAGCACGACCGGCGTTTATGGAGACTGCGGCGGCGCCGTGTTTGACGAGACCCGCGCTGTCAACGCGACCACCGACCGAGCGCGCCGTCGGGTTGACGCCGAGTGTCAATTGCGCCAATTCGGTCGCGTCCACGGCGTGATCGTGACTTTGCTGCGGATCCCGGGCATTTACGCTGGCGACCGCGAAGGTGGCCACCCACGCGAGCGTTTGAAGCGCGGCGCGCCGGTGCTTGCGGCCGAAGACGACATCTACACCAACCACATTCACGCCGACGATTTGGCGCGCGCGTGTGCAGCCGCGTTGACGCGCGGCTTGCCGCAGCGCGTGGTGCACGCCTGCGACGACACCGATTTGAAAATGGCCGATTACTTTGACTTGGCCGCCGATTTGGAAGGGCTGCCGCGACCGCGTCGCATCACGCGCGAGCAGGCAACGCAAGAGCTGTCGCCCATGCTGCTGAGCTTCATGAGCGAGTCACGGCGATTGAAAAACACGCGCCTGAAAACAGAATTGAAATTGGCCCTGCGCTATCCGACGGTGAACACCGGTTTGTTGGCATGAACAAGAAAATCAGAAACTAAAGATCAGAAGATGAAAATTTTGCTGCTCACCGACCCGATGCCATCGGGTGTTTTTTCGCAAGCCTTGCCGAGCCTGGCGCTGCTGCCTTATCGGCGCGATTTGAGCGACTCAGACTTGGCCGATGTCGAGGTGGTGTTGGCCTGGCAAGTGCCCGAAGGTGTGTACGCAAGGCTGCCGCGTTTGCGCTGGGTGTGCTCGGTGGCGGCGGGCGTCGAGAAGCTGCTGACATCGGACCTGCCGTCGCACGTGCCGGTATCGCGCATCGTCGATGTCGATCAAGCCGAAGGCATTGCGCAGTTTGTGGTGATGATGGCGCTGTGCCACGCCCGCAACCTGACGCGGTATGAAGTTCAGCACCTGCAAAAGCAATGGGTGCGTCATCCGGTGGCCGCCGTGCGCAGCCGCGTGGCGGTGTTGGGCATGGGCACCATGGGCAGTGCGATCGCACGTTTGCTCAGTGCAGTGGGTTTCGAAGTCACGGGTTGGAGCCGCCGGGCGACGCAAAGCTTGGACAGCGTGCTGGGTCAAAGCGACATCGTGGTGTGCGCATTGCCGTTGACACCGCAAACCCAAGACATCTTGAACGCCCGTGCCTTGGCCTTGATGCCGCGCGGTGCCTACCTTGTCAACGTGGCACGCGGAGGCCATGTGGTGGAAGCCGATCTGATCGCCGCCGTCAGCAGCGGGCACCTCAGCGGTGCCGCGCTGGACGTGCAGCGCCGTGAACCGATGCCAGCCGACGACGCACTGTGGGACGTGCCCGGCATCACCATCACGCCGCACATCGGCGCGCAGTCGTCGGTGCAGACCATCGCGACGCAATTTGCGCAGGGCTTGGCCGCGTTGCAGCAGGGCTCTGCGCTGCCGCGTTTGGTGGACAGGGAAGCGGGTTACTGAAGGGCGACAGTAAGGGCGACAGGCTCAGCGCAGACGCCCACCGCTGCTGCCACCGCTGCTGCCACCGAATGGCGGCTTGCCGCTCCAATAACGCAGCACCAAAAACCCGCCCAGCATGCCGCCCAAGTGGGCAAAGTGCGCCACGCCCGAACTTGAATTGGTGAAGCCCAAAAACAATTCCAAGCCCCCGTACAGCGCCACAAAAATCTTGGCCTTCATGGGGATGGGTGGGAACAGCGGCATGATGATGCGGTCGGGGAAGGTCATGCCAAAGGCCAACAGCAAACCGAACAAGCCGCCCGATGCACCCACGGTGGGGTAGATCGATCCGGTCAACGACGTCATCACCAATTGCGTGGCGGCGGCCGTCAACACGCTGGCTCCGTAAAACTGGATGAAGCGTTTCGGGCCCCACAAGCGCTCCAATTCCGCGCCAAACATCCACAGACCCAGCATGTTGAAAAACAAATGGCCCACGCTGCCGTGCAAGAAGGCATAGGTCACGATTTGCCACGGCAAAAAGCCATGCCCCAGCGGCCACAGCGCCAGCAGTTTGGTGAACCAGGGCCCAAGAAAGTAGTCGATGCAAAACGCGGCAACGTTGAGCAACAGCAGTGCTTGCGTGATGGGTGGCATCGGGGGCATGCGAATTTCCTGCGTTAAAACAAAGGTGGTGAGTCTAAGTGCCTGAAGTGGCGGCCTTTGTGATGGCAGACGGGAGTTACGGGCCGACACGTGAATCGCTGATTTGGTGCGTGGCTGGTGCGTGGCTGGTGCGCAGTCACTGCACGCCGGCAAAGGGCGGCCTCGGCTTGTGGCACACTCTCGCTCCTCTACAAGCACCGGCCTCGGTGGCGAAATCGGTAGACGCGCGGGACTCAAAATCCCGTTCCGCAAGGAGTGTCGGTTCGATTCCGACCCGAGGCACCACTGCTACATCCACATCCGCTAAATCCATACCCTTCTGACGACGATGCGTCGGTTGTCGACAGCGTTTGATCTCGGCGGTCAAAATCGCAGGATGGAGATTCGATGAGCACCCCACCCAAGCGTCGCACCATGCCGAGTTACGGCAGCGTAGAAGACGTCATTGGCAACACGCCTTTGGTGCAGCTCAAGCGTTTGGCGGGTGCTGCCAACACGCAACGCGGCAATGTGATTTTGGGCAAGCTCGAAGGCAACAACCCCGCAGGATCGGTGAAAGACCGCGCTGCCATCAGCATGATCAGGCGCGCAGAAGAGCGCGGCGAGATCCGTCCTGGCGACACCTTGATTGAAGCCACCTCGGGCAACACCGGTATCGCCTTGGCCATGGCGGCTGCCATTCGCGGCTACCGCATGCTGCTCATCATGCCGGAGGACTTGTCGATAGAACGCGCCCAAACCATGAAGGCTTTTGGGGCCGAGCTGATGCTCACACCGCGCACTGGCGGCATGGAATACGCGCGTGATTTGGCGCAGCACATGCAGCGTGACGGCAAGGGCCGCGTGTTAGATCAATTTGCCAATGCCGACAACCCGCAGGCCCACTTCGACACCACCGGCCCAGAGATTTGGCGCGACACCCAAGGACAAGTCACGCACTTCGTCAGCGCCATGGGCACCACCGGCACCATCACCGGTGTGTCGCAATTTTTAAAGTCGCAGTCGAGTGGGGTGCGCATCGTCGGCGCGCAGCCGACCGACGGCTCGCGCATCCCTGGCATCCGCAAATGGCCGTCTGCTTACTTGCCAAAAATTTACAACGCGCAGCATGTTGATGAGATCGTCGAAGTCAGCCAAGCCGACGCCGAGGACATGGCTCGGCGCATGGCGCGCGAAGAGGGTTTGTTTGCCGGGATATCGGCAGCGGGCGCCTGCTGGACTGCCCTGCAGATTGCGCAGCAAGTTGAAAACGCCACCATCGTCTTCATCGTCTGCGACCGCGGCGACCGTTACTTGTCCACCGGTGTGTTTCCTGCTTGAAAATTCACGGCACCATGAAACACGAATTCAACTTTTGCCCTCATTGCGCCACCAAGCTTCAGCCCATTTCGCAGGACGAAGATGGCGGCGCGAAAACGCGCATGCGCTGCGTGAGCTGCGACTGGACGCATTGGAACAACCCCACGCCCGTGTTGGCTGCGGTGATCGAATTGGCTGACCGCGACGGCGAAGTTTTGCTGGCGCGCAACGCAGCATGGCCGGGCAAGTTTTTTGGCCTGATCACTGGTTTCATGGAAGCCGGTGAAACACCGCAAGAAGGCATTGCGCGCGAAGTGGTCGAGGAAACTTCGCTCAGCGTTGACAGCCTCAAGCTGATTGGCGTGTACGACTTTCAGCGCATGAACCAAGTCATCATTGCCTACCAAGCGGTGGCGCGCGGTGAGATCAAGTTGTCGCCTGAGCTGGTGGAATACCGCACGATCGCGCCCGAGTCGGTGCGCTGTTGGCGGGCAGGCACCGGTTACGCTCTGGCAGACTGGCTGACCACGCGGGGCATCACACCTCAGTGGATGGAAATTCCCGTCCGGCCAATTTCGCTGCAAGACCATCAGGAACCGAAATGAACGCAGAAAAAGAGATCGACACCCGCGGTTTGAACTGCCCGCTGCCGATATTGAAGGCCAAGAAAGCTCTGGCCGACATGACCACCGGCCAAGTGCTGAAAGTGCTGGCCACCGACCCCGGCTCCATGCGCGACTTCCAAGCCTTTGCGCGGCAAACCGGCAACGAGTTGGTTGAACAGGCGTCAGCGAATGACGAGTTCATTCACTATTTGCGACGCCGTTAGCCCGAAGCGCAGCGTGCGCTGCGGCCGACGCGTTTGAAAATGCTGTGCAGTCAGATCACAGCGCCAGCGTCTGCAAGAACTCTTTGAAGCCCGGTCCAAGTTGCGGGTGGGCCAGCGCCAGTTCCACATTGGCCTGCAAGAAGCCTTCTTTGCTGCCGCAGTCGTAGCGCTTGCCTTCGTAGCGATACGCAAACACCTTCTCGCGGCGCAGCAATCCGGCAATGCCGTCGGTAAGCTGAATTTCGTTGCCCACACCGCGCTGCTGATTGGCAATTTCGTGAAAGACGCCCGGTGTCAAGATGTAGCGCCCGGCCACGCCCAGACGTGACGGAGCCACTTCAGGGGCAGGTTTTTCAACGATGCGACTCACGTCCATCAACTGGTCGCTGATGGTGGTGCCGGCCACGATGCCGTAGCGGCGTGTGTGTTCGGCCGGTACTTCTTGCACTGCCAAAATGGACACGCGCCACTCTTCATATTGCTGCACCATTTGCTTCAGGACTGGCGTGTCGCCCACCATCAAGTCGTCGGCCAGCAGCACGGCGAACGGCTCGTCGCCCACCAAGCGCTGGGCGCACAGCACGGCATGGCCCAAACCCAAAGCTTGGGCTTGTCGCACATAGATGCATTCCATGTCGGCGGGCTTGACGCTGCGCACCACGTCAAGCAGCTCTTGCTTTCCCGCTTGCTCCAGCGCAACTTCAAGCTCAAACGTCATGTCAAAGTGATCTTCAATCGGGCGTTTGTGGCGGCCAGTGACGAATATCATTTCGCGTATACCAGCGGCGTAAGCTTCTTCCACCGCATACTGAATGAGTGGTTTGTCCACGACCGGCAGCATTTCTTTGGGCTGCGCTTTGGTGGCGGGTAGGAAACGGGTTCCTAAGCCAGCCACTGGGAAAATCGCTTTGGTGACAATCATTTACTTACAATCCCCGGATAAGTTTTTTGATTCTTGCATGAAGTTATCGGCGCGCATGTTGACGGCTAAAGCCACGGTTTGATGGACATATTGATCGTTGAACCCATAGAAGACGACATCGTGCGCTGGCTGGAAGCCCGCCACACGGTGCGCTATGAGCCTGAAATGGCGAGGGATCCGCGCGCGTTTCGACAGGCGCTGTACAACGTGCGTTCATTGATACTGCCGCCTTCGCTGAGCCTGGACGCTCAAACGCTGCACTCCGCGCCCGTCCTTCGCGCCGTCGGTCGCGTCAGCGCGGGTGCGGAAAACATTGACGTTGATGCCTGCGCCAAAGCGGGTGTTGAGGTGGTTCGCAGCAGCATCGCCACCGCCCAGGCCGAAGCCGAATTCGTGATCGGTGCGATGTTGTCGCTGCTGCGCCGCGTGCCGGTGCAAGGTTCGGACGGCATGCGCGTAGGCCGTGAGCTGGGTGGCGCGCAAGTGGGCTTGATTGGCATGACACCGGCGGCCCGGGCTTTGAACCGTTTGCTGGTGAGTTTTGGCGCGCGCGTGTTGGGCTACGACCCTTCTTTGCACGCCAACGACGGCGTCTGGGAACGTTGGAACGTCAGGCCTTTGGGTTTGCGCGAGCTGCTGGAAACCGCAGACGTCGTCAGCGTTCAACTCGCTTATTTCAGCCGCTACCACGGGCTGTTGGGCGAACGGTTTTTGCCGTTTTGCAAGATCGATCAAGTCATCGTGAGCATTTCACATTCCGCCTTGTTCGACGAAATGGCCTTGTCTAAGGTGATGCAGAGCCACCGCGTTGCCGCCGTGTGGTTGGACAGCATGGAGCCTGGTTTGCTGGACGAGGGAAGGCCGTTGGCCGACATCAGCAGCTTGCAGGTCACGCCGCGCGTGGCCAGCACCACGCGCGAATCGCGCCTGCGCAGCGCGTGGTCGGTGGCGCAACGTTTGGACGAGTTGTTGTCGCTGTCCAGCGTGCCCAGCTTCGAAGCGCACAGGCCCACCAGCGCTTCTGCCAATTCGGCCATCTCAGGCACTGCGAGCGCGGTGTTCATGGGCTTGTCAGCTTTGCCCGAGATGACTGAAATCGACGACACGCCACAGGCCGCAGCGATGTTTGACGAGAACGGCACCATGCTTCAAGGCGACGCCTACCTTGACGCGGATGATGCTGCGGTGAACGAACTCAAGCTAGCCTATGGGAACGCGGGCCACGGCGCAGCCACTGCCGCGCCCCCCGCGCCACGTGAATTCAAGTTGACCGCCGAAGTACCGTCACTAGGATTCAAGACTTCTGCCGAAGCACAGTCACTTGGATTCAAGCCTTCTGCCGAAGTGCTTGAAGCTGACTTTGCAAGCGGTCCCGTGTTGCCTTGAAGTCCGCCACGCGCTGCTGCTCCTGAGCCACCACCGCAGCCGGTGCACGCGCCACAAAACTCTCATTTGACAACTTGGTTTCGGCCCGGGCGATCTCACCCGACAAGCGCGTTACTTCTTTGCCCAAGCGCTCGGTCTCGGCTGCCACATCCACTTCCACGTGCAGCGCCAATCGGGTCGTGCCTGCAATCACCACAGGTGCGGCGGCCGTGGCCTTTGCGAATGCCGCCTCGTCGGTGAACACCTGAACTTCAGACACCTTGGCCAGTGCCTTGAGCAGCGGCGAGCTTTGCTCCAAAAAGGCCGCGTCGCTGCCTGAGTCGAGCACCAACAACGGCACGCGCACGGCAGGCGACAGGCTCATTTCGCTGCGCAGGCTACGGCAGGTGCCCACCACGTCTTTGAGCCGCGCCATCCAAGCGTCTGACGCCGCGTCGATGCGCTCCAACTGCGCCTTCGGATAAGGCGCGACGACGATGCTTGCGCTGTCGGTTTTGCGCCCGGCCACCGCCGCCACGGTTTCCCACAACTCGGCCGTGATGAAGGGCGTGATGGGGTGCAGCAAGCGCAGCACGGTTTCCAACACGCGAATCAAGGTGCGGCGCGTGGCGCGCTGCTCAGCTTCGCTGCCACCTTGAATTTGTACTTTGGCAATTTCCAAATACCAGTCGCAGTATTCGTCCCACACAAAGGCGTAGGCCGCATTCGCCACGTTGTCCAGGCGGTAGTCGGCAAACCCTTGTTCGACAGCCGCTTCCACGCGTTGCAACTCGCTGCTGATCCATTTGTCGGCGGGGCTGAATTTCAAGTATTGATGAAAGGGCTGGCCTGGCGCGCATTCGGCCTTGGTGTGTTCTTCCAGGCCGCAGTTTTGGCCCTCGCAATTCATCAACACAAAGCGCGTGGCGTTCCAGAGCTTGTTGCAGAAGTTGCGATAACCCTCGCAGCGCTTGGTGTCGAAATTGATGTTGCGCCCCAAGCTGGCGTAGCTGGCCATGGTGAAGCGCAGCGCGTCGGCGCCGTAAGCGGGCATGCCTTCGGGGAATTCTTTGGCCACGCGCGCGGCCACCTTGGGCGCGGTCTCGGGCTTGCGCAAACCGACGGTGCTTTTGCGCACCAGCGTGTCTAAATCGACGCCTTGAATCAAGTCGACCGGGTCAATCACATTGCCCTCGGACTTGCTCATTTTTTTGCCTTCGCTGTCGCGAACCATCCCGTGGATGTAGACAGTTTTGAACGGCACTTTGCCAGCGAAGTGCTTGGTCATCATGATCATTCTTGCGACCCAGAAGAAGATGATTTCGTAGCCCGTCACTAGCACGGTGGACGGCAAAAACAAACCCAACTCTTTGGTTTGCGCAGGCCAGCCTAAGGTTGAGAACGGCACCAGCGCCGACGAGTACCAAGTGTCCAGCACGTCTTCATCGCGCGTCAGCGTTCCGACGTAGCCTGCGGCGGTGGCCTTTGCGCGCGCCTCGTCCTCGCTGCGGCCCACAAAAATTTCACCTGCCGCGCCGTACCAGGCCGGGATCTGATGGCCCCACCACAGCTGTCGGCTGATGCACCAGTCTTGGATGTTGTTCATCCATTGGTCGTAGGTGTTGATCCAGTTTTCAGGAACGAATTTCACTTCGCCTGTAGCCACCGCGTCGATGGCTTTTTGCGCGATGCTTTTGCCTGGCATGCCGTCCAAACCGATGTCTGGTTTGCTCACAGCCACAAACCACTGATCGGTGAGCATAGGCTCGACCACCTGGCCGGTGCGCGCGCAGATGGGCACAGCGTTTTTGTGCGGAACCGCTTTCTCAAGCAGGCCCAAGGCCTCCAAGTCACGCAGCACCGATTTGCGCGCCACGAAGCGGTCTTGGCCACGGTAAGCGGCGGGCGCGTTGTCGTTGACCTTGGCGTCGAGCGTGAAGATGGTGATCAGCGGCAGGCCGTGGCGCAGCGCACAAGCGTAATCGTTGAAGTCATGCGCGCCGGTGATCTTGACGCAGCCCGAGCCGAAGTCGCGGTCGACAAAGTCGTCGGCAATGATGGGAATGCGGCGGTCGCACAAAGGAAGATCGACAAACTTGCCGATTAAGTGTTGGTAGCGCGGGTCTTCCGGATGCACCGCCAAAGCGCCGTCGGCCATCATGGTTTCAGGCCGCGTTGTCGCGATGTGCATACCGCGCATGGCTTGGCCGTCCGCAGCGGTTTGAGGCCCGCCGCTGAACGGGTATTCGATGTGCCACATGAAGCCGTCGCGCTCTTCTTTTTCGACCTCCAAATCAGACACGGCCGACTTCAGCACCGGGTCCCAATTCACCAGGCGCTTGCCGCGGTAAATCAAGCCTTGTTCGTACAACTGCACAAAGGTGTCGGTCACCACTTTGGAACGCGGCTCGTCCATGGTGAAGTACTCATGCGGCCAACTCACCGACGCGCCCATGCGGCGCATTTGCTCGGTGATGATCGAACCCGATTCTTCTTTCCACTCCCACACCTTGGCCACGAAATTCTTGCGGCCCAAGTCGTGACGGCTGATCTTCTGCGCTTCCAACTGACGCTCCACCACGATCTGCGTGGCAATGCCAGCGTGGTCGGTGCCCGGCACCCACAACGTGTTGTCGCCGCGCATGCGGTGGTAGCGCGTCAGCGAATCCATGATGGTTTGGTTGAACGCATGCCCCATGTGCAGCGTGCCGGTCACATTGGGCGGCGGCAATTGAATGCTGAACGACGGCTTGGCCGCATCCAAAGTGGGCGCGTAAGCACCACTTTTTTCCCACAGCGGACCCCAATGGGCTTCGATGGCGGCGGGCTCAAATGATTTGGCAAGTTCGGTCATGGGAGGGTCGTGCGGTGTTGCTTTGGCGACGGCAAGGCACTTGAGAAAGTGGCTTGCAAAGAGGCCTTGATTGTAGGAGGCACCTTGTTGCTGCTAAGGTGGAACGCAGTCCAGTCACCGAGGTCGTGCCGTGTATTCGAGCCATCAAAAAAACAGTTTCAAAACCGCCGTTGTTTTGGCCAGCAGCCTGATTTTTTCGGCCTGCGGCGGCGGCGGCGGTGGTGCTGACTCGGCGCCTGCGCCAACCACGGCCGACGCCCCCGGCTGCGATGTGGCCAGCCAAAAAGACTGGCTGCGCGCCTACATGGCCGACCAGTATTTTTGGACTGGGGCCTCGCCCAACCCCGACCCTGCGGGCTACAGCACGGTGCAGAGTTACTACGACGCCTTGCTGTTCACCGGCGATGCGGCGGTGCCCAAAGACAAGTGGAGCTACATCACGCCCAGCGCCGCCTACGCACAATTTTTTGGCGCAGGCAAAACCATGAGCTACGGCGTTTTCGTCAACGGCCTGGAGGGCGTGCTGCCGCTGCGGCTGCGCTATGTCGAGCCGCAATCGCCTGCGGCGCTGGCGGGCTTGAAGCGCGGCGACATCATCGTGTCGGCCAATGCGCGAAGTGCGTCTGATTTGATCACCAGTAAAGACTTCTCCGTGCTCACGCCCGCCAATGTGGGTGACAGCTTGGCTTTGCAAATCGACAGTGGCGCGGGTTCGGTTGCAGGTGCTCGCGCCGTCACGCTCACTGCCGCCAGCTTTGACTTGACGCCCGTGTCTGTCAGCCAAATTTTGACCCTGCCCAGCGGCAGCAAAGCGGGCTACGTGGTGCTGAAAGACTTCATCTCGCAAGCTGAAGCGCCGCTGGCCGCAGCCTTCGCCAACTTCCGTGCGCAACGCGTCACCGAGCTCATCATTGACCTGCGCTACAACGGCGGCGGCTTGCTCAGCACGTCGAATTTGCTGGCGTCGTTGGTGGCCGGTGCCACGTCCAGCGGGCAAGTTTTCACGCAACTCAATCGCAATGCGCGCAATCAATCCGCCAACGCCACCTTCCGTCTGACGACCGCGCCCGCACCTGCATTCAGCCGCGTGGTGGTGCTGACGGGATCGCGCACTTGCTCGGCCAGTGAGTTGCTGGTCAACGGCCTCAAGCCTTACATGAACGTGATCACCGTCGGTGCAGCCACCTGCGGCAAGCCCTTTGGGTTTTATCCCGTCGATCACTGCGGCAGCACTTTCAGCGCAGTGAATTTCGAGACGGTCAATGGCGCAGGCCAGGGCCGCTACTACAACGGCATCGCGCCAACTTGCGCTGCGATCGATGACTTCAAAGGCGAGTTGGGAACGGCTTCAGAAAGTTTGACGGCAGTGGCGGTTGACTATTTGCAAACGGGCGTTTGCTCGACAGTCTCGGTGCCGCTGGTGGCCACGTCGCGACGAGCCGCTTTGGGTTTTGCAGATTTGCCCCATCGCAGGGCCGACTGATCCGTTGAATTGAAGCCATCGCCAGGACGGCGAAAGGCATCCTTCGCTGCCTCAGGATGATCGGAACAGCCACCTCAGCCCAAATGGGTCTTTTTTGTGTTCGGGGTTGGTAGCACACGGTGAAGTTGGCGGGATGAATCGCGCGGTGCAATTTTTTCAAGCCACCCGCCCAAACCAAGCCACTGACAAACCCGCTGCCAGCACCACCAGCAGCGCGCCCAACGCGGCAAACAAACCGCTGATTTCGGTTTCTTTTTTCTCCACCACCAGCCGCGTGCTCAGGCTTTGGTAAACCTTTTTCAAGTCGGCGGCGGTGCCGGCATAAAAGTATTCGGCGCGTGTCATGTTGCTGATGTTTTTGAGTGTTTCTTCGTCCAGCCGCACGCGCATGCTCCAGCCCTCGAAGCCTATGGTTTCGCCGTCTTTGGTGCCTATGCCGACCGAGTACACCTTCACGCCTCGGTCGGCGGCCATCTTGGCGGCTTCCATGGGGTCGGGGCCGGTGGTGCGTTGGCCGTCGGTCAGCAAAATAATGGCGCCTGAGCTGTAGCTGCCGGGCGGCACCGGGGCCACGTCGGCCTTGGTCTTGTCGGCCTTGCCGAGCTTGTCGCCAGGCATGGCGCGCGCGCCAGTGATTTGCGACAAATCGATGCCGGCATCGGGAAACAAAGTGGCCAGCGACAACACCATGCCGCTGCCGATGGCAGTGCCGCGTTGCAGCTGAAACCGGTCGATGGCGGCGACCACGTCTTCGCGGCTTTGGGTGGGTGGCTGCACCACCGCGGCGGTGCCGGCAAACGACACCACGCCGATGCGCACATTGCGCGGCAGGTCTTTGATGAAGGCTTTCGCGGCTTCTTGCGCCGCCACCAAACGGGTGGGCAACACATCAGTGGCGCGCATGCTGCCCGAGACATCCATGGCCAAAATAATCGTCTCTTGTTGGCTCGGCAGTTTCACGACCGCAGTGGGCCGCGCGGCCGCCACCAGCAACACCGTGATGGCCGCGAGCAGCAATGCAGGCGGCACGTGCCGAAGCCAACCTGGCCCTTTGCCCATGGCCTGCTTGACCAGCGCCACGCTAGCAAAACGCAACGTCACTTTTTTGCGCCGACGCAGCAGCCAGAGGTAGACCAGTACCAGCAGCGGCACCGCCAACAGCAGCCACAGCAAATGCGGCCAAATGAAATTCATTGCACTCATGCGGTGGCTCCGCTGCGGTTCATCAGGTGGCTGTGCATGCCCGCCGGCAAGTGCCTTGCCTTCGCTGCGCTGCTGCCGCCTGACAAGCGGCTGCGCGCGCGGCGCATGTCGGTGAAGCGCATCAGCGTGTTGACCAAATCGTCGTCGGTCGACAGCTCCAGCGTGTCCACGCCAGCACGTGACAGGTCGCTGCGCAGTTGGGCCTCAGACCCTTCCGCCAAAGCTTTGAAGCGCTCGCGGAAGCCCGCGTTTGCGGTGTCGACCAACACTTGCTCGCCGGTTTCGGCGTCTTGCATCGTCATCCAGCCGACATCGGGCAAGTCCATTTCGGTGGGATCGAACAAGCGCACGGCAAGTACCTCGTGTTTTTGCGACAAGCGCGCCATCGCGTCAGCCCAACCGGGTGCGCTGATGAAGTCGGACACCACAAACACCATAGAGCGGCGCGGAAGGATTTCTTGTGCGGCTTTGAGCAGGCCTGACAGTTGGGTGCTGGCGTTGCTTTTGGGTGGCTCGAAATCTTGCATGCGTTTGAGCAAGTTCAGCACATGACCGCGCCCGCCGCGCGCGGGCAACACCGCATCCACCGCATTGCCAAACAGCAGCGCGCCGACGCGGTTGCCGTGGCGCGTAAGCAGCCTCGCCAGCACGGCCACAAAGTCGGTGGAGACAGTGCGTTTGCTGCGCTCCAGCGAGCCGAAGTCAACGCTGCCGCTGAGGTCCAACAAGAACCACGCGGTGAGTTCGCGGTCTTCGGTGAACTGGCGCACATGCGGCAGATTCAAGCGCGCGGTGACGTTCCAGTCGATGTGGCGCACGTCGTCGGAATGTTGATATTCGCGCAGGTCGGCCAAGTCCAAGCCTGCCCCGCGCATCAGCGTGCGGTAGTCGCCTTGCAGCAGGCCGTCCAAGCGGCGCAGCACCGTCCATTCCAGGCGGCGTAGCAGGGCGTCTGCGCTCGGCGTGGTTGCCGTCCTCGCGGCAGTCGAAGCCGTTTCATCAGCCATGGTTTGCGCTCGCTGCGCTGTGGGCCATGGGCGCATTCGGCTTGGTGATCTTCGCGACGATGCGCTCAATCAAGGCGTCGGCGGTCAGGCCGTCGGCCAGTGCCTCGTAACTCAGCACCAAGCGATGGCGCAGCACATCGGGCACCAAATCGACCACGTCTTCGGGCAGCACATAAGTGCGACCGCGCAGCATGGCCATGGCGCGGCTGGCTTCGATCAAGCCAATCGTGGCGCGCGGGCTGGCACCAAAGCTCAGGTACTTGGCCATGTCGCTCAAGCCGTGTTTGGCGGGCTCGCGCGTGGCGGCCACCAGCTTCACGGCGTATTGAATCAACGACGGATCGACATAGACCTGCCGACACTCGTGTTGCAGTTGCGCCAGTTGCTCGGTGCTGGCCACGGCGTTCACGCTGGTGGGCTCACCGGTCACGCGCTCAACAATCACAAACTCTTGTTCCTCGGTCGGGTAGCCCACCAGCACCTTCATCATGAAGCGGTCAACTTGCGCCTCGGGCAGCGCGTAGGTGCCTTCGGTCTCAATCGGGTTTTGCGTGGCCATCACCAAAAACGGCGACGGCACTTTGTGCGTTTCACCGGCAATCGTCACCTGTCGTTCTTGCATCACTTCCAACAAGGCGCTTTGCACTTTGGCAGGTGCGCGGTTGATCTCATCGGCCAGCAGCAGGTTGGCAAATACCGGGCCGAGCGAGGTGCTGAATTCACCGGTGCGCTGGTTCCAAATGCGCGTGCCTATCAAGTCGGCCGGCACCAGGTCGGGGGTGAATTGAATGCGCTTGAAGCTGCCGCGCAAGGTGGTGGCCAGCGTTTTGATTGTGATGGTTTTGGCCAAGCCCGGCACGCCCTCCACCAGCAAATGGCCCTGCGCCAACAGCGCCACCATCACGCGTTCCAGAAACTGGTCTTGCCCCACCACCACGCGCTTCACTTCGTAAAGGATGCGTTCCATCAGGGTGGCGGTGTTGTCGTTGTTTGAGTTCATGGTGGACTTGGATGAATGAATTAAAACGGTGGCATGCCTGCCGCGGCTGCCGCGTTTTCTATGGGCACCGCAAACGCAATGCCGATGAAGGTGCCCGCATCTCCGGGGTTCAAGATGGCGGTGACGATGCCCACCACCGCGCCGTCCATGGTCACCAGCGGGCCACCCGAATTGCCGGGGTTGGCGGCGGCGTCAAACTGAATCAGGTTGCCGATGCGCTGGCCGCCTTCCGGCGAGCGGAACTGCCGTTTCAAGCCCGACACCACACCACCCGACGCCGACGGCCCGATGCCAAACGGAAAGCCCACCGCCATCACCTGATCGCCAGGCCGCAACTCGGCGCTGCTGCGCATGGTGGCGGCTTCCAAGTCGTCGGGAATGCTTTTGGCGCGCAGCACCGCCAAGTCATTTTCGGGCTGCGCGTTGATGAGCACGGCGTCAGATTCATGGCCGTCGGCAAAGGTCACGCGGATGCGCTTGGCACCCGTGACCACGTGCAGGTTGGTCAGGATGGTGCCGTTGTCGATGATGACCACGCCGCTGCCGGTGGAGCGGCGGTGGTCGGTGGGGTCGATCTCGGTGGCGTCTTGCTTGGCAGGGGTTCCCGCTTCGTCGTCCAAACCCACCACGCGCACCACCGACCCGGCCACGGCCTCGTAAGCGCGTGCGTAGGGCGACGGCAGCACCTCGTTTTCAAGCGTTGTGCGCACAGCTTCGTCAATGTCGTCCTGCGTAAGAGCAGGGTTCGACGGGCCGAGTTGCTGTTGCAACAACACGCCCGTCGCCACCAACAATGCACCGCCGACAGCCCAGACCGGCCCCGTGTGGCGCTTGGTGAATGCTTTGACGCGCGACAGCCAGGAGTTTGATCTGGACACCGCATCTGCGGCGACAGTGATAGACGCTGCGGGCCCAGCCGCTGTCGCCGCAGGGCGGTTGGCGGGACGCGAGCTGCTGTAAAGCGGCGCTTTTTTCATGGCTACACCGGTGGCGGCCGTCAACCTCAACGGCGAGAAATTCAACCGTAACACGCAGCCGCCGTTTTTGCATGGGCTGCTGGTTCTGCAATGCTCCGCTGGCCTTGCGCAAAGTTCGGCAAGGCATCATCGCGCCATGTTTTGGACTGACACGCACTGCCACCTCGACGCTCCCGAATTCAACGGTGACCGGTCTGGCGTCGTGACTCGCGCCCGCGCCGCCAAGGTGCAACAAGTGGTGTTGCCTGCGGTCGAAAAATCCAACTTCAACGCCGTGCGCGAACTGGCCCACGAGCACAGTTTTGCTTACGCGCTGGGCATTCACCCGCTGTATGTCGAGCGCGCCGATGACGGTGATTTGCAGCAGCTTCGCGAGCAACTCTGCGCCCATCGCACCGATGCGCGTTTGGTGGCCGTGGGTGAAATCGGGCTGGATCACTTTGTGCCTGGCTTGAACCGCGCGCGGCAAGAAATGTTCTACGCCGCGCAGCTCAAACTGGCGCGCGAGTTCGACCTGCCCGTCATCCTGCACGTGCGTCGCTCGGCCGACACCTTGCTCAAGCAGCTGCGGCTCATCAAAGTGCGCGGCGGCATTGCGCACGCCTTCAACGGCAGCGAGCAACAGGCGCTGGCCTTCGTCAACCTGGGTTTCAAGTTGGGCTTTGGCGGCACGTTGACCTTCGAGCGCGCCTTGCAAATCCGCCGCTTGGCGCAGAGCCTGCCCATGAGCGCCATCGTGCTGGAAACCGACGCGCCCGACATTCCTCCGGCTTGGCTTTACAAAACGACGGCGCAACGCGCTCTTGACAAAGATGTTTCGGCGCAGGCCTGCAACGAACCCGCCGAAGTGCCGCGCATCGCCCAAGTGCTGGCGCAGCTGCGCGGCATGAGCTTGCAAGAAGTGAATGAAGCGACCCACACCAACGCGCGCCACGCTTTGCCGGGTTTGACCGCGCTGTGAGCCCTGTTCTAGAAGGGCTGCCCGCCGTGATCGACCAGCGCACCCGCTTGGTCGTGCTCGGCAGCTTTCCCGGCGTGGCTTCATTGCAAGCAGCGCAGTACTACGGTCACCCGCGCAATCAGTTTTGGCCGATTCTGTCGGCGCTGTGTCAAGTTGATTTCACCAGCCTTGCTTATGCGCAGCGCTTGACTGCGATGCTCGACCACGGCGTCGGTTTGTGGGACGTTTACGCCACTTGCATACGCCCCGGCAGCTTGGACAGCGCCATTCGCCAGCCCGCGTTGAACGACCTCGCCAGCTTGAAACTGCGCGCTCCGCAGCTTCAAGCTGTGGCGCACAACGGCGGCGAATCGGCACGCTGCAAACGCCACACCGAAGCGCTGGGCGTGAGCGTTTATCAGCTGCCTTCCACCAGCCCGGCCAACGCCCGTTGGAGTTACGCCCGCAAATTGGCCGCTTGGCAGGCGGTGTTCGAGCAATGCGGTTTGCTGGGCTCGCGATAATTTGCGCATGCGCATGTTCACCACGCCAAAAAAAATTTACCCCAATTTGGCCGAGGCCACCGTGTCGGAGGCCGACGCCGTTCGCTACCTTCACCTTGGCACGCCGTGGGTGCAAGGTGCCATGCGCATACGCAAGCCGCTGGGCCTGGAGCTGGAATACATCCAGCGCATGATGGTGTGGATGCTGTTGAAGCCCGAGGCGCAGTGGCGCGAAGGCCACGCCGTTCAACTGGGCCTGGGTGCTGCGGCCATCACGCGCTTCACGTTCGGTGCCATGCACATGCGCACCACCGCGATCGAGCTGAACCCGAGCGTGATTTTGATTTGCCGTTGGTGCTTCAAATTGCCCGAAGACAGCGACCGTTTGAAGGTGCTGGAAATGGACGCCGAAGACTATGTGTGCGACGCGGCCAACGCCAACACAGTCGATGCACTTTGCGTTGACTTGTACGACCAAGACGCCGCCAGCCCCATGCTCGACACGCAATCTTTTTACAGCAATTGCTTTGCGCTGCTGCGCGAAGGCGGCGTGATGACGGTCAACCTCTTTGGCCGCGACGCCAGCTTTGAGCGCAGCGCAAAGCGAGTGGCAAACGCATTTGGGTTCACGCACGAGTTGCAAAACGTCTTCAGCATGCAACCCACCAAAGAAGGCAACACCACGTTGGTGGCCATGAAGGGCACGCGCTTGCCTGAGCGTGATGTGTTGATGGCGCGAGCCGACAACATCAAAGCGCTTTACAAGTTGCCCGCGCCAAAATGGGTGAAGATGATTCGTCCTTTTGCCGACGCTCCAACCCAGAAGGTCGCCGCATGAAACCCACTGATCTGCCGTTCAAGTCACCGCTGGTTTCGGCCCCCGCAGCAACGCCCAAAGGCCGCCTTGAATGGCGCTGGCTGTTGACGGCGCTGCAAGCCGATCACGTCATCAGCACAGAAGACTTTGACCGCACCGCGCAGCGTTTTGGCGGTGCCGACAGCTCGCAGCATCCGCTGGTGCGGTTGGCCAGCGCCAACCTCACGCGCAGGGGCAGCAGCAAAGTGCTCGATGTGGAAGCCCTCACCGAGTGGCTGGCGACGCGCTGCGGCTACGGCTATCTGCGCATCGACCCGCTGCGCGTGGACGTGGGCCGTGTGTCCGACGTGATGTCGATCACCTACGCCGAACGGCGTCGCGTGTTGCCGCTTCAGTTTGGTTTGCACGAAGTGACCATTGCCACCTGCGAGCCGTTTGACGTGTCGTGGATGCCCGAGATTGCAGCCCACACGCGTCGCAGTGTGAAGCTGGTGCTTGTCAGCCCACTGGAGCTGGCCAAGTACACGACCGAGTTCTACATGCTGTCCACCTCGGTGCGTGCGGCGGTGAAAACCGGCGAGGCCGCAGCCGCAGTTAACTTCGAGCAATTGGTCGAGCTGGGCCGGAGCAACAAGCAGCTCGACGCCAACGACCAAGGCGTGGTGCAGGTGGTTGATTGGCTGTGGCAATACGCCTTTGACCAGCGCGCCTCAGACATTCACCTAGAGCCGCGCCGTGAGCGCAGCGCCATTCGTTTTCGAATTGACGGCGTGATGCACACCGTCTACCAAATGCCGCCCGGCGTGATGAGCGCCATGATTGCGCGCATCAAGTTGTTGGGCCGCATGGACGTGATCGAAAAGCGCCGCCCGCTGGACGGTCGCATCAAAACCCGCAACCCTGAAGGTGACGAAGTGGAGATGCGTTTGTCGACGCTGCCCACCGCCTTCGGCGAAAAAATGGTCATGCGAATTTTTGACCCCGACACCAGCGTCAAGGCGCTGGACGCTTTGGGTTTTGGCAGCCACGACGTGAAGCGCTGGGAGGCTTTGGTGGCGCGCCCCAACGGCATCATTTTGGTGACCGGCCCCACGGGTTCGGGCAAAACCAGCACCCTGTATTCCACGCTGCGCCGCCTGGCCACCGACGAGGTGAACGTCTGCACCATCGAAGACCCGATAGAGATGATCCAACCCGCGTTCAACCAAACGCAGGTGCAACACAGTCTGGATTTGGGCTTTGCTGAAGGCGTGCGCGCATTGATGCGACAGGACCCCGACATCATCATGGTGGGTGAAATTCGCGACCTCGACACGGCTGAGATGGCCATTCAGGCCGCACTCACCGGCCACTTGGTGTTCAGCACTTTGCACACGAATGACGCGGCTTCGGCGATCACGCGCTTGGTCGATTTGGGCCTAGCGCCTTACCTGATCAGCGCCACCGTGATTGGCGTTTTGGCGCAGCGTTTGGTGCGCACTTTATGTGTGGCCTGCAAACAACCTGACGACGAAGTCACCGCTGAAAGCTTGGCCGAGTTTGTCAAGCCTTGGCGCTTGAATGGCGCTGTGCGGGCTTACAAACCGGTGGGGTGTTTGGAGTGTCGGATGACCGGCTTTCGGGGTCGCACCGGGCTGTATGAATTGCTGAGCGTCACCGATGCGGCGCGGGCTTGTTTGCAGCCCTTGCCTGATCCACAGAAGCTGCGGCAGCAGGCTTTGAAGGACGGCATGAGGCCGCTGCGGTTGGCGGGGTGCACGAAGGTGGCTGAGGGGCAGACGACCTTGCAGGAGGTGATGAGTGCGACGCCCGCGTGGGAGTGATTTTTTGCCTGTTGCCTGTTGCCTGTTGCGTGTTGCGTGTTGCGTGTTGCGTGTTGCGTGTTGCCCGTTGCCTCGGCTGAGCAGACTGCATCAAAACATCAAAGCGCCCGCGAAATCACCTCTTTCATGATCTCGTTGGTGCCGCCGTAAATGCGCTGCACCCGCGCGTCCACATACATGCGCCCGATCAAATATTCGTTCATGTAGCCGTAGCCACCAAACAGTTGCAGGCATTCGTCCACCACTTTGCACTGCATGTCTGAGGCCCAACTCTTGGCCATCGAAGCGGTCACGGTGTCTAGCGTGCCGGCCACCAACTTGACCACGCAGTCGTCGATGAAAGTACGTGCCACTTTGGTGATGGTGGCGACTTCGGCCAGCTTGAATTTGGTGTTTTGAAAATCACCCACGGGCTGGCCAAAGGCTTTGCGCTCGCGCACATAGGCCAGCGTGGCTTCAAGCGCACCTTCCATCGCCGCCACTGCGCTCAGGCCGATGATGAGCCGCTCGTAGGGCAGGTCGCCCATCAGTTGAAAGAAGCCTTGGCCTTCTGCACCGCCGAGCAAGTTGTCGGCAGCGATGCGCACGTCATCGAAAAAAAGCTCAGACGTGTCCTGCGCTTTCATACCGATTTTGTCGAGCACGCGGCCGACTTTGTAGCCGGGCAGATTGGCGGTTTCAACAATCAAAATCGATGTGCCGCGCGCGCCTTGCGTCGGGTCGGTCTTCACGCACAGCAACACCAAACCGGCCAAGTAGCCGTTGGTGATGAAGGTCTTGGAGCCGTTGACGGCGTAGTGGGTTTTGTCGGCCGACAAAGTGGCTCGGGTTCGCATACCTTGCAAGTCCGAGCCTGCGCCAGGCTCAGTCATGGCGATGGCGCTGACGAGTTCGCCGCTGCACAAGCGCGGCAGGTACTTTGCCCTTTGCGCGGCGGTGCCGTGGTTCAGCAGGTAGTGCGCGACGATGGTGTGCACCGAGCTGTTGAAGCCCGTCAGGCTGCGACGCGACAGCTCCTCGTACATGACAGCTTCGTGGCGAAAGTCGCCGCCGCCGCCGCCAAATTCTTCCGGTATGTCAGCGCACAGCAAACCCAGTGACCCGGCCTTGCGCCACAGCGCGTGGCCCACGTTGCCGCGCTTGCGAGCGGCTTCGTCGTCGGGTTGGACTTCGGTGTGTATGAAGCGAATGACGGTGTCGCGGTAGGTCTCCAACTCGGGTGTGGACCAGGCGGGGCGGAAGTCGATGGGCATATTGGGTCTCGAGTTCGAATTTGAATTGCTCCCTCCCCCTGGCAGGGGGAGCGGATGTTTGACTCCCTCCTCCTTGACGGAGGAGGGTAGGGGAGGAGGTGACAGCGCTGAACACTTGCGGACTCGCTGACAAGCTTTCACTTCTCCCCAGCCCTCCCCGTCAAGGGGAGGGGGCGACAAATCGTTATTTTGAATCGATCAGCGCTTCGGTGCTCGACTCGGAAATACCCCAAGATTTCAGAAGTGCAGATGTCGATACGGCTTCAGTTCGAAGCTCCACCACCGTCCGGCTGAACCTGGGCGCAGGCGCAGGTTGCACCACGCCGTCGGTCGTCACAAACGTCCCCCGCGCCACGTTATGAGCATGCTTTGGCGCTTCATCCCAATCCAACACAGGCGCAAAACATGCGTCGGTGCCTTCTAACAATGCACACCACGCCTCGCGCGTGCGGGTGGCAAACAACTCTGCCAATCGCACCTTCAGATCAGGCCAGGCGGTCGGGTTCATTTGCGCCGCAAACGCCGCATCGGTGATGCCCAACAGCTTCAACAGCAAGGCATAAAACTGCGGCTCGATGGCACCGATGGCGATGTGTTTGCCGTCGGCGCAGGTGTAGGTGTCGTAGAAATGCGCGCCGCCGTCGAGCAAGTTTTTGCCTCGCTCGTTGCTCCACATGTTTTGCGCGTGCATTCCGTACATCATGGTCGACAGCAAGGCCGCGCCGTCGGTCATGGCGGCGTCAACCACTTGGCCTTTGCCCGATGTTTTGGCTTCCAACAACGCGCACACCAACCCAAACCCCAGCAACATACCGCCACCGCCAAAGTCGCCGATGTAGTTCAGCGGCACGGTGGGTTTTTCGCCGCGTGGGCCGATGGCGTGCAGCGCGCCCGACAAGGCGATGTAGTTGATGTCGTGACCGGCAGCGTGGGCCAAGGGGCCACTCTGGCCCCAGCCTGTCATGCGGCCGTAAACCAAGCGCGGGTTGCGAGCCAGGGACACGTCGGGGCCCAGGCCCAAGCGCTCCATCACGCCGGGGCGAAAGCCTTCGATCAAGGCATCTGATTTGGCGATGACTTCCAACAACGCAGCCAACGCGGTGGCGTCACGCAAGTCGGCGTGCAGGGTTTGTTTGCCTCTGGCGAATGTGTCAAACGAGACATCGGACTTGGCGTTACCGACGTCTGCATTTTTCGGACGCGCGATGCGCAAAACTTCAGCCCCCATGTCGGCCAACAACATGCCGCAAAACGGTGCTGGCCCAAGCCCCGCCATCTCGACCACTTTGAGTCCGCTGAGCGGGCCTGTCATGACGGGCGGCCGGTCAGAAAGGTGATTCGGGCATGTCGGCTTTGCGGATGCGCGTGGCTTGCTTTTTTGCAGGCGCAGGCGCGGCAGGCACAGGCGCGGCATGCCCGCCCACCTCAGGCACCTGCTCGCTTTCAGCCGCAGCAAAAGCTTCTTCAGGTGTCAATCCTGCCTGTGCTGCGGCCACCATGCCGGCCAACGAAGGCGCTGGTGCCGCGCCTTTCAAAATGCGCGTGAACGGGCTGAGAACTGTCACCAACTGACCGTAAATTTTGGGGTTGCCGGCCACCACTTCGCGCTGGTACAAAAAGTCTGACTCGCCTGTGAAGTTGCCGACGAGCCCACCCGCTTCGGTGACGAGCAGCGAGCCTGCGGCCATGTCCCAAGGGCTCAGGCCGGTCTCAAAAAAGCCGTCGTAATAACCAGCGGCCACGTAGCAAAGATCAAGCGCCGCAGCGCCGGGGCGACGCAGCCCGGCGCACATCTGCATCACCGCTTCAAACATCTGCACATAGCGCTTGAAGTTGTCGCCCTTACGGAAAGGAAAGCCAGTGCCGATCAAACAGTCGGCCATGCGGTTGCGCTTGGACACGCGCAGGCGCTTGTCATTCAAGAAGGCCCCGCGCCCCTTGGAGGCGTAGAACAAATCATTGCGCGTGGGGTCGTACACCACCGCTTGCTGCACTTGGCCGCGAAACGACAGCGCGATGGACACGCAGTACATCGGCAGGCCGTGGATGAAGTTGGTCGTGCCGTCCAACGGGTCAATGATCCACAAATAGTCGCTGTCTTTGGCACCGTGCTCGCGGCCCGACTCCTCGGCCAAGATGGCGTGGCCGGGGTAGGCGGTGAGCAGGGTTTCAATGATCACGCGCTCGGCGGCTTGGTCGATTTCGGTGACGAAGTCGTTGGCCGACTTGGTGGTCACCTTCAGCATGTCCACGTCCATCGAAGCCCGGTTGATCAAAGAACCCGCCAGGCGCGCCGCTTTGACGGCGACATTGAGCGTGGGATGCAGAGCTTGCGACATAGGGCAACCTGATGAGGTGAACGAGCTTGGCAGAGGGAAAGAGCGAGGGCGTGAAGCGGAGAATTTCAGCCTGCCGATAATCAGAGTTTACGCGGCCACTTTTTGACGGCCTTGCTTCTTCTCCTTGACACCATGCCCGCTGCCGTTCCCCAAAGCCACCTTCGGCCTGCATCAATCGCCGACCCGACGCGCTTCGTCTTGTTGGGCACCAGCCACCCTGGCAACGTCGGGGCTGCGGCGCGCGCGATGAAGGTCATGGGCTTCTCGGATTTGGTGTTGGTGGCACCGCGCTACGCCAATGTTCAGCGCAAGCAAGAGGCCATCTCATTGGCCAGCGGCGCGCTCGATATTTTGGAAAACGCCCGCGTGGTGGACACGCTCACCGAAGCCTTGGACGGCATCACCCACGCCTGCGCCACCGCCATGACGCCGCGCGACTTCGGCCCGCCCACCCACGCACCGCGCGAGTTGTTCAGCACGCTGGCAGCCGGCGCGCAGCGCGTGGCCTTGGTGTTTGGCTGCGAGCGCTTTGGCATGAGCAACGAAGACGTGTACCGCTGCCATAGTTGCATCAGCATTCCCACCGACCCCAACTACGGCTCACTCAACTTGGCGCAAGCCGTGCAATTGCTGGCGTATGACTGGCGTCAAGCGCTGGGTGGTTTTGAAGTGACGGCGCGAACGCTGGACGCCACTTTGGCCGACGGTGTGGCCGTTCAAGGCGCGTTGGATCATTGGCAAGCCGCATTGCAGCGCATCGGATTTCTTGATCCTCAAGCGCCGCGCAAACTGATGCCGCGTTTGAACCAACTGCTCAACCGCAGCGCTTTGACGACAGAAGAAATTCACATCTTGCGCGGCATGGCGCGGGCGGTGATGCAGACAACTGAAGCGCTTCAAACTGACTCGCACCGCCGCGAGCCCCGTTCGGACTGAGGTGGTTCTTCCGACTGGCCTGAGGCAGCGAAGGGAGTCGTGCCCAGTGCCTCCCTTCGATACCTCAGGGAGAACGGGGTGTGGTGTATCTCAATTCACGGAACACTCACTGGCCTTTGATCTGCACTTGGATTGAGGCGTACCAAGCTGACACGTTGGCGATTTCGGCATCGCTCAGCGGTTTGGCAAGCAGGCTCATTTGTTCATTCACGCGCTTGCCGCTTCGATAAGCCTTGAGTTGCTCGGCCAAATACTGCTCTGGTTGACCTGCCAAGTTGGGTGTGTTGGGCATGCTGGCCAAGCCCATGGGGCCATGACAGGCCGCGCACAGCTGTGCTTTTTGACGACCGGCATCAAGGTCTGCGGACACAGCCGAATTCACGGCGAACGTCAATGCCGAAATAACCGTCAAGCTGACCTTCAAGCGGCTCAATTGCTTCATTTTCAAAAATTCTCCACATCAAAAAAAGCGGGCCGGTGTGACCCAGCCCGCTTTGGTTCAAGCTGAAAAACTGACAAGTGTCAGCGTGATGCCATCTTGGCGTCGCCCACGTAAGTGACGCGGTACAGCGCACCGGCAAAGTCGTCGCTGATGAGCATGGAGCCGTCTTTCAGCATGGCCACATCCACAGGACGGCCGCGGTACAGGCCGGTGGCATCGTCAAGCCAACCGTCAGCGAACACCTCGGTCTTGTCGGCCGTGCCGTCGGCTTTCAGGCTGGTGAACAAAACACGTGCACCAACCGGCTTGGTGCGGTTCCACGAGCCGTGCTGGGCCGAGAAAAAGCCGCCTTGGTACTTGGTCGGGAAGGCCTTGCCGTTGTAGAAAGCCAGGCCTAAATCGGCAGCGTGCGCATCGGTCATGACTTCTGGGTTCACCGTGTTGGCGGGCAGTGGGTCTTTGTCGTAACCCTCGTCGGTGATGCGTGTTTTGCTGACGATGTACGGATAGCCAAAAAACTGCCCGGCCTTGGTGGACCGGTTGATCTCGCCCATCGGGATGTCGTCGCCCATGCCGTCGGTTTGGTTGTCTGTCCACCACAGGGTTTTGTCTTTGGGGTTGAAGTCCATGCCCACCGAATTGCGAACACCGGTGGCGTACACCTCGCGCTTGCTGCCGTCGAAGGCATTCATGCGAACAATCCCGCCGATGCCCACCTTCGTGTACAGCTCCAGCTTGCTGCGCGGCTGCACATTGAAGGGCTGGCCCAAGGTGATGTAGAGCATGCCGTCTGGCCCCACGCGGCAAGTGCGCGCACCGTGGTTGAAAGACTCTTCTTCAACCGGAATCAACTTTCCTTGCGGCACGGTTTCAATCACCGCCACGTCCCCGCCTTCGTAGAAGAACTCAGCCGCTGGGAAATTGAGCACGCGGTTGTGTTCCGCCACGATCAAGAAGCCGTCTTTGGTCCAGCAAACGCCGTTGGGGTTGTTGAACTTGGCCGACGGCGCGAACGGCTTGACTTCGGTGGCGGTGTCGCCGCTGTTGCGGTTGGTCACCGCCCACACCGTGTTTTTGCGCGTGCCGACAAACAGCATGTTGGTGCTTGGGGCCACCGCCATGTGGCGCGCATCGGGCACCACGGCGTACAGGTCAATCTTGAAGCCCGGCGGCAACTTCACGCGCTTCAGGTTTTCACGAAGCTGATTGGCATTTTTGCCTTCCTGCGGCACTGGCGGCATGCTCGGGTCTACACCCGACAGCTTCATTTGCTTGAGGTTCTCGATGTTCGCGGACTGCGCATGGGCACTTGTCCCAATCAGCAGCGCGACAGCCGCCGTCAACGTGCTCAAAAACAGCGTGGGTAATTTCTTCATTTCTGTCTCCAGTTTTTCATTTGCCAACGCCGCCTGCACAGGATAGTGCTGACGGCTCTCACTCACACACTCTCTTTTCAACGATTCAATTTGTGCGTTTCATCGGGCTCGAAGCGCGACAACTTTGGTGCGAGCTGGCACGGTGTGCAACCCGGCGGCGGGGATGGACTCGGCCACGTTCGCGTGGGCACTCAAGCCGTCGAATTCGCTGTCTGGCTGGTCATGCAGCGCGTGCCTGGCTTGGCTCAATTCGCGGCTCAGGAATCGGATGCAGGTGACTCGCAAAAACGAGGCGAAGTTAGGCACCTCGCCTCGGTGAGCCAAAATTTCATCGTGAAACTGCACGATCAAGCTGTTGGTAGAACAGCGTTGTGCTTCGGCCATTTGCGCCAATGTGTCCCACACTGAATTTTCTAAGCGGATGCTGGTCAACACGCTGTGTATGCGCACCGTGCGCGTGCGCTGTTCATAAAGCATGGGGTCGGCTTTGACAAAGTATTCGCACATGACAGGCTCCCAGTGGCAGCTCAACAACGGGCGTTTCAAGCTTCGCAATCAACGCCGCATTGACGGTTGCGATTGGCGACTTAAATTCCTAGACTTTGAAGTCTTGCACCGCGGTGTGTGCAACAGGTGGTAGCCAGCTACTTACGAGGGAAATCACTGGGCCCGCGTGTTACCTTGATCGCTAGATACGGGCCAACCAATAACCAGACGGAATGTTGTCGCGCCTCGCGACAAGATCGCGCACCAAGTTGTAAGCAAAAAGCCAATTCAGTAAACCTTGTTTGCGCCGACTGTCGCCGCTTGCTTGCTTCGTGACTTCGTCAGGCCTTATCGACTCTGACACTGAAATGGTATGCGACTGACATGCCAGTTGGCAAGCGAAAATTCTGTTGCGTGATGGATGCGCGCAGTTCGCAAGCGGAGCGCGCCTTTCAGTTGGCGTCTAGGGTGCTGCGCGCAAAGTCAACCAGGTCGTCGATCAACGCGTCGCAGGCGAGCGCCACCACGGCTTCATCGCCTGCGGCCAAAGCCTTGGCAAATGCAAGGTGCAGGCGCATGGTGTTGTTGGGGTCTGAGCGGCCCGATGGGTTGTGGTTGCGATGAAAAAACCAAAAGCGCCGTGACACCGAATGCAGTGTGGCCACGGTGCGTGTGGCAATTTCGTTGCGCGCCGCTTTTGCCAGCGCGTCATTCAACGTTGCGTCTGCACGCAAGAAGGCGTGCAGGTCACCGGCGCTCACCGCCTGCCTCATCGTGCGTGCGATCTCGGCAAAGCGGCTGCGGTCGGCGGCTTGCCCACGACGGGCTGCGGCGCACGCCACCAAGCGGTCGAGTTCGCGTCGCGTCTCCAACACTTGCAATTGCTGTCGCACATCAATGCTGGTGACGACGACACCGCGACGCGGCAAGATTTGAATCAAATACTCGCGCGACAAGCGCTGCAGCGCTTCGCGTATCGGCGTGGTGCCTATGCCTATGCGTTCACTGAGGATGGACTCCGACACCAAACTGCCCGGTGGCAATTCCAGCGTGACGATCATCTCTTCAATGCGCAGATAGGCCGCTTCGTTGAGCGTGGTGCCCACTGTGACGGCATCAGCCAGCGCTGGCCCATGAAGGGTGCGGCGTTTGGCAGGCGCAGAGCGTTTCAGAGCGGGCATTCGATGCGTTCGGCTGAGCTGTTGAAGGCCGCGATTTTGCCGTGCTCTCATGGGCCTGCCGCGTCAGCGTGCTGCAAACCCGTTGATGTGCCCGCAGTCAGGAAACACGCTGTCGAGTTGTTGATGCAGATCAGCCTTGTGCATGCGGCTGCGTTCGCTGTGCAGGGGCAGGGCGGCAAACACCGCGCCGCGCAAGCGCCACAGCTCCACAGCTTCTTTGGCCAACAAAACTTGGCGTTGCAACAGCAAACCCATGCCGCCTTCGATCTCGGCGGTGGCGCGCATAAAGCTGTATTTCAGCTCGGTGAAAGCGGTTTGTGCCGCCGCGCGGGCCATGCGTTCTTCGGGCAAACCGAAGCCCGGCAAAGGCAAGCCAGGGTGATGCGCTGTGCCCACATTGGTCAGCTGTTGTGCGTTCATTGCGCGGCTCCGTTGCGCCCGGCCGGTGCGGTGGTTTGGCCCATGCCAGGTCGGCTCACACGCTGCGGAAAAAATCGGTTCAAGCGCATCAAGCGGTAAGTGGCTTCAGATTCATCGCGGTGGCGCGAGACCAAGTTGTAAATCTCAGTGCGCAGATGCCACAGGTCGCGCATCGAACGCGCAGTGCGAATGCGGCCCAGCAAATCACCGGCTTGTTGGGTGCGGATGTCACGCAGGGAATCGACAAACTCACGCCTGACCATGGACAGCGGCGAATTGCTTTGCGCCGTCATCGACAGCTCTTTGGGCCAATGGCTTTGTGTGCTGTGGGCGCTGCCTGCGGTGGTGGGCCAGGCCGACTGCAACCAGTCACGCAGCCCGGCTTGCCAGCTCTCTTGCCAGCTCCCTTGCCAGCTCGTGGCGCGGCAGTCGCGTCGCAGTGCCGGTGGGCACACTTCAATGCGGGCAGGGCCGTTTTGCGGCAAGTGCGGTGCGCCTGAGCGTGTTGTGGTGATGTGACTCAAGCGCGTGAGGATGTCGTTCAACATGAAGTTTTTGCTTCTCTGATTCGATGGGGCTGACAGTGTTTTTTGCGCATGACGCTCCTGTCTGAGCTTGTGCGCGACTTGAAAAGAATTGTTTCAATCTGCGCTGTTTGCCAACCCAAGATAAGCAAGTGTTTTCACCTGCAAATCGGCACCCACGCGGTCGCCTCCGCCGGCGACGCTACCCTTCAGCCCTTTCCCTTTGACAACAAAGAAGCCCACGATGAAATGGTTGCGACGCGCTTTGACCTTGCTGCTTTTGGTGCTGGCCTTGGGTGGTGCTGCGCTGTGGAACTACAGCCGCCAAGTGCTGCCGCAAACTGACGGCGCGCTTGCCGTCAAATCAGACGCCACGCAAATCACCGCCGACATCAAAATCGAACGCGACGCACACGGCATTCCCACCATCACCGCCGCAACGCCCAATGAGGCCATGTACGGCTTGGGTTTTGTGCACGCTCAAGACCGCCTGTGGCAGTTGGAAACGCACCGCCGCATAGGCTCGGGCCGCTTGGCCGAGGCATTTGGTGAGGCTGCTTTGGACACCGACAAGTTTTTGCGCGCGCTGGGCGTGAAGCGCGCCGCCGCCGCGCAGTGGGCCGCTGCCAGCCCCGACGCGCGCGCCGCGCTGCTGGCCTACACCGCAGGCATCAACGCCTACCTCCAAACCGCCATGAAGATGCGCCCGCCAGAGTTCTTGGTGCTGGGCATCCAGCCCGAACCCTGGACGCCCGAAGACAGCATGGCCTGGGCCATTATGATGGCGTGGGACTTGGGCGGAAACTGGGGTACGGAGCTGCTGCGCATGCGGCTGTCGCTGACCATGCCCGTGAATCGCATCGACGAGCTGATTCCGCCCTTTGCGGGCAACTCAGGTGAGCCCGCCGACAAGCCCCTCATCGCCACCGACTACAGCGCCTTGTTCAAAGGCTTGAACGTTGACGGCAAATTGGGCCAACAAGCCCTTTTGCACGCGCCCGAATCGGGTGTGGAAGGCATCGGTTCCAACAACTGGGTGGTGCACGGCACGCACACCACCACCGGCATGCCACTGCTCGCGAACGACCCGCACTTGAAGCTCAGCGCGCCTGCGCTTTGGTACTTTGCGCGCATGGAAGCACCCGGCTTCAAAGTGGCTGGGGCCACGATGCCGGGCCTGCCGTTTGTGGTGTTGGGTCAAAACGAAAGCGTGGCTTGGGGCTTCACCAACACCGGCCCCGACGTGCAAGATTTGTATTTGGAACGCATCAAACCTGACGCGCCCGACCAATATCAAACGCCCGACGGTTGGGCCAAATTCACGGTGGTGAATGAGGTCATCAAAGTCAAAGGCCAGCCCGACGTGACGATGCAAGCGCGCAGCACGCGGCATGGGCCCGTGATTTCAGATGCGCCAAGTTACGACGGCTTGCTTGGCCCATCCGCCAAGCCCGCCTACACCTTGGCGCTGCGCTGGACTGCGCTGGACGCCGACCCCAGCACCATGGACGCAGGACTGGCGTTTGCCCGCGCCAGCTCGGTGCCCGACTTCATCCGTGCCTCGGCTGCGTATCTCGCGCCCATGCAAAACATGGTGGTGGCTGACAAGGCTGGGCACATTGCCATGGTGTCAGCCGGGCGCGTGCCAGTGCGCAAGCCCGACAACGATTTGAAGGGCCAAGTGCCGTCGCCCGGTTGGGACGCCAAATACGATTGGGACGGCTTTGTGCCTGCCGACCAAACGCCGCGTGAGATCAACCCCGAGCGCGGCTTCATTGCCACCGCCAACCAGCGCATCCACCCGCTGAGCTATCCGCACTACATCACCAATGAATGGGCCGTGCCCTACCGCCAACAGCGCATCGAGCAAATGCTGAACGCCAAGCCCAAGCTCAGCCTGGACGACATGCGCAGCATGCAAAGCGACGTGGTCTCACTCGCCACCAAGCGCTTGATTTTGTTTGCGTTGAAGGCCAAGTCAACGCATCCTCTGGCGGCCCCTGCCATGGCGCAGCTGATGGCCTTCGACGGCACCATGGCCGCCGACAAAGCCGCGCCGCTTATTTTTTACGCTTGGGTGCGCCACCTCACCAAGGGCGTCTTTGCCGATGAACTGGGCCCGGTGATGTGGGAGCGCACGGTGGGCGGGCGCAGCTACCGCGACGCCTTGGAAGGCGTGCTGGAACGCAACGACGCATGGTGGTGCGATGACAAAACCACGCCCGACGTGAAAGAGACCTGCGAACAACAAATCAACGCCGCCTTCACCGCCGCGCTGACCGAACTGCAAGCCGAACACGGCAGCGATGTGGCGCAGTGGCGATGGGACGCCGCGCACATCGCAAGGTCTGAACACCGCCCCTTCAGCAAGGTCAAACCGCTGGCGAAATTGTTTGAGCTGCGCACCCCCGTGGGCGGCGACACCTACACCGTCAACGTCAGCCGCGTGGGCCTGAAACCCGACGCCACCACGGGCGAGTTGTACCTTGACGAACACGGCCCCAGCCTGCGCGCCGTCTACGATTTGGGCCAGCCCGCCAACTCGCGGTTCATGCATTCCACCGGGCAGTCGGGCATCTTTTTATCGCCGCTGTACCGCAGCTTTGTGGAGCCCTGGCGCAAGGTCGAATACGTGCCGGTGTGGGGCGGGGCTGTGGTGAATACTTTGGTGTTGAAAGCACAGCCATGAGCTTTTTTTTGAGCGAGCGCTTGGCCCTGAGTTCGTCGCTCAGGGAGACACTCAAACAGATCCCGTTCGGGCTGAGGTGGGTTTCCGACTGCCCTGAGGTAGCGAAAGGAGTCCTGTGCTGGGCAGACCTAGCTTGATCCGAACCGCAATCGCAATCGCTTGCTGTGCCCTTGCAGGTTGTGCCTCGTTGCTTGGCGAAGCTGCCATGCCTGCTGCGAATGAGCCAGCGCCTAGCGTACTTTTGCTCGGCGAGGTTCACGACAACGCCGCCCAGCACGCAGTGCGCCTTGAGGCTTTTAAAAAGCTCCTGACAACCGGCGCGCGACCCGCCTTGCTGATGGAGCAATTTGACCGCGAGCACCAAGCCGCTATCGACGTCTTGCGCAGCACGCCAGCCCGAATTGACGCGACCGCCGTCATCACCGCAGGCGCAGGCTCCAGCAGTTGGAACTGGGCCTTCTACCGGCCTTTCATCGACCTGGCTTTGGCCCACGACCTGCCCATCGTGGCCGCCAACGTGTCGCGCACCGAAGGCCGCCGCGTCATGTCGCAAGGCCTGACCGCGAGCGGCTTCGAAGCCGCCGTTCCGCGAGACATTTCCGAAGCGCTGAGCAGCACCATAGAAGCCAGTCACTGCGGCATGTTGGACACCGCCACCGCGCAGCGCATGGTGAATGTGCAGGTGGCCCGCGATCAATTCATGGCGCGCTTGATCGAGGCCAACGCCGCGCGCGGCGTCGTCTTGTTGGCAGGCAACGGTCATGTGCGCAAAGACATCGGCGTGCCGCGTTGGCTCAGCGCAGTCACCCAAGCCAAAACCACATCGCACGGCTATTTGGAAACGGGCGATGACACCGGTGCGGTGAAATCAGGCGCTGCCAACACCGCCTACGACACCGTGAATTTCACCGCCGCGCAAAAGCGTGATGACCCGTGTGAAGCGATGCGCGGCAAGGTCTCCAAGCCGCCGGTGACTTGAACTCCGCGTGATGCTTGGGCTGCGAACGGCCTGTTTGGGCCGTGAATGAATCTAGTCTATGCGCAAGACTTGCGTGCTCCTAACGGGTCAGACGGTCCTGTCGTGGGGGAGTTGCTCACCCCGTAGCTCCGCAAGAGTTTTCCCGAACGCCGGGTTGTAATTTCTGGCCCCTTCGATCGAGACGGAAGGTACTTTGAACTTCGCGGTGTGCTTCTTCCCGAAGACATCTTGGACGCGTATAAGAATACTGACCATGCCGTTGTTAACGCTTGGGAAACAACCACCCCAACTGTCATTCTGTTCAAAGTAGACCACACCGTTAGTCGAGCGGCCGACTTCGAGATACGTGACGGCATTGGCAGACGACAAAAAGTTGATTTGCGTGAGGAACGGGTAAACCTTGATGTTGCCGCCGATCATTGCCTGGAAGTCGGCTAGCGCTGTCGACTGATGTGTGAGCCAAAACCAGCCAATCGTGTACCTTAGCCAATTCATGCTAAGGGGTCGCAAGTGCCAGTGATACCCGACAGAAATCTTCTGAATGCTCGACGCGGCAGAACCAACATTTGTGACTACGAGATAAAGGGCAACTCCAGTGCGATGAACTTCACTAGCTCGGTGAAGCTTGTCAATTGGGTATGTGCAGCAAAACGTTGGGCCATCGATGAGTGACAGCTTGAACTTCGGTCGACGCCGAAGTGCTGAAAAGATGCCGCTTGCCCAGCCGAAGGCGATCGTGACGGCGAAAACAGCAACGCTGACGACGCCTTGGTTGTCGTTCGACCATTTACTAGCTAGGGTGTAGATTTCGATCAATATGCTGAGCATCTAGCGTAAGAGTTGGATTGGCAACAACGGTGTGGCGTGCTGGACAGCAGGCGCTAACGGCCTCGAGGGCCAACTTCTCACCCCGCCGGGGCGATGGTCTGTCGTTTCCCTGTGTTCTTTTAAGTTATTCAGCGCACTGTGCGTCTGAGAGACTACGCGCCGAGTTTTCCCCCCAACCCATTCACATCAAAAAACTTCCACGTATCAACCCCACAGCCAAGCCCTCGATTTCGAAGTCGTCGTTGTCGGCTGACACAACGATGATTTGGAAGTCGGGGTTTTCGGGGCTGAGTTCAATGCCAGATGGGGTGCGCTTGAAGCGCTTCACTGTCACTTCGTCGCCAATGCGGGCCACCACAATTTGGCCGTTCTTAGCGTCTTTGGCTTTTTGCACGGCCAACAAATCGCCGTCCATGATGCCGATGTCGCGCATGCTCAGGCCGCGCACTTTCAGCAAAAAGTCGGGGCGGGCTTTGAACATGCTGGCCTCTACCGCGTAGGTTTGTTCGATGTGCTCAGCCGCCAAGATGGGCGTGCCTGCTGCCACGCGGCCCACCAGCGGCAACATCAATTGCGCCATGCCGGGCAAGGGCAGGCTGAAGCGGCTGGTGATTTGCTCGGTTCGCTGTTGAATGCGCTGTTGAGTCTGTTGTTGAACCAACTGCTCAGTGCGGTGGCGGTTCAGCGAGCGCAATGTGTCAGACTTCAAACGGATGCCGCGTGAGGTGCCGCTGACGAGTTCTATGACGCCTTTTCGCGCCAGCGCTTGCAAGTGTTCTTCGGCGGCGTTGGCCGATTTGAAACCCAGCTCGGCGGCAATTTCTGCACGTGTGGGTGGCGCGCCGGTGTTCTCAATGGCGGCTTTGACCAAGTTCAAAACTTCTTGCTGTCGGTCGGTGAGTTTGATGGTTTCCATTTTGAAATCCTTGGGTGGGCGCACGTCATTGAAAAAGCAGCGCTAATAAAACTGAACCCTGAACTGAGTATTCATCCAGTCACTGTATTTTCATCCAGCTTGAATAAAAATGCAAAACAAAACTCCTGTGGTGGTGGTTCTGGGCACCGGCGGCACGATTGCGGGCACGGCCCGCAGCGCATCTGACAACGTGGGCTACACCGCGGCGCAATTGGGCGTGGCCGATTTGGTGGCGGCCGTCCCCGCCCTCAGCGCTTTCAATTTAGAGGTTGAGCAGGTGGCGCAGCTCGACAGCAAAGACATGGGCTTCGGCGTGTGGCGCGACTTGGCTCTGCGCTGCGCCCATCATCTGGCGCGTGCCGAGGTGGCAGGCATCGTCATCACCCACGGCACCGACACGCTGGAAGAAACCGCTTACTTTTTGCACCGCGTGCTGCACGCGAACAAGCCGGTGGTGTTGACGGCCGCAATGCGTCCGGCCACGTCCACGCAAGCCGACGGGCCGCAAAATTTGTTGGACTCTGTGGCTCTGGCCCTTACACAAGGTGCGCACGGCGTGATGGTCGTGATGGCTGGCACGGTGCACGGCGCGGTCGAGGTGCGCAAGGTGCACACCTATCAACTCGATGCTCTGACCTCTGGCGACAGCGGTGCACTGGCGCGGGTGGAAGAGGGCGCGGTCAGGCAACTGCGCGCTTGGCCACCGACCGAGCCCGTGTTTGCCGCCGACAAGCTGGCCAGCACCTTGCCCACACAAGAATCAGCCTGGCCGCAAGTTCACATCGTCAGCAGTCATGCCGGTGCCACGGCGCTGCCGGTGAAGGCATTGGTGGCGGCAGGCGTGCACGGCTTGGTGGTGTCGGCCACCGGCAATGGCACCTTGCACCACGCGGTGGAGGCGGCGTTGATTGAGGCGCAAGCAGCCGGTGTGAAAGTGTTGCGCGCCACGCGTTGCAATGACGGCTGCATCGTCGGCATCAGCGATTCACCGCTTCCCGCAGCCCGGGCCCTCAACGTCGTGAAGGCGCGCATTGAGTCGATGTTGCAGGCGCTATGAAAGCACCTGTTGGTTCGATATCTCGTCAGGCCTTTGCCGACGCCGCCTTGCGTTTGCGGCCCATCCAAGCCACCACACCCAAGCCCGCCAACATCAAGGCATAGGTTTCAGGCTCTGGGATGGGCGCGGTGTACGCGGTGATGTCAGCGCTGTAAGCATGCAACACGCCGGGCAGCAATTTGAATTCGGCGGTAAGTGTGCCGGTGCAACCCAACACCGTGCCGATGGGGCATTGAATGGAGGTTGCAAACGGGTCGGCGTCGGCCATGCGGTAGTAAACGTCAAACTGCACGCCACCCGCGTTTTGCGTCACGCTGTAGTCGTTGTCTGTGCCTGCCAGCACCAAGTACTTGCCGTTGTTCAGCTTCGGCCCCACGGCCAAGCCTTCCCATTTTTCGGGTGACTTGTTGCCCAGCGCGGCCAAGGTGTCGGCGTCGAGGTCTATGACTTTGGCACCCTTGGTTACAGCCACCACGCCCGCAGGCAAGGTGGTGGTTCCCAAAATGATTCCGCTGACGTCGGTGGCACCGGCCAAGTCAATTTGGTAGACCGCTTTGTCAGGCGAAGCCAGCGTGGCACCCACGCCTATGCCTCGGTTGTTGCGCTCAAGCACCATGAACTTGTCGTTGCCCAAGGCCACCAAGGCCGAGATGCCGCGGCCTTGCGCGGCGGTGTCCATCTTGTAGGCAAATTGGCCCACGGCGTTGCCTGTGACGGTGTCGAATTTGACTATGCGGTTAAACACCCCGTCGCCCGCGCCCTCGTTCAGCAGGGCGCTTTGCAGCATGGCGTATGCGTAGCGGCCGTCAGGACTGATGGCCAAACCTTCGAAGCCGCGGTTGGTGCGTTTGCCCAGCGTGTTGCCGGTGTCGTCTGCGTAGTTGGGCGTGCCAGTGACGTTGCGCGGAATCAAATTTGCAGGCGTGTTGAATGCGCGGATCATGTTGCCGCTGCGGTCGAACTCATACAGCGACGGGCCGTATTCGTCTGACACCAAAAACGTGCCCGTTTTGGGGTTGATGACCACGCCTTCAGGGTCAAACGCGCGGCCCAATACGTTGGTCGGGTTGGGCGCTTGGCCTGTCATGGCCGAGCCGCCGCTGCTGAACTTCACCGTTTCAACAATCGCGAAATTGCTGATGGCCCCGGTGTCGGCATTCACGTCCAAAGTGAAGCGCTGCATGCGCGTGTCGTAGGGCAGGGTGCCGCCGCCAGGGCCACGGTCGGACAAGCCCCACCAACTGTTGGATGAGGCCTCAAAGTAGATGTCTGAGAAGAAGCCCGCGCGCCGGTCAAAGTTGCTGCCCACCGACTTGTCGAGCAGCGCGCCGTCCAAAGCCAGGCCGTTGACGAACAGTGCGTTAGAGACGTTTTGAGCGTGAGCGTGGCTGCCAGCAAGAACGACCAAGCTGACGGCAACGCGGATTGCCGTCGCTGAAAAATGAGTGTGAGTAAACATGTTTGAAACTTTCAATCACTGAAGAAGTAATCAAAAGTTTATGAAGCTTGTGTGTCAGTCGGATGACGTACGCATGAGCAACATTGCCCATATTGCCGATGTTGCCCACCCCAAGGCCAAAAAAATTGCCAGCGTCGCCAGACTTTGGCCGGCAGCGATTTGGCTGCTCAGTGAGTAGGCGTTGCACAAGCGCAGGTCGGTGTTGGCGAAGTACAGGCCGACCCACACCAACATCGGCAGCGCGGTGCCCACGAAGAACAGTTGCACCAGCATGGGCGCACGTTGGGCGGCATGCCACAACAGCGCACCGCCCAACCACAGGCTGGCCACCTTGAAAGCGTCAACAGCGGGCACCACCAGCGCGCGATCAATGCTGGACGGCAGCATCCAGTAGGCCCACAGCACCAACACCGTCAGGCCGCCGGTCAGCCCAAACTGGTTCCAAGTCGACAACGTGATCGATAGCTTGTACAGCGTGTGCTTTGTGCTGAGCGCCTTCGCAAACATCAAGCCCGCCAGCATCAACAGCGGCATCTGCACCGCCATGTGCCACACCATGCTTTGTTCGATGAGGCGGCGCAGTGGCGGCATCGACAACGCAATTGCGGCGGCTGTCAAAGCGGCAGCCAGTGCCCAAAGCGCGATGCGGCGTTGACTGACTTGCCTATGCGTTTCGGTCATGGCGCAGCTTCGCGCTTTGCGGCGTCCAGGGCCAGAGACGGCGTGGCCAGGTCAATGATGCCAACCAGTTGGGCTTTGGCATTGACGATGTGAAACGCCGCGTTGTGTTCAAACTCACCCAAAGGCGCGGGCAACACCACGATGCCGAAAGCATCCAGCAGGCGTTGCCGGTCAGAAGCCTTACGCAAAGTCAAAACTTGCCATGTCGCAGGATCGATGCGCATGCGCTGCGCGTAGTCACTCAGTGCGGCTGCGTTGTCGTGCTCGGGGTCGAAGCTGATGGACAGCAAACCCACACTGCCGTGTTGGGCCTTGTTTGCGGCTTGCGTTTGCAAGTCGGCTTGCAGTTGTTGATAGGTGGCACCCTGAGCGCTGCAAACCGTCTGGCAACGTGTGTAGATGAAGTTGACCACCCACACCTTGTTGTTCGACCGCAGCCAAGCATGCAAGTTGTGCGGCGTGCCGTTGGCGTCGAGCAAAGCGAGGTCGGGCAGGGCCTGCGGTGCACGCTCAACTTGTGAGCGGCGCAGCGCCTCGGTGGTGAAGGCGCTGCCTTGTTCGGTGGCGTGCAGCAGCAGCGCCAAGCCTGTGAGCAGCACCGCCGTGCTGGCCGCGAAGGTCTTGAACAAACGCGGGCTGGTTGTTGCATCGAGAGCAACGTAGTTCATAGGTCGCTTCTCTTACCGCAGCAGCCTCACAAAGCCGCTTTGAGCGCAGCCCCGCCTGCGTAAGGCGCGGCTTGTGTTTTGGTGGCTTCGCGTTGCGCGCCCACGGCTTCGGCGGTGATGGGTGCGCCCTGGTTGCCCCAGTCGCTGCGGATGTAGCTCATCACCCCTGCCAACTCGTCGTCGCTCATGGACTTCCAGGCCGGCATGGCCCCGTTGTAGGTGTTGCCCTTCACCACCATTTCGCCGTTGACGCCGTGCAGCAAGATGTTGATGAGGGTTTTGTCGTCGCCCAACACCCATTCCGATGCCGCCAGCGGCGGGAACACGCCCGCCAAACCTGCGCCCGTGGGTTGGTGGCAGGCCACGCACTTGGTGGTGTAGATCTGTTTGCCGTCAACCTTGGCCGCGCCGCCAGAACCTGCCACTGCAGCCACCGGCGGACGCAGCAGGGCCACGCTGCGCTGGTCGCCGTAGGCGGTGTCTTCGCCTGATGGTGTGATGTAAATGTAGAAGGCACCCCACATTGCCATCGCGCCCAAAAACATCACCAAAAACCAAGGCAAAGGGCGTATGCCTTCGTCGGGATCGTCGTTTTCGCGTTGGCGCTGCGCGTTTTTGACAGCCCCCGGTTTGCTGGCTTTTTTGGTGTTGCCGGGGCGCTCTGACTTGTTCATGGTTTGCCCGCCGATGCAGCCGACGAAATCGGCAAAGCAGCCAACGCCGGGTAAGTTCGGTCCAGTGAAAGCAAATAGCTCACAAGCGCCAATGCCTCGGCTTTTGCAACCACCACCTGTCCCGGCACCGCAGCGCCTGGTGGCAAGTTCACGACCACGTCGCCTGGTTGTGCTGCACCTTTTTTGATCTCGAACATGTAGGGATACGGCGGCATGATCGAACCCGGTGAGTAGGCGCGCGGCGCATACAAATGGCCCAGGTGCCAGTCTTTGCTGGGCTGGCGCGCGCCGATGTTCAGCAGGTCGGGCCCGGTGCGCATGGTGCCCAGCAAATGCGGCGTGTCATAGGCGTAATCGGCCGCCACTGAGGCGCGGCCCCAGCCCCGGCTGGCGTCGGGCGCTTGCTTGATGTCGCGCGGTTGCTGCGAATGGCAGTAGACGCAACCGCTGGCAATGTAGACCTGTCGGCCCTCCAACTGCACAGCGGTGTAGGGCTTCAAGCCGACTGGCGGGCGCACATCTTTCAGCAGCAAATAGGGCATCACCACCAACAGCGCAGTGGCGCCGCTGAGGATGACCATGGCACCGCTGACGATGCGCATCTCGTCCATTTCCCAAAAGCTTTTGCCTGCGCTTGGCGTGGATTTTGGTGCGCCGTTCATGCTGCGGCTCCCTTTGTGAAGCGGCTCGGAATCAGCGACGTTCCAAGCAGCGCCGCGCCCAAGCGTCGTGGTCCAAACTTCCAACCCATCGCAAAAAAGTGGGCCGCAAAAACCAAATGTCCCAGCGTCATCAGCGAGCCGCCGACGCTGCGCGCTTGCAAATACGGCAAGGTCAAGGTGACTGACTGCATGAACGGCGTTTTAGCGTCCAACATTGCCAGCCCTTGCAGCCAGCCGCCTATGGACAAGCCGATGAAGTAAACCGCAAAGCCGATCAACACCAACCAAAAGTGCAGCGAAATCAAACGCGGATAAGGCCATTCCCAATTCATCACGCGCGGCATGATGAAGTAGATGGAGCCGAACATGATCATGCTGAAAAAACCGTACAGCCCCAAGTGCGCATGCGCCACGGTGTAGTGAGTGAAGTGGGTGATGGTGTTGACGGCGCGCAGCGCCTCCAACGAGCCCTGCACCGACGCGGCGGTATACATCATGGCGCCCAACACAATGAAGCGCAGAGTGGGTGAATAAATGAGCGCGCGGAAGTTGCCGAGCACCGTCATGTGCTGATTCACAGCCACCGCAAACACCGGAATGACCATCATCATGCTTTGCACGATAGAGATGGTGATGAGCCACGACGGCACTGGCCCACCGATCAAATGGTGGCCGCCGACCTGGCTGTAAAAAAACGCGAGCGACCAAAACCCCAGCAGCGACAAGTTGTACGAATGAATGGGCTTGCCCAGTACTTTAGGAATGAAGTAATACGCCGCCGCCAACCCCAGCGGCGTGAACCACAGGCCGAGCACGTTGTGGCCAAACCACCAGTTCATGGTGGCTTGCTGCACCCCGAAATGCAGGCCCGGAAAATTGGCAATCAAAAACAAAATCGGAAACCACAGCAAGCCCGCGGCGATGTACCACACCGACACGTAAAGGTGTTTCACCTTGCGTTGCAGCAGTGTCAGCCACAGCGGAAAACCCACCAGCGCGCCGCCCACCACCAACAAAATATCAATCTGCCACGGGTACTCCAGCCACTCCAAGCCGTCTGAGTAACCCATGGCAATGGCCACGGTGCCAAGGAACACGCCCACGCTCCACAAAGCACCGCCGACCAGTGCGTATTTCGCGCCAACCATTTCTGTTTTGAGCAGCCGCGGCACCAACCAAATCGCCACGCCTATGCCCGCCAGCGAACACCAACCGTAGGCCACCAAATTCAGGTGTATCGGCCGAATACGGCCAAACGTCAGCCAAGCGTATTGCGTCAGCCAGTCCGGCATGTGCATCTTCAGGGATGACACCAGCCCGGCCAGCGAGGCCAGCACCAACCACACCACCGACAGCGTCAAACACACGCCCACCACCAGCGAGGTGGACTGATCGGCGCGGTCGCGCGCCATGCTGTCTTTGGCCGCCATGCTGGGCGTGCCTTCCACTGCGTCGCCCATGGCGTGTTGCAGGCCGCCTCGTTGCGCGCTGGTGGCGGCGGGGTCTTCCACCGTCCCGAGTTCACCCGGTGCAAATATTTCGGTGGCAGCCGCAGCGCCGTCACCGAACAGTCCTTTGGCCATCGACCAAATGAACATAAACAAGGCTGCGATGGACAACAAAAACGTGCCCAACAAAACGCTCACCGTGAAATCCATGCGCGCAACTCCCAAGAAGATTCAATTTGAGCACGGAGGAGTTAGCCTTGCGTTTGGGTTGAGGTTTCGAATGAGTTGTTGGGCTGTGCCATCTCGAACGTCAACCCAGCGCGCGCGTGCAGCCGCTCAAGCAGGGCTGTGCCCATGGCGGCAGCAGACGTCCAAACGCCCCCTGGCGTGGCGCTGCGGCTCACCTCGCGGATCAGGCACAGCGCGCTTTCTGCAATCAGCTTGCAGGTCGATCCGCCGCCGGGATCACGGTCGCCTTTCACGACCGCGCGCAGGCGTTCGCCGCAGTCGGCTTGGCCGCTGAACCAGACCTCGTAGCCGCCTGTTTCACGCTCATACAAGCTGGGGCCTTGACCGGGTTGCGGCAGCGCAAAGCGGCCTATCAGTTTTCGCGTGGGGCCAAAACCGAGCAAGCGGTTTTGCAATGGTGTGACGCTGGGCAAGCCATGCGCGCTTGATGTTGATAGTGGCCATCACGAACGGCCCGGCCCGTGAATTGGCCGCTACGTCAAACACCGCCACCGAGTCATCGGGTTGTGTGGGGCCGTTGAATTTTTAGAGCCGGAACTCGAGCGTTCGCCACCAGCAAGTTCTTCGCCAGACTTGCCCCGAAAAGTGCCAACAGGCTCAAGAGGTGGAGGAATTTCAACGACGCAAACAGCATGACTCAGCGACGCTCGGATTGCGCCGTCGCAGCCGGCTTGGGCTTAGGTTTTGGTTTGGGTTTGGGTTTGAGCTTGGGCAATTCGCTCGCCGTTGTCAAGAAAATCTGGCGCATGAAGTCGCGGTCGTCAAGCCGCTCGCTCATCAAGAAGTAAAGCTTGGCACCAGGGTAGGGCGGTGCCTCAGCCATGTTGCCTACGAGCTGTTTGCCCAGAACGGTGGGTTTGACGAACAACTGGTTGTCGCAGACCAAGCCCACCACCTTGCCGTCGACATACACCGCGTATTCGCCGAACATCTTTTTGTACGTCAATCGTTCAGCAAGATTCACTTGCTCGCAAACGTAGGCTATGAAGTCTGGGTTGGAGGCCATGGACTGTTCGCTTTCAAACAATTGCTCGGGTCAGCTGCAGCCCTTGCTGGCGCGCATGCCTTTCAAGAAGCCCCTGCGAATTCCGCCTGCGGTGATGGCCGCGGCCACGCGCGCGGAATAGCGCTCTGCGCCGCTCAACTTGCGCACCCAACCGCGAAAGGGAATCACACCCTCGGCCGTGCGTTGAAGTGCGCCGACCGCGACGGCCGATGTCATGTCTGACCCGCGTTCTAGCAGGCCGCGATTGGCTTCGCTCTGCGGTGCGTCCAAGTCGGCACCCAAGACTTCGTCGAGTGTTTTGATCTCAAGCGCCAGCGCCTTGCAATCTGCATCTGCTGGCATCGCGTAAGGCGCGCGTTGCGCGGCTGCCAGCGCTTCAGGGATGGGTGCGTTCACCAAGTTCAGGTCGGTCAGCGGCGTGGTGACGGCCGTGGTGACCTTGCCTTGGTCGGTGGTGGAGCACGCGCCCAAGGCGGCGATGAGTAGCACTGAGAGGGGTATGAGTTTGTTCATGCGGTGCACGTTAGCAGAGCAAAACGCTGCATGACTTCAGGCAAACGCTACTGGGTCGCGAAGGCCGCGTCCAGCACTGCCTCAAACGGAAACGCTGCGCCAGGGTCGACCTTGCGGCGCTTGCTTGTGTCGCAGGGCATCACGCCCAGGTCTAAATCTGAATGCCGTTTGATGCCTTGGCGCGTGATGCCGCGGCGCTTGGAAATGTCATGAATCAGCGCTGTCACCGCGCTCAACTGCGCCTCGGGGTAAGGGTCAGCTCCGTCGCCATCGTTGATGAGTTCTATCGCGATGGATCGCGCGCTGTGTCCAAACACATGGTGCGCGATTTGGTCTTCGGGGACGCTGCGCACCAGGCTTCCGTCGCGGTCAATCATGTAGTGAATGCCCAGCTTGGGGTGACTCTCAATGAAGCGCATGTTGGCCGCCAATGTGCCCGATTTGACCCACATCACTTGGCCCGTTTTTGCGTTGCATGTGGGGCCGCCAGTGGAGTGAATCACCACCATGTTGACGGCTTGGCTGCGGATGGGGCCAGTGCTGCGCGCATGGCTTGTGGCGCACATCAGAACAACGAGCGACGCCACGGCGGCGTAGCGAAGACGGGAGAAGTTCATTGGCGTAGGTGGTGTCGGCTGGGTTGCGGATGTCGGATTCTCCTCAGAACCTCTGCGCCGCGTCTGACCTGCCATGCTCATACGCCGCAGAAACATCGGTGCCCGGTGTGCAATCCCAAGTTGACACCCGCACCGCATAGCTGGGCTGCCAATAGGTGCGATTGGCGATGTTGAAAACGCTGGGCATGCGCGGGTTGTGGCGTGTGAGCAAGACCAAGGTTTGGGTTTGACCCTGCAGGTCACTTGCACCGAGGGCCGCGACCGGGGCGTTGTCGCAAAAGCCGCCGTCCATGGCCAGTTTGCCGTTCAATGCGGGCGCGTTGAGCACGGGCGATGCGGCGGCTGCGGCGATCAACCAGCGGCGCACATCTTCGATTGGTGTGTGTTGGTGGGCCTTGAAAAACTCGATTGCCAAGCCCAAGCGGTGAGGCAATACCGGGTGGGTTTGGCGCAGCGCAAACTTGTCGAACAGGTAGGCGCTCAAGCCTATGGCAGTGGCCAACTTGGGCCACTGCGGGCCGCGAAATCGGCCAACAGCGATGTGCAGTTCATGGCCTGGATGGTCGCCTCGCACATGACTTTGCAGCCAACGCTGCGGCGTCAAAAAGCTGTCGAGCCACGCGGGGTAAATGCGGTCGTGCGCAAACTGCCATCGTCGCTGTGTGGGCACCGTGCGTTCCAGCACATGCGGGTTGGCGTTGTACAGCGCAGTGCAGGGTGCCAAGGCGTCTTGGGCGCGGCCCACCGCGAGCGACGCGGCAATGGCAATGCCTGCGCTGGTGCCGCTCAAGTGGCGCGGCAAAGTCCAGCCCTTTTCTAAGAGTTGATCGCACACGCCGCCTTGCCACCAGCAGCGGTTGCCGCCGCCAGCAAACGCGACGTGGCCGATGCGCGGCCAGTCTATTTTTGACGCAGCAACCGGGGCCGTCATGCCGCGTTTGTGGCTGCGTTTGTGGGTGCAATTGCGATTGCGCTGGACATGCCGCTTTTCACATCAAACCAAACCAACTGCGTGCTGGTGGCCAGCAGTTGCCCGGTCTTCGCGAAGATGCGCGCGTGCTGGTCAAAGTGGCCGTGTCGTGCGGCTTGTGCAGTGGCCTCAATCAACACGAAGTCATTGCCTACGGCGGCCAGCTCGGTGGCGTCGCAGTGGAATTGCACCGTCATGGTCACCGTGGAAATGGGCGACACGGCAGGGTAGTGAAAGAAGATGCGCGGCAGGCTCGCGTCGGCCATGGCGGCCAAACGCGCGAAGCTCAGTGCGCCCAAATCGGCGTTTCGTGTCCAGGTGAGGGTGCGCATGCCGGGGTTGGCTTTGAAGGGCGTGCCCAGCACCATGCGTTGATCGTATTGATCAGGCCACGACACCGTGTCGTTGCTGAAGCGGGCACGCTGCACGCTTTTGGCTGCGGCAGCTTCTGGCATGGCCACAACGTCGATGCAATCACCAGCGCGGCGCTTGGCAAACACCATGCTCATGCTGGCCGCGGGTGAGGGTGCCCGCCTTTCAGTGGCTGTCTCAGACCAGGCCATCAGTGCCACATGTGTGGTGGACTTGGTGCTGGCGGTGATCACCGGTTCAACGGCCAGGACGCCTTCGCGCACCGGGCCGATGAAGTTGATGGTCAACGCCAAAGGGGCGAGAGCGTCGCCTGACGCCGCTTGCACCAGTTCGGTCGCAGCCAGCACCCCGGCTGCGCATGTCCAGCCGCCGAAGGCACCGATGAAGGTGCCGTAGCCTGGCTCGGTGGGTGAGCGCCAGGTGGTGTCGTTGGTGCGTGTGAGTTGTGTGTGCATGATGAGGGGGTCTGCCGTGATGCCAGTGTTTAAGTAACGATAGTAATCTATAGTACCCACCATGCCCAAACGCACCGCCGAACACGCCGCGCAGTCGCGCGAAAAAATCATTGCCAGTGCCAGCGCGCTAATGCGGGCGAATGGCTTCGACGGCATCGGCATCGACGCGATCACGGCCCATGCTGGTTTGACGGCAGGTGCCTTCTATCGCCACTTCGCGTCCAAGCAGGTGCTGCTGGAAGAAGTGGTGGCGCGCGCGATGCAGGACGCGTCTGAGCACATGCCGCGCATCGCCACAGCCAACGACATTGCTGCGTTTGTTGAGGCCTACATGTCGCAGCGCAAATTCAAACAGGTGATCGCGGGCTGCGTGGTGGCGGCCATGGCCCCCGACCTCACGCGCAACGGCGACGTGGTGCGCTCACACGCTGCGCTTTATGTGCAAAACATCCACACCGCGATGTCGCGCGCCTTGGCGCATTTGGGCGACGAACCAGCCGCAGCCATCTCGTGGCAAATCATGGCGGCTGCGACGGGGGGCTTGGTCCTGGCGCGCTTGATGGGCAGCAAAATTGGCGCGCAAATTGATGCGGCGGTGGTGGACGGCACGCATCAATTGATCGCCTCGGACTGACGTCAAGGCTGAAATTTGCTTCACCCCAGCGCCAAAGACACCACCCCTGCTGCGATGCAAGCCGCGCCCGCCACGCGCCAGCCGCGCTCGCCTTCACCCAGCAGCTTGCCGCCAATCAAGGTGGCGAACAACATAGACACTTCGCGCGCCGGGGCCACGTGGCTGAGCGGTGCCATTTGCACCGCGTACAGCACCAGCACGTAGCCCAGCGGGCTGATGGCGGCCACAACCAGTGCGTAGCGCCACTGGGCCTTCAACGCCTGTTTGAACCCTGCGGGGTCGCGCAGTGCGACGGGCAGCAAGAAGG
>JANYJJ010000006.1 GCA_025358485.1 Burkholderiales bacterium | reverse complement strand
TTTTACCAGCGCAAGCGCGATCTGTTCCGTGCCGGTTTGGCGCACACGCGTTTTCGCATGTTGCCCAGCGAAGGCAGCTACTTTCAGTGCGTCGACTACAGCGCCATCAGCGATGCATCTGAGGCCGATTTTTGCCGCTGGCTCACCACCGACATCGGTGTGGCGGCCATTCCGCTGTCGGCGTTTTACGAGCAACCGTTTGAGCAAAAGCTGGCACGCTTTTGTTTCGCCAAAAAAGACGAAACGCTGGAGCTTGCGCTGCAGCGTTTGTCGGGGCTCTGAATCAGACTTGATTCAACGTAGAAACGTCAACCTTGATTCAACCTAGAAACGTCAAACTTGATTCAACCTAGGTTCAACTCTGGAAGCGACTGTCTATGTTCAACGACATGAAGTCTGACTTCGGGCCGGCGTTGTCGTAGTCGGTTTGTTTGCTGTTCGCGGGTGCGGCAGCCAAGGGCATGGGAAGGCTCAAATCCAGGTCGAGTTCATAACCTGAATCTGACAACAAGCTAGGCACGTCAGGGATGCTGGGCACGTTCAGCGTTTGCGTCGGTTGCAAGCTGGAGATGGGTGAAGCCTGCTCCATGGCCAAGGGCAACAGCACGTCTATGCCGCCAGAACTTGGTTCGCGAGCAGACAAATCGCGAGCCAGCGAGTGCAGGAACAGCAGCTCAGAGTAGGCCGGCAAATCAAACGACAACGTGCCGCCAGGCGCGTCGGAGTCACTTCGAGCCAACCAACGGCCCAGCGTGTTCACCGCCTTGAGCGGCGTCGGCCAAACGGCAATCAACTCACCCAAAGTGTCTGGGTAATCGGTGATCGAGCGGCCCTCGGCAGGGTCGGTTTCGACAGAAGGGATTGCGCCGTTGAAGCGCTGGTTGAAGCGGTCACGAATGCGTTCATACGCGTCGTGATTGCCCAAGCGCCGGTAGATTTCCAGCAACTTCATATAAGGCATGGGGCTGAGGCCACCCGTGCTGCGCAGATGAGTCATCAACAAATCGATGGCAGCCTCGTCTTGGCCCAGCACCACGAAGAAGTCGGCTTGCTGCTCCAAATCGATCAGCTCCTCTACCGACAATTCACGTGCCGCGCCAACGACAGGAAGGTCTTCTGCAAGCTTACTCCTGGCAGACGCCGCGGCAAGTGCGGTCGATGCGCTCATGCCGGTGGCCAAGGCCGAAACCTTGCTGACCGACGACTTGACCGCCGCTCCTGACGACGTCAGCGGTGCAGGTCCAGAAACCACATTGAAAGAGTCGTTCTGCGACGCCGAAAATGGCGAGGCACCAAACCCAGGTTCAGCGGCGTCAGCCGGGGCGCGAGAAGTGCGTGAAGTGCGAGTGTCTGGCGACACCGACCGCCCATCCATCGGGTGCGATTCGGCCGCGCCGCCCGTCCACCAAGACGGATTGCGGCGACGCCTCGCCTGCAACCACAACAAGGCGGCAACTGCTGCCGCCAGCGCCGCAGCCAAGCCACCCAAGCCCCAGATCAGCGCAGGCGACCCTTTGCGGGCGTCGGCTTCACGGACGGTGGCTTGCAACGCTTCTATCGATTTGCGTGAAGCTTGCGCTTCTGACTTCAATTTCGCCAAGCTCTCTTCCAAGGCGGCCACTCTCTTGGCGGCGCGAAGTTCAGCCTCTTGCAAAGCGCTCGCGGCAGCTGAAGCACTCGCAGCCGATGCGCTGGCCGCGTCGGCCGCGGCTTTGGCTGCCAAAGCTTCTGCCAAAAGCGCAGCGGAAGCGGGCGGCGCAGCCATCACGCGCGGAGCTGAATCAAGTTTCAGGCGCGGCGCAGAGTCCGTTGGCGCGCGCGCCTTGGCAAGTGCCGGAGGACGCTGCAGCCTGGGCTTGGCGACAGCTCCTTCAGGGACGGGAACAGGCGTGATGTTGCGACGTTGCGGCCTGGACACGGCTTCGGCATTGGTTGTTGGCTGCGGCCCACTCGCACGAGCACCACTCCGAGCCGAGCGCGCAGCCGGTCGACTGACTGCTGGAGCGGACGCGTTCGCGCCTTCTGAAGGCATCGGCCGGAAACCTTCACTTGCCGACACTTCGGCGTTGCTGGTCACCAAGGGTGGGTCTACAAAAAGAATGAAGCGCCGCGTCACACGGGTGGGGCATCCCAAGGCAACAGCGACGGTGACGACAGGTTCGTCGATAACTGTGTTTGTCGACACGCGAACAGTGAACTGCGTGGCACCGGCAGCGCCATCACTCGAAATTCGCACTGCCCCTGGGGCCAATTTGTTTTCGCCGGAGTAAACCTCGGCGCTGACGCACTCAGGCGTGATCCCTTCTTCCGGTTCGGAATTGACATTGACCGAAAAACTCAGGGGTTGACCCAGTGTCGAGCCCAGCGTGCCCTTACCCAGGTTCAAAGCCAACGCTGGACTGGCCGAGATATTGAATATCAATCCCAAGGCGATAGAAAGAATGGTACGTTGCATGCGATTCAAATCGTAATTTCGCGCGACTCTAGCACGCACATGCGGCACCAATCCGCAGTGCGTGCAGCCTCTCGCCAGGCCCTGCGTGACGCAATTCTCAATCGTCCGCACCCTGATCGAATTGGCCGGGATTCACCCGTTATTTGGCTTTTTAATTCGACTTGAATTCAAAACAAACCCTGCAAAAGCAAGGGAGTGCTGGGCGAGTATTCAGCTCGAATATCTGGGCCGTATTTTCGAGTGAGGCTTTCGCCTGACCACCGAGGCGGGGTCAATCAAGTATCGAAGCCAGGGTTTTGACGGTTCAGGCGTCGCAGCAAACCTGGCCACGTCAGCGGGCCCGCGCCCACGCCCTGTGTCGCAACGCGCGCCTGTTCTTGAGCGGTGGCGATGATGGCGGGATCGACAAGGTGCAACTCGCCGCCACCGGCTTGCGCGCGGACTTGGATGGTGCACACCGTTTCGAACAAATACATGTTCAGGAAAGCATCGGCGACGGTGCGTCCGCAAGTCAGCAAGCCGTGATTGCGCAGCATCAAGTAGTTGTTCTTGCCCAAGTCATGAATCAAGCGCGGCTTCTCATCTTCGCGCAGCGCCACACCTTCGTAGTCGTGGTACCCCAAGCTGGACAAAACGAAAATCGATTGCTGCGAAATCGGCAACACGCCGCCCTTTTGGGCCGACACCGCAATGCCGTTCAAGGCATGCGTGTGCACAACGCAATGCGCATCGTGACGCGCCGAATGCACGGCGCTGTGGATGGTGAAGCCAGCGGGGTTCACTGGAAACGGCGAGTCGTCCAGCTTGTTGCCCGCCACATCGATCTTCACCAAACTCGACGCTGTTATTTCTTCAAACATCAAGCCATACGGGTTGATTAGAAATTCGCTTTCGCTTTCGGTTTTGGTTTCGCTTTCGCTAATCGGCACACGCGCACTGATGTGCGTGAAAACCAAATCGTCCCACTTGAATGCCGCCACCAACCGATAAGCCGCCGCGAGGTCAACACGGGTTTGCCATTCCGCGTCGCTGACCTTGCCAAAACGGCTGGGGATGTTCAAGTGGTGCGCTGACATGAGGACTCCAAAAATCGCGACGCGAAGGGGGCGTGACAATAGGATCACGCCAGCGACTGACGCTGTCACTTCAGGGACAAAAGCATGAATAGCCCGGCTCTAACATCAGCTGAGAAGCTCACCATTGAGGCAGGTTCTTGGTTCTCCACACTCTCACCCGCGTTGCGTCAGGCCATCTTGGCGCGGGCTTTGGTTCGACGCTTGACCGACGGTGCGCTGATGACCTCGCGCGGTGCGCCAGCCGAGGAATGGTGCGGTGTCGCCAAAGGCGCGGTGCGCGTCAGTTCGGTGTCGCTGTCGGGCAAGCAAATCACGTTGACTTATGTGGAACCGGGCGTTTGGTTTGGCGACATTTCATTGTTCGACGGCTTGCCGCGCACACACGATGCCAACGCCCACGGCGAGACCACGTTGCTGGTTGTGCGCAAGCCCGATTTCAAACAACTGCTCAGTTTGCACACCGAGTTGTACGAGGCTTTGTTGCGCCTCAATTGCCGCCGCCTGCGCTTGATGTTCGACGTGGTGGAAGACCTGAACACGCGCCCTTTGGCGTCACGATTGGCCAAGCAGGTGTTGCTATTAGCGCGCAGTTACGGCATTGCGCAGGGCGAGGAAATTCGCATCGGTTTGGCGCTGGCGCAAGAGGACTTGGCTCAGCTCTTGGGGGCGTCGCGCCAACGTGTGAATCAAGAACTCAAGGGCTTCGAGCGCGACGGCGCGGTTCGCATCGAACCCACGCGTTTGGTGGTGTTGTCAAAAGACAAACTGCTGGCGATTGCTGAAAAGCATTGACCTTTTAAACACAGAACACGCGCTGAACTTTCTGCATGGACGCATACACCGGCACCAAAGCCATCTCTTCCCAGCACGAGTTCGACCACTGCGTGCTGACCGCTTACTTGGACGCGAATCTCGCGGGCTTTGTGGGCCCTTTGACCATCGAGCAATTCAAAGGCGGGCAGTCCAACCCAACTTTCAAACTGACCACCCCGACGCGTTCGTATGTGATGCGCAGCAAACCCGGCCCAGCCGCCAAGCTGCTGTCGTCGGCGCATGCGATCGAGCGCGAATACCGCGTGCAGGATGCGCTCGGCAAAAACGGCTTTCCCGCCGCAAAAATGTTCACGCTGTGCGAAGACGAAGCCG
>JANYJJ010000194.1 GCA_025358485.1 Burkholderiales bacterium | reverse complement strand
AGTCCACAAGAAAATAATCAAGCACAAGATCAGCGATTCGGCACCCACTTCGCCGGTGACCGCAGCCCAACCCAACACAGGCGGCATGGCACCTGATGCGCCGCCGATCACGATGTTTTGCGGCGTGGCGGGCTTGAGCACCACGGTGTAGATGATGGCGTAGCCCACAAAAGTGGCCAGGGTCAACCACACCGTCAGCGGGTTCACAAACACATAAAGAATCACACTGCCCAATGTGCAAAGCGCCGCAGAGAAGATCAGCGTTTCGGTGTTGCTGAGCTGGCCTTTGGCGGTGGGTCGCCACGAAGTGCGGGCCATCTTGGCGTCTATGCCTTGCTCGACCAAACAGTTGAAGGCCGCTGCCGCGCCCGCCACCAACCAGATGCCCACGGTGGCCGCCAAGGCGATGCGCCAATCGGGCAAACCAGGCGAGGCCAGCAGCATGCCAATGACGGCGCAAAACACGATCAACTGCACCACGCGCGGTTTGGTGAGCACGTAGAACTGCCGCAAGCGCGAAGCGCGCGACACGGCAAGGGACGGTTGAACGAGGGCTTCAGACATGGTGAGGTACGTGGGTGATTCTAGAGAGGCACTTCACGTCACCGCACGCGAGCTTTGGGTGCGCACGGCGCGCTGAACAGAATCGACTTGAGACGCTTCAAACACTTGACCCACTTGGTGCGCTTGATGCGCGCGCGTCAACATCACCGTCAGCAGGGTGATCAAAGCCGCCGCGCCGCCGGTGTGTGCCACCGCAGCGATCAAAGGCCAGCCCAGCACCACATTGCTCAAGCCGCTGATCAACTGCCAAACCGCCACGGCCGTGATGATGTGAGCCCAGCGGCGTGTGCTGGCCTGGCCGTCGGCATGCAGTCGCCACACCAACAAAGCCATGGCTGTGAACACCACGGCTGCGCCTATCCGGTGAACCATGTGAATGGCGGTGAGCGCGGCAAACGGCAAATAGCCGCCGTCTTTGCCCGCGCCCAATTCGCGCAACACCGTGAAGCCGTGGTCGAAGTCCATCGGCGGCCACCAACTTCCTTGGCACTTTGGGAAGTCGGTGCAAGCCAGCACGGCGTAGTTGGTGCTGACCCAACCACCCAAGACAATTTGAATGACGCTGAGTGCTGCCACAGCAACGACACCGAGATACAGATGGTGCGAAAGCAACAACGGCGCAGGCCTTTCGTTTTGACGCGTGTTTTGTGTCTGCACCGCCAGCAAAGCCAGCAGCCCGATACCGCCCAACAAGTGCAGCGTGACGACGGCAGGGTAGAGCTTCATGGTCACCGTCAAGGCCCCAAACGCGCCTTGCAGGCAGACCCAAAACAGCGTGAAGGTGGGCCACCAAGGCGAGGGCGATTGCTGGGTTTTTCGTCGCTCCCTCCAGCTTGCAATCGTCATCACCACAATGAGCGCGCCCACGCCCGTGGCAAGGTAGCGGTGGATCATTTCTATCCAGGCTTTGCCTCTGGTGACGGGCCCGGTGGGCATGGCCGATTGCGCGGCGTGGATGTCGGCTGCCGCACCCAAGGGGCTGGCGTTGCCGTAGCAGCCCGGCCAATCGGGGCAACCCAAACCAGAATCGGTCAGGCGCGTGAAGGCACCGAACAGCACCAAGTCAAAAGTCAAAAAAAGTGTGACGAGGGTCAGCGCACGCAGCTTGGAATTGCCACCGCCGCGACCGTGTCGAAACCACACCCACGCCAAAGGAAGCAGCGACAACAAGCCGCCCACCAACACCACTTGCGCCAGCGGAGTAAGGTCTATGAGTGATGACGGGCTCATGCTGAAGTTGCCAAATCAGCGGCCCGGCAAATCCCACGACGCCGAAGCGCGCAGCAGCTTTTCAACATCGCGTTTGAGCTTGGCCGGGTCGGGGTTGATTGGTGCGCGCATCATCCATTGGCCCATGGGGTCGACCAGGTAAATGTGGGCGCTCAGAGTTTGTCCAGCGGCCGGTGCAAACCACTTGGCCAGCGCTTCGCGCGGCACGCGCAGGACGGTGGCTGGCGTGCCCACGCTGATGGCCTGCAACACCTCGGCGCGCGGGGTGGCCGCGTCGGTGACGAACCAAATTTTGTCGACACGCGCTTTTTCGCGGCCCAAGGTTTCGCGAAGTTGGCGCTGCAAGTACAGCGATTTTTCGCAGTCGGCGTCGCAGGCTGCGTCACTCACCACCACGATCAACCACTGGCCGCGCAGGTCGAGCGCGGGAACGCCTTCGCCGCTCAGTTTTGTCAAAGGCAGATCAGCGGGCAAGTCGCGCGACGGCGAAATCAAATCGCTGTAATTGGTGCGGCCTTGCGGTTTGATGACGAAGTAAGTGAAGTAAGACGCCACCACCGGTGCGACGCACATGGCCAGCACCAACAGCATTTTCAAGCGGCCGTTCAACTTGCGCCGCGGATCGGTTGGCACGTCGGCCATGGCCGGTTCGGGCAGCGAGTGCACCGCAAAACTCACAGGTTCAGTCATGGTTCGGTGTGTCGTTAAAGGAGGCGGCCCGCAGCCGCGGACGTATGAGTTGAAACCACACAAACAGACCCACCATCAGTGCGCTTAAGGCAAACCACTGAAAGGCGTAGCCGTAGTGCTTTTGTATGCCCAATGCGGGGCGTGGCCACTGTCTTAGCAAGCCGTCTGCGGCGGGCTTGGTTGCGGTGGGTTTGGCTTCAGCGGACTTGGCTTCAGGGCTGTCACTTTGCAATATCGACATCGGCTTGAGCGGCGTTCCCACCTCCGTAGCGTAGGCCACCAGGTCAAGATTTTGCCGGATGGGGCCTGGCGCGGCGCCTGCAAATTCGAACAACCGAGACGGCGGCGGGGCGATCAAACCAGTGATTTCAACTTCGCCCGCAGGCGTGACGACGGCGGGCAGGGCGCTGCGATCTACAAAGTTGCGCGCGACCCAACCGCGCTGCACCGCAACGGCCTGATCGCTGCCGCTCAACTTCAGCGGCGTGACCACGAAGAAGCCGGGCTTGTCGTTCATTTGTCGGTTGTCCAAATACACCGTGTTGGCGGCCATCCACTGGCCCCGCAAGCGCGTGCGTCGGAAGTGTTGAGGCAGGGCCGCAGCGGCGGTATTGGCCAGCTCGGTGCCGGGCAATTCGGGTCGCGCTTCACGCGATTCCAACGCCGCTTCGAGGGCCAGCTTTTGCGCCGCACGGTTCAGTTGCCAGGTGCCTAGGGCAGACGTGGCAGCCACGCCAAGCACCGTGGCGATCAACACCATGCTGAATCTGCGGCGGCGCTGTTCAGGCACGTGCACCGCCTTGAGCGAATTGAACGCTGGCCCACGCGGGCTGGCGCAGCGGCTGATAATCGCGACCTATGAAATACATGATTGGATTGGCGCTGGTCGCCGTGCTGGGTGCCTTGATATTTGCAGGTGTGTCCATGGTGCGTGACGGCCGTGACGGCAAACCCAAGACCAACGCCATGATGCGCGCCTTGGCTTGGCGTGTGGCCATTTCGGTGTTGCTGTTCGTGTGCATTTGGGGTGCTTACTTGATGGGCTGGATACGGCCAACCGGCATACCGCTGAACGGATGATTCGCAACTAAAAAACGCCGCGAAAGCGGCGTTTTCTTTTTGGGTTGGCTGGCGCTCAGAGCCAATACACCACAACGTACAAACCCAGCCACACGACGTCGACAAAGTGCCAGTACCAAGCGGCACCTTCAAAACCAAAATGACGCTCAGTGGTGAAGTGGCCCTTCATCAAACGTATGGTGATGAACAGCAGCATCAACATCCCCACAAACACGTGGAAACCGTGAAAGCCGGTCAGCATGTAGAACGTGGAACCGTAGACGCCTGAGCTGAGCTTGAGGTTCAAGTCGCTGTAGGCGTGCATGTACTCATAAGCTTGCACACCCATGAAGGTGGCACCCAGGAGCACCGTGATCCACATGAATGTGATGGTGCGAGCGCGTTGCCCGGCCAGCAGCGCGTGGTGAGCTAAGGTGAGGGTGACGCCCGAAGTCAGCAGCAACGCGGTGTTGATGGTCGGCAGCCAGAAAGGGCCCACGGTGGAGAACGGTTCCACCACGCCAGCAGGTGAGGCCGTGATGCCTGCTTGCACGCTGGGCCAGATCGCTTTGAAGTCAGGCCACAGCAAAGCGTTTTCCAAGCTCGCCAAATTGGGCACTGAGTGCAAACGCGTCCAGTACAGCGCACTGAAAAACGCGCCGAAGAACATCACTTCCGAGAAGATGAACCAGCTCATGCTCCAACGGAAAGACACGTCGATGCGGTCGCTGTACAAGCCGCCTTCGCTTTCACTGATCGCTTTGCGAAACCACTGCTGCATCGTGAATGCCCACAGCGCCAAACCGAATACCAACGAGTACGCGCCCCAGCCGTGACCATTCACCCACTGTCCCGCGCCCAAAATCACGAAGAACAAACCCAGCGCCGTCATGGCGGGAAAGCGTGAAGGCTCTGGAATGAAGTAGTAGGGCGCGTTGCCCTTCACGCCTTGCGCGTGTGTTGTCCCTTGTGTAGCCGCTGCTGCCGACATGTTTTCTCCTGATCGCTCTTGTTTGAGAGCTTGCTTAAAGGCTTGCTTGAAAAATAATGGGCGAAGCGACTAAGCCGCGACGCCGCTTGAAATTATGAGATTGACCAAGGTGAGCAAGACGGCGATGAACACCACCGCGCCCAACACGCCCGCGATCACCAAATGAACGGGGTTGAGCTGGCTGACGTCTTTGGCGTAGTCGGCGGACTTGCGAACGCCGAAAAATGACCATGCCACCGCTTGCAGGGTGTGCCAAAACGACAGCTTGCGTTGCGCTGCTGCTTTCAGCTCAGTTCCGTGGTCAGGACTGTGGTCAGACCCGTGGTCAGAGCTGTGGTCAGAGCGGTGGTCGCTGGGCTGGTTCATGAACGCGGCTTCAACTCGCTTTGAGCGGCTGCTTGCGGCGCGGCTGGTACCTTGCCGCCCACCTCAAAAAACGTGTACGACAGCGTGATGGTGCTCACGTCTTTCGGCAGTTTTTTGTCGATGTAAAACACCACCGGCCACGACTTGGATTCGCCCGCCTTCATGAGGTATTCGCTGAAGCAAAAACATTCCACTTTGTTGAAGTGCGCCATGGCTTGCATCGGCGCGTAGCTGGGAATCGCTTGCGCTGCCATGGTGCGGTTTTGGATGTTTTTGAATTCGTACATCACGGTGACCATTTCACCGGGGTGCACCTTGACGCTTTGAACCGCGGGCTTGAAGTCCCACACGCCGCGCGCGTTGGCATCGAACTCGACGGTGATGGTGCGGGATGTATCGACTTGGCTGTTGGCGGCTTTGGGCGCTGTGCCCGTCACCAAGCGCTCAGACACCGACAAAATGTTGATGCCCAAGGCCGAGCAAATGGCTTTGTAAACCGGCACCAAGGCGTAGCCAAATCCGAACATCAGCGCGGCGATCACCAACAACTTGCCCACCATCAGGGAGTTGTCTGCACTCAGCACAGAGCGGCGTTGGGTGTCGCGTGATTCGGGCATCTGCCGGTGGCTTGTCTGAGCGGTCTGTCACAAGCCAAACAACACAGCTTTGGCAAAAAAGCCAACGAAGAACACCACCGCCACCGATCCGAGGATCAGCGCGAGGCGGGTGTTCTGTTTTTTCTGCTCAGGCGTGCTCATGACGAACCGGTGTTTTGGATCGGCGTTTTAGATTCAGGCCAGCACTTTGGTGGCCGAAGCGTTCAACTTGGGCGGTGTCTCGAAGGTGTGGAAAGGTGCGGGTGAGGGCACTTCCCACTCCAAGCCCTCAGCCCCTTCCCAAGGCTTTTGCGGAGCTTTTGCACCCTTGCCCAACATGCCAGGCAGCACGATGGCCAAGAAGAAGTAGACCTGCATGATGCCGAAGCCGAAGCCACCCACCGTGGCCACCATGTTGAAGTCGGTGAACTGGATGGGGTAGTCGGCATAACGACGCGGCATGCCAGCCAAGCCCAAAAAGTGCATCGGGAAAAAGGTCAAGTTGAAGAAGAACAACGAGCCCCAAAAGTGGACCTTGCCGCGGAATTCGCTGTACATCACGCCGGTCCACTTTGGGGCCCAGTAGTAGTAACCGGCGAACATCGCGTAGAGCGAGCCAGCCACCAGCACGTAGTGAAAGTGGGCCACGACGTAATAGGTGTCGTGCAGTTGAATGTCAACTGGGGCCATGGCCAAAATCAAGCCGGTGAAGCCGCCGATGGTGAACACAAAGATGAAGCCGACAGAGAACAACATCGGCGTCTCAAAGGTCATGGAACCGCGCCACATGGTGGCGATCCAGTTGAAGATCTTCACGCCCGTGGGCACGGCAATCAACATGGTCGCGTACATGAAGAACAACTGGCCGGTCACCGGCATGCCGCTGGTGAACATGTGGTGTGCCCACACGATGAAAGACAAAATGGCAATCGACGCGGTGGCGTAGACCATCGAGGTATAGCCAAACAAGCGCTTGCGAGCAAACGCCGGGATGATGGCGCTGATGATGCCGAAGGCCGGCAAAATCATGATGTAGACCTCGGGGTGACCGAAGAACCAGAAGATGTGCTGGTACATCACCGGGTCACCGCCGCCGGCCGGGTTGAAAAAGTGGGTGCCAAAGTGGCGGTCGGTCAGCGTCATGGTGATGGCACCGGCCAAAACCGGCATCACGGCGATTAAAAGGTAAGCGGTGATGAGCCACGTCCAGCAAAACAGCGGCATCTTCATCAAGGTCATGCCGGGTGCGCGCATGTTGAGCACGGTGACGATGATGTTGATCGAACCCATGATCGAACTCGCACCCAAAATGTGCAGCGCAAAAATGGCGGCGTCCATGGACGGACCCATTTGCAGCGTCAATGGGGCGTACAGCGTCCAGCCTGCAGCCGGTGCGCCGCCGGGCATGGCGAAGGAGCTGACCAACATCACAGCGGCCGGGATCATCAACCAAAAACTGAGGTTGTTCATGCGAGCGAAGGCCATATCGGCCGCGCCAATTTGCAGCGGAATCATCCAGTTTGCAAAGCCCACGAAGGCCGGCATGATGGCGCCAAACACCATGATCAGGCCGTGCATGGTGGTGAGCTGATTGAACAGCTGCGGGTTGACAAACTGCAAGCCCGGCTGGAACAGCTCGGCCCGAATGATCAACGCCAAGATCCCGCCAATGATGAGCATGGTGAACGCGAACAACAAATACATCGTGCCGATGTCTTTGTGGTTGGTGGCGTACAACCAGCGACGCCATCCGGCGGGCGCGCCGTGGTGATCGTGGTCGTGATCGTGTGAGTGATCATTCGCGTGGCCGTTCGGGCCGTGGCCTGCGTGTTTGTCGAGTACTGCACTCATGGTGTGTCCTTTGGTCGTCTGTCTTGGCGAGCGATGCGGATGAAGTTGAGCGGATGTAAGTGCGCGCGCTTACTTGCGTGCGGCCATCACATCAGAAGGTTGCACCACTTGACCGGTCTTGTTTGACCAGTGGTTTTTCGTGTACGTGATAACGGCTGCCAATTCGGTGTCGCTGAGCTGTTTCCATGCGGGCATCGCGCCGTTGTTCTGGCCCTTCAGCAATACCGCAATTTGCTTGGACTTGTCGGCGTCCAACACCACAGCCGCTCCGTCCAATGCTTTGATCGGGCCGCCGCCTTTGCCTGATGGCGTGTGGCAGGCAACGCAGTTGGCGTTGTAAACCTTCTCACCGCGGGCGCTCAGGTCGGCCAGTTGCCAAACCTTGCTCGGGTCGTCGGCCAACGCGGCCATTTCTTTGTTTTTGCCTTCAACCCACAGCGCGTAGTCGGCTTGTGAAACCACCTTCACTTGGATGGGCATGTAGGAATGTTCTTTGCCGCACAACTGTGAGCACTGGCCGTAGTAAGTGCCGATTTTTTCAGCGCGGAACCAGGTGTCGCGCACAAAGCCGGGAATGGCGCTTTGCTGAATGCCGAGTGAGGGCACATAGAAGGCGTGAATCACGTCGTTGGCCGTGGTGATGAGGCGGATTTTTTTGTCCACCGGCACAACCATGGGGTTGTCAACTTTCAGCAAGTAGTCGTCGCCTTCGGGCTTGCCGGCGTTGGACATTTCGCGCTGCGCTGCGTCCAGCGTTGACACAAAGCCTATGCCTTTGCCTTCACCAATGAGGTAGTCGTAGCCCCATTTCCACTGCATGCCGGTGGTTTTGATGGTGATGTCGGCCGATCCGGTGTCTTTCATGGCCACCACCACTTTGGTGGCGGGCAGCGCCATCAAGATGACGATGACGAAGGGCACGATGGTCCAAATGATTTCGACCGTGGTGCTCTCGTGGAAATTGGCCGACTTCGCGCCCTTGCTCTTGCGGTGCTTGAAGATGGAATAGAACATCACGCCGAACACGGCAATGAAGATCAAGGCGCAAATCACCAGCATCAGGTAATGCAACCAGCGTTGGTCGGCCGTGATTTGGGTGACCGCAGGGTGAAGATCGAGCTGGCGCACTGCGGGGCCACCGGGCAGGTCTTTGACCGAGTTCGACCACTGTGTGGCCAGGGCGGTTTGCGTTGCAAATGCGGCAGCCGCCGTTGCACCGACCCTCGCACCGATTACCACACCCGCGGCCAACCAGCCTCGGCTTGCCTTGGTCCAAATTGATTGCTTCATCATCGTCAGTTCAGTTTTCAAATTCGTTTTTTACGACGCACCTTGCGCGGTTTGTCGGTGCGACAAACTCAGCGCCATTCGCAACTCGCGCGCCAACTGGGCGCGCAGTTCAGGCCGCACAAAGCGGCCCACGGCAATCTTTCGTCCCTGGCCCGACAGCTCGACCAGCGAGCTGTCGCCCATTTCAGGCTCAACGCGAACCCACGCAGGTTGAAATTCCACCCGCTCGCGCCGGTTGCCCGAGGCGTGCTCGACGGTCAAGCTGCCGTGACGCAAGGCGATGTGTTCCACGTCGGTGGCATGGCGCGCATAAACCAACAGCGCAATGCCCACCGCCAGCAATTCCAACCACGCAAACGGCATGACCATGGGCGCACCAAACCACCACCAAAAAGATGCGACCGACAGCGACATAGCGCACAGCAGCAAATAGAACATCAAAAGCTGACGCGGTGCCAACGAGCAGTTGCGTTTCAGGGTCCACTCCACCGTCCAGTCAGACGGCCCCGCCCCAGACTCGTGTCCGAAGCGAAAGTTGCTGACGGGGGATGGCGTGTTGGCCGACATGCGTTGTGGGTTCAGTGGGTGATGATTCAGTCTGCTTGACCAGACCTCAGTGGCAGCCGGAGATCGCCGGAATCCACGTTCGCAGACCATTGTTTGGCCTGATGAAATTCAACTTCTGAGTTTACCGCAGGACACAAAAACCTTAAGTGCCCTTGCCGCCGGCGCGAACCAAGCTGCGCATGGTGTCCAGCGACACCTCGGTTTGCGTCGCAGGCGCAGCCTTGGGCAAGGCTTTGAAGGCGTGCCCGTAGGCGACCTCAAAGCTCAGGTAAAGGCGACCGTCGGGGCCTTGCAGCTTTGCCAATTCGGCTTCCAGCGCGGCCTTCCAGCGCGGTGTTCGCAGACCCGCCATTCGGTCGGGCGAGGCGTTGCCGCCCAGCGTTTTCAGCTCGGCCAGCAGCGCGGGCGCGTCGGCCCAGCTCAGTTTCAGGGTTTCCTGATCCATGACGGGATCGGCGAAGCCAGCGCGCACCAACATGTCGCCCAAGTCGTGCATGTCCACGAAGTTCATTGTCGGCGCGGGCCAGCCCAAACGTTGGTACAAAGCGCTCAACTCACGCAAAGTGTCGGGGCCCAAACAAGAAAACATCACGAAGCCGTCGGCGCTCAAAGCCGTTTGCCAACGGTTGAGCAAAGCGGGCGGATCTACCACCGCGTGCAACATCATGTTGGCCCATACAAGTTGTGTGGGCTGGGTCAGCGACGCTTCGAACGCGCCGTCCAGCACCACGGTTGCGCGGTCGGCCGCGCTGCGCCACGGCTTCGACCACCACGCGTTTGACAACCACGCGTTTGACAATGATGCCTTTGACCACCAGGGCCTGGCATGGATTCGCTGGCTTCGATGGCTCCGCTGGCTGCGCTGGCTCCGATCAAGCAGTTCTGGGGTCGGCTCCACTCTCAAGCGCTGAGATTTGGGATAGGCCGCAGCCAACAAATCAGCCCCGGCCCCTGTGAAAGACCACCAGTCCACCAGTCGTTGCGGTTGCAGCTTGATGATGGCCAAACGCTCGGCCATGCGCCGCGCCACTTCTTGATGCAACCAGGGTGCGGTGGCCTGTGAAGCCAGCTGTCTCAAGGCGTGTTGAACGGCCACTTCATCGATGTGGCGCGTGCGTTTTGGAGAGGGCTCAGGCATGTCGGCAAGTATATTGACGCGGTGTCTTTGAACCCTCTTCTCCAAGCTTGGCGTGCCTGCGCCGACTCGCTGCCCGGCCAGTGCGCGGTGTGTTTTTCTTGGAGCCGCGGCCGCATTTGCCTGCCTTGCCTGAGCCGCTTTGCGGCCCCGACTTGTCGGTGCCAGCGCTGTGCCTTGCGCGTGCCCGACGGCGTCACGGTGTGCGGCGCTTGCATCAAATCGCCGCCCCTGTTTGATTCGGCCGTGGCCAGCGTTGACTATGGCCATCCGTGGGATCAGCTCATCGGCCGCTTCAAGTTCAATGCCGGGCTGGACTTGTCCAAGGCGTTGACTGACTTGATGCTGCAAACCCACAGTTTCAGCCGCTTCGCATTGCCAGACGTCGTGCTGCCCGTTCCACTGAGCACCCAGCGTTTGCGCGAACGGGGCTACAACCAGGCCTGGGAATTGGCCCGTCGCATCGCGCGGCGTTTGCAAGTGCCAGCCGAGGCGCGCTTGCTGTTGCGCGTCAAAGACACGCCGCATCAATTGGCGTTTCCTCCGGCCAAACGCGCGGCCAACGTGCGCGGCGCGTTTGCGGTGGAACCGACGCGTTTGCTTGAGGTGCGCGGCAAGCGCGTCGCGGTGATTGACGACGTGATGACCACCGCTGCCACGGCGAACGAGGTCGCGGTTGTGCTGCGGCAAGCAGGCGCGGCCGAGGTGCATTTTTGGGTGATCGCAAGAACGCCCCGGCCCGGTGAATGAAGTCACTCACCGCCAACTTCAAAATACCCGCACCATGTTCAACATCGTTCTTGTCCACCCTGAAATTCCTCCCAACACGGGCAACGTCATTCGCTTGGCGGCCAACACCGGCTGCGCTCTGCATTTGATTGAGCCCTTGGGTTTTTCGATGGACGACAAGCTCTTGCAGCGCGCCGGTTTGGACTACCACGAGCATGCCAGCGTCAAGCGCCACGCGTCGTGGGAAGCCTTCTTGCAAACCGTGCAACCTGACGCGTCGCGCTTGTTTGCCTTCACCACGCGCGGCAGCGGCGGGCACTCACAGGTTCAGTGGCAAGCGGGCGACTGGTTGGTGTTTGGCTCAGAGACGGCCGGCTTGCCGGAGGCACTGCGCAACAGCATTCCCACAGCACAGCGGGTGCGATTGCCGCTGCGCTCGGGTCAGCGCAGTTTGAACCTCAGCAACGCCGTGGCGGTGGCGGTGTTTGAGGCGTGGCGGCAGTGTGGCTACGCTGGCGGCGCCTGAAACCTTTCAAACTTCAGCCCGCGCGTCTCGTTGCATCAAGTTTTGCAGCGCCTGCGCGGGCGTCAACTCTGCCTTCAAAACGCTGACCACTGCGGCGGTGATGGGCATGTCCACGCCCAAACGCGCGGCGCGCTTCAGCACCACCTCGGCACTGCGCACGCCTTCGGCCACGTGACCCAAATCGCTCAAAATTTGCTTCAGTGGCAAACCCTGCGCCAAGCGCATACCGACCTGACGGTTGCGCGACAAATCGCCTGTGGCGGTCAGCACCAAGTCGCCCAAACCACTCAGGCCCATGAAGGTTTCTGGTCGTGCGCCCAAGGCCACGCCCAAGCGCGTCATTTCTTGCAGGCCGCGTGTGATGAGCGCGGCGCGAGCGTTCATGCCCAGTGCCATGCCGTCGGCCAAACCGGTGGCAATGGCCATCACGTTTTTCACGGCGCCACCCACCTCCACACCCGTCACGTCACTCGACGTGTAGATGCGCAAACTGTCGCTGTGCAGTGCACTGACGGCGTCATCGCGCAGTGACGCATCAAGGCTGGCTGCCACCAGCGCGGTGGGCTGCTTGCGCGCCACCTCGGCGGCAAAACTGGGGCCCGACAGCACGCCCACACGCGTCAATTGAGGTGCGGCGTCACGCGCAATCTCGTGGCCCAGTAAGCCCGAGTTTTCTTGAAAACCCTTGCACAACCACAGCACACCGGTGCTTGATTTGGCCGCCTGCTTGGTCGCCTGATTGATCCGGTTCAGCATTTCAGCCAAGCCCGCCATCGGCGTGGCGATGATGATCAAACCGCCTTCAGCGTGTGCCAGCGCAGCATCGAAATTCACGCCGATGCGCAAGGTGTCAAGAAGCGGTGCATCGGGCAGGTAGCGGTGGTTCACACGACCGGTCTGCATGCCATCAGCTTGGACGGCATCGCGCGCCCACAACAGCGTCGCGTGAGCCGCGCAGGCTTGAATGGCCAGCGCCGTGCCCCAAGCGCCTGCGCCCAACACCGTGATGTTCATGCGCGCAGGCAAATGGGTTGATTGGCTGATCGATCAGTGAGGGGCAGCCGCTCCACCGGCACCATTGGTCAAGCTGCCCTGCGCTTCGGCCGCAGCGCGTTGCTGCTCATACATGGCTTGGAAGTTCACCTCTGAGAGCAGCACTGGCGGGAAGCCCGCGCGGGTACAGATGTCAGACACGACAGCGCGCAAGTACGGGTAGACGATGCCGGGGCAGGCAATGCCAATGATGGGTTGCAACTGATCTTCAGGGATGTTGCGAATCTCAAAAATACCGGCTTGCTTGGCTTCCACCAAAAACAAAGTCTTGTCTTTGACTTTGGTGGTCACGGTGGCGGTGACGGTGACTTCGTAAATGCCGTCGGCCACAGGCTCAGCACCCAGGGCCAAGTTGATGTCGACTTGCGGCTGGGTTTGCTCAAGCAAGATTTGCGGCGAGTTCGGTTGCTCCAGCGACATGTCTTTCAAGTAGATGCGCTGAATTTGGAACACAGGGTTCAGGTTTTCGTCGGCCATGAAAAATCTCGATTCAAAGTGTGCGTCGTGAAGACGCGGAAGCTTGTAAGAGCGGGTTGGGGAAAAAGTTTTGGTGTTGCTCAGCGCAGGCCAAGGGGCAGAATCAATCGGCTAAGAGAAGCGGCATCAATCCACCGCTTTGATCCAAGGCCGCCAAGTCGTCGAAGCCGCCCACGTGCGTGCTGCCTATGAAAATTTGCGGCACCGTGCGACGACCGGTCAAGGCCATCATGGTTTCACGCTCGGCCATGTTCACGTCGATGCGAATCTCGTTGATCTCGGTCACGCCGCGCTGCTTCAACAGCGCCTTGGCGCGTATGCAATACGGACACACTTGGGTGGTGTACATCTTCACTGCGGACATGGCGGCGTGCTCGGGAGAATTGAGAGGAAAAAGCAGAGGTGAAAAACCGACTGCCCCAGAAGGTGGCGACTCAAGCCGCCTTTTCAACCGGCAAGTTCGCTTCGCGCCAAGCGCTCAAACCACCGGCCAGCGCTTTGCTGTTGGCGTAGCCCAGTTTTTGCAACGTGGCCACGGCCTTGGGTGACCGCATGCCTGTGGCGCACAACACCACCAAAGGCAAGCTTTTGTTTTTGGGCAAATCACTCGACGCTTCCAACGATGCCAAGGGCACGCTCTTGGCCCCGGCCGCGTGACCGGCCGCGTATTCGCTGGCTTCGCTCACATCGATCAACACCGCCTTTTCGCGGTTGATGAGGGTGACGGCTTCAGACGGCGACACCTTGCCGTTGCCCGTGCCGCGCGAAATCATCGGCCACAGCAACAGGCCGCCCGACACCAAAGCCGCCACGATCAAGAACCAGTTGTCGATCAAAAATTTCACAAATGAAGTCACTGGTGCGTCCGATGTGGGTTCGTGGTGAGAGTGTGGCGGGTGCGTCGCGGGTGCGTCGCGGTTGCGTCGCGGTTGCGTGGAAGGAGCGTTTGTTTGCTGGTTCCAGCAAAGCCGGGAATTATAGAATCTGCGCCGCTTGGCATCTGAATCCGATTCATCCTCCTTCCAGCCCGCTGCGGCGCCTCACGACCATGTACCAACTTGTGCTCATCCGCCACGGCGAATCGACCTGGAATTTAGAAAACCGCTTCACTGGATGGACCGATGTCGAGCTCACCGCCACCGGCGTGGCTCAAGCACAGCAAGCCGGGCGCTTGTTGAAGGCGGGCGGTTTTGACTTTGATGTGGCCCACACGTCCATGCTCAAACGCGCCGTGTGGACGCTGTGGCACGCTTTGGATCAGATGGATCGCACCTGGCTGCCGGTTCAACATTCATGGCGCTTGAACGAACGCCACTACGGCGCGCTGCAAGGCTTGAACAAGGCGGAGACCGCCAAGCAATACGGCGACGACCAGGTGCTGGTGTGGCGTCGCAGCTACGACACGCCGCCGCCCGCCCTCGACGGCGCAGACCCGCGCAGCGAACGCAGCGACGTGCGCTATGCCCACCTGAACCCGCAAGACATTCCACTCACCGAATGCCTGAAGGACACCGTCGCCCGCGTTATGCCGCTTTGGAACAACAACATCGCTCCGGCCATCAAGGCAGGTCAACGCGTGTTGATAGCAGCCCACGGCAACAGCATTCGCGCCTTGGTGAAATACCTGGACGGCGTCAGCGATGCCGACATCGTCGGCCTGAACATTCCCAACGGCGTTCCCTTGGTTTATGAGCTGGACGCCAAGCTCAAGCCCATTCGCAGTTATTACCTTGGTGATGCTGAAGCGGTGGCGGTTGCGGCGGCTGCTGTGGCCAAGCAGGGCAAGGCTTGAATCGCTGAACATTCTTGCGACAAGACGTTTCTTGTCGGGCTTGCGTGCGCCCTGAGCGCTCCCTTGCACAGATCGCCACCGGGTAGACCTGAATACCGAGCGCGCTGCGATTGACAGACCATCCACCGCGTGAAATTTGAGTATTTCTTTCAACCCGGCGCTTTGAAAAGCGCGCTTCCTCACGGCGCAAGGGCTGACTCCAAAGCAGCTGTGAACCCAACTTCAGGAGACAACATGAACTTCAAACGCAAACTCATCGCCGCGACCTTGCTGGCCTCATTGGGCGTGGCGCACACGGCCGTGGTGGCCGCCGACACACTGGTCGGTGTGAGCTGGTCTAACTTCCAAGAAGAGCGCTGGAAAACCGATGAAGCGGCCATCAAAGGTCAGCTTGCCAAATCGGGCGGCAGCTATGTCAGCGCCGACGCCGGTGGCTCGCCTGAAAAGCAATTGGCCGACATCGACGGCTTGATCGCCAAAGGTGCCAAGGCCTTGATCATTTTGGCAATGGACAAAGACGCCATCGTGCCCGCGCTGGCCAAGGCCAAAGCCAAAAACATTCCCGTCATTGCGTATGACAGATTGATCGAAGCGCCCGGTGTTTTCTACATCACCTTTGACAACAAAGAAGTCGGCCGCATGCAAGCGCGTGCGGTGTTGGCGGCCAAGCCCAAGGGCAACTACGTGATGATCAAAGGCTCGCCCACCGACCCCAACGCCGACTTCCTGCGTTCGGGTCAGCAAGAGGTGTTGGACGCGGCCATCAAGAAGGGCGACATCAAGATCGTCGGCGAGGAGTACACCGACGGCTGGAAGCCCGAGACCGCACAGAAAAACATGGAGCAAATCCTGACCAAAAACGCCAACAAGGTCGATGCAGTGGTGGCATCGAACGACGGCATGGCCGGCGGCGTGGTGGCGGCTTTGTCGGCACGTGGATTGAAGGGCATACCGGTGTCAGGCCAAGACGGCGACTTCGCTGCGCTCAACCGCGTGGCCTTGGGAACGCAGACAGTGTCGGTCTGGAAAGACGCCCGCGACCTCGGCCGTGAAGCCGCTGTGGCCGCCATGGCTTTGGCAGGCGGCAAGAAAGTCACCAATTCAGTGACTTGGTCTGACGGCGCGAAAAAGATCCCGATGAACGCGATGTTCCTGAAGGCCGTTCCGGTGACGGCGGCCAACTTTGACGTGGTCATCAAAGCAGGCCACATCAGCAAAGAAGCGGCCTGCAAAGGCGCAGACAAAACGACGGGGCCTGCGGCTTGTAAGTGAGTTGACTGAGGAGCGAATTCGGCGAGTCTTTTCAAGACTTCGCCGCACTCGCGCAACTTGAGAAGACTCGATGCTCAATCACCTGCAAATCAGCGCGCTCGACCTGCGCCTGTCCATCATGGCGGGCGTGCTGGTGGTGATGGCCTTGCTGTTTCATGCGCTCACGGGCAGTTTTCTAACGCCTGAAAACCTCTACAACATCGCCCAGCAGACGGCGGTGGTGGGCATCGTGGCGGCGGCAATGGCGCTCATCGTTGTAGCGCGGCAAATTGATTTGTCGGTGGGCTCGGTGATGGGCGTGGTGGGCGTGTTGATTGCCTACTTGATGTACACCAAGGGCTGGCATTGGGTGCCGGCTTCCTTCGCCGGTTTGGCCGTGGCGCTGTTGATTGCGCTGTACCAAGGCTGGCTGGTGGCCTACTTGGGCGTGCCCTCGTTCGTGGTCACCTTGGGCGGTTTGATGTCGTTTCGCGGTGCCGCGTTTTTGGTGGCCGACGGCAAAACCCAACCCGTCAGCGACCCCACGTTTTTGATGATCGGCGGCGGCTTGGATGGCTCGCTTGGGCCCCTGCTCAGTTGGGCTTTGGGCTTGAGTTTGGCGGCGCTTCTGGTGTGGAACACAGCCTCCAAGCGAGGTCGTGCGCAGTCCAACGGTTTCCCGCTGCGACCGCTGTGGTTTGATGTGGCGCTCACCTCATTTTTCGTCCTCGTGTTGTTGGGTTTTGTGGCCCTGATGAATGCCTACGTGCTGGCCGACAAGGGGCAAGGGCAGGGCATTCCGATTCCGGTGGTGATCTGGGGCGTGGTCGTGATGGGCATGGCCTTCATCGTCAACCGCACTGCCTTCGGACGTTATGTTTACGCCATCGGCGGCAACCCCGAAGCCGCGCTGTTGGTGGGCATTCCTGTGAAGCGCGTGATGCTGAAGCTGTTTTTGCTGCTTGCCGTGATGGTGACTGTGGCGGCCGTGGTGTCGGTGTCGCGCTTGAACGCGGGCACCAATTCACTCGGCTCCAACATGGAGCTGTACGTGATTGCGGCGGCGGTGATAGGCGGTGTGGCGCTGTCGGGCGGCAGCGGGACGGTGTTGGGCTCGGTGTTGGGCGCGCTCATCATTCAGTTTTTGGAATCGGGCTTGCTGTTGCTCGATGTGGGCATCGGCATGCGCATGGTGTTGATTGGCCAAGTGCTCATCGCGGCGGTGGTGTTTGACGTGCTGTATCGGCGCGCCACCGGGGAG
>JANYJJ010000059.1 GCA_025358485.1 Burkholderiales bacterium | reverse complement strand
CTGATGAGCGGCACCTGGAAACCTGGCATGTCGTTCAATGTGTACGGCACCGACTTGCCGCTGCCGTCGCTGCTGCGCGATGTGGCTTTGGTCTGCGTCACCTTGCTGTCGCTTGCCATCACACCCGCCGGGGTGCGCGAAGCCAACCAATATTCGTGGGCACCCATGCAAGAGGTGGCCAAGCTTTTCATCGGTATTTTCTTGACCATGGTGCCGGTGTTGGCGATGCTGAAAGCTGGAGAGAGCGGGGCCTTCGCGGCAGTCGCGCGCGCCGTGACGGGGCCGGATGGACAACCGCTGCCGTGGGCTTACTTTTGGTTCAGCGGCATCCTCAGCTCCTTCCTCGACAACGCGCCCACTTACCTGGTGTTTTTCAATCTGGCAGGCGGTGACCCCAAGGTGTTGATGACCACTTTGGCCACCACCTTGGCGGCCATTTCCGCAGGCTCGGTCTTCATGGGTGCCAACAGCTACATCGGCAACGCGCCCAACTTCATGGTCAAAGCCATCGCCGAAGACCGCAGCATCCGCATGCCCAGTTTCTTTGGCTACATGGCGTGGTCGTGCGCCGTGTTGTTGCCTTTGTTTGTGGTGATGACGCTGATCTGGTTCCGTTGAAAGGTCATGACTCATGAAACCCAAAGTGCTTGTTGCCCGCGCCGTGTTTCCCGAAGTGGTAGAGCGGCTGCGCCAGTTTTTTGAGGTCGACGACAACCCGCAAGACCTTGCTTGGAGTCAAGCCGATTTGATCCAGCGCTTGCAAGGCAAGGTCGGTGCTTTCACCACCGGCAGCGTTCGCATCGATGTCGCCTTGTTGACCGCCAACCCGCAGCTTCGTGTGGTGTGCAACATGGCGGTCGGCTACAACAACTTCGACGTGCCTGCCTGTACTGCGCGCGGCGTGCTGTGCACCAACACGCCCGATGTGTTGACTGAAACCACGGCCGACTTCGGCTTCGTTTTGATGATGGCTGCCGCGCGCCGCATCACCGAAGGCGAGCACTATTTGCGTCGTGGCGATTGGAAAAAATGGTCGTACAACCAACTCACCGGCAGCGACATTCACGGTGCCACTTTGGGCATTTTGGGCATGGGCCGCATTGGTCAGGGCATAGCCAAACGCGGCGCGCACGGCTTTGGCATGAAGGTGATTTATCACAACCGTTCGCGCCTGACTGATGACAAAGAAGCCGAATGCCGCGCCGCTTACGTCAGCAAAAAAGAACTCCTGCAACAGGCAGATCATTTGGTGTTGGTGTTGCCTTATTCAGCCGAATCGCACCACGCCATCGGCGCGGCCGAATTGGCGCAAATGAAGCCCACCGCCACCCTGACCAACATTGCGCGCGGCGGAATTGTTGACGATGCGGCGTTGGCGCATGCGCTGGCCACCCGTCAAATTTCAGCGGCTGGCATTGATGTGTTTGAAGGTGAACCCTCGGTGCATCCCGGCTTGCTGAAACTCAGCAACGTCGTGCTCACACCCCACATCGCCAGCGCGACGATTGCCACCCGTTTGGCCATGGCCAATTTGGCTGCTGACAACCTGATTGCCGCGTTGACGGGTGGTGTACCGCCTTCACCCATCAACCCAGAAGTGCTCGCCCGATAAGCCGTTCGTATTTCGTTTGGCCTATGTTCCCGCGAACCCACGCAGCCCGTTCGCCCTGAGGTATCGAAGGGCCCGCACCGGAGTACCGCAATGCGCACCCACCCCTCACCCGTTCGCCCTGAGGTATCGAAGGGCCAGCACCGAGTCACCGCAATGCCCATGACCCTTTCCACGCGATCCATCCGCTTCATCGCCGCACTGCTGTTCGCAGCGCTCACCGGCCCAGCCCACGCCGCCGACAAGGCCACCGTCGGCTCCAAGCGCTTCACCGAGTCTTACGTGCTCGGCGAAATCATCACGCAAACGCTCACCGCCCAAGGCATCAAGGCCGAACACAAACAAGGCCTGGGCAACACCGGCATCTTGGAACAAGCGCTCAGTTCCGGCGCGGTGGACATCTACCCCGAATACACCGGCACCATCGTGCGCGAGTTGCTCAAGCGCGAAGGCAGCCCGAGCTTGGCCGAACTCAACACCTGGCTGGCACCGCGCGGCCTCAAAGCCGCTGTGCCTTTGGGCTTCAACAACACCTACGCTTTGGCCATGCTGGACGCCCGCGCAAGCGAGTTGGGCATCAACACCATTTCCGATTTGCTGCGCGCTGAAGCCGCCGGTTTGCGCTTGGGTTTGTCGCATGAATTCTTGGCAAGGGCCGACGGCTGGCCTGCGCTGAAGGCCGCCTACAAATTGCCTTTCGCCGCGCCTTCAGGCCTTGACCACGGCTTGGCCTACGACGCGGTGTCGGGCAGACAAGTCGACCTCATCGACATCTATTCCACCGATGCAAAAGTAGACACCTACAAGCTGCGCGTGCTGAAAGACGACTTGAATTTTTTCCCGCGCTACGACGCTGTGCTGCTCATGCGCATGGCCTTCGATGCCACGCCCTTGCTCAAGCTAGAAGGCCGCATCAATGCGCAAACCATGATCGCCATGAACGCGCAAGCCGAACTCGGTGGGCAGAGTTTTGCTGACGTGGCCAAGCGCTTTTTGGCAGCGAACGGCAGCAGCGCCGTGCCGGCGGGAAGCGCTTCAAGCGGCGCAACCGAAACCGCAACCGCAACTGCGCCCACCCGAGCCACCTTCATGCAGCGCCTGTTCGCCCCTGACTTCAACAAGCTCGCGATCGAACATTTACTCTTGGTTTTCGGCTCACTCGCCATGGCCGTTGTTGTCGGCGTGCCCTTGGGCTTTGCGGCGTGGCGCTGGCCCGGCAGTTCGGCGTGGCTGTTGGGGGCAGTCGGCGTGGTGCAAACCGTGCCGTCGCTGGCGCTGCTCAGCTTTCTCATCGCGCTCATCGGTGGCATCGGCCTGTTGCCTGCGTTGCTGGCGCTGTTCATCTACGCCCTGCTGCCGATAGTCAGCAACACCTGCGCAGGCTTGAAAGGCGTGTCCACAGGCCAAGCGCAAGCCGCTTCATCACTCGGGCTCACACGCTGGCAAAGCTTGCTGCATGTGCAACTCCCTCAAGCCGCGCCTGTCATGTTGGCGGGTGTCAAAACGGCAGCTGTTATCAACGTGGGCACCGCCACCTTGGCCGCCTTCGTCGGCGCAGGCGGCTTCGGCGAACGTATTGTGTCGGGCCTGGCCGTCAACGACACACAAACCATGCTGGCCGGGGCGGTGCCTGCGGCGGTGTTGGCTTTGGGGTTGCAGGCGTTGTTCAGTTTGATTGAGCGGCGCATCACACCGGGTTTAATTCGGTAACGCGCTTGGTTTTGCGCGGGCCGCGAGGCGCACAGAGCTAACACCCCTATACGCCGGTACGCCAAATCGGTTGTCAGCCCTGCGCGCCTTGCCGCTGCGGGTGAGACCCTGCAATTCGAGAATCTCTAGCGACACGGCAAAGCTTGACCTTACAAAAAATGCAACGCAGCCTTGGCAGCCTCTCTCTCGGCGGCGTGCACGCCGCTTCTAGGTTTTATTCAGCAATAAAGTCAAAACTGAGAACTTACCATCTGACCATTTCCCTCAGTCGGTTAGTCAAAGCCGTCGGCTAGGCCAAGCTGCAACTGAAGGTGCTTAGCATTTTGTTCGTCATAAGTCCGCTTGCGACCTTTAGCGGTTTCCGAGATCTTGTCGCCTTCGATCTTGGCGCGTACTACTGAGACTGAGCGACCGGCAACGACTTCTTCGCCAACCGCGTCAACTTTTCGCTCGACGTTCAATACGCACTTGATCTTGTCACCGTGTTTAAACGTCACCTCTCCGCGGTGAACCATGTCTCGGTAGGCTCCGTCGCCCATTCGGAAGCTGAGCTGACTGCTTCGTTAGGCTTTGAGTTGCTTTCTTCGTTCTCGACGACCAGACCCTCGCGCATAAAGCCCCTCATTTGATTTGGTGACGGAATGTACCCAGGCGATCCCCCGCCGTCTACGCAGCTTTGGCACTACAGCATTGCATTTCGTTCCAGGGATAGCCGCCACAGCCGCGACTTGTTAGGCTGCGGTCCCTCCAAATCAACAGTTCTGTTTAGATTCTGAAACCAGCGCTGCGTCTCGCACTGAACTGTGAGACATCTTGGTAGGCATTCGGGCTGCGAGCTGAGCGAAAAGTCATATTCTTAAAAATATGATTAATCGTGTGATTCATAATGTGATTTGATCTTGATTGGAACCACACATGACTCAAATCACCGCCAACGACTTAAAGACACGCGGCATCGCCGCCATTGAGGCTTCGCTGGCCAACGGCCGCTTGGAAGCGATGGTTTCAGTGCGTGGTGCGGATCGGTTTGTGGTGATGGGGCTGGCGCATTACCAACATCTGCGGGAATGCGAGCTGGAGGCGGCGCTGGCGGAGAGCCGGGCGGACATTGCAGCCGGCCGCTTTGTGGTCGAGCCACCGGCTGAGCACGTCAGGAGGGTGAAGGCCATGGTCGCTGCGCAAGGCTCGGGGAAGGCCACGCGAGCCGCTGCTTTGGTTGCTGAAACGACAACCGAGCGTCCACAAAAGCACCCTGTTAAAGCCGCCACAAAGCGAAGCGCCGAGCCAGCTTCCAAAGTCGTAGCCTTGCCTCGGCGCAGATGAACGCACTGTGCTCGTCACTGCGCATATGAATGCGCCCTACAAGCTCGTCTTCACGGAGCGCTACACCCGAGTTGCGGCAAAATTTTTGAAGCGCCATCCCGACATGGTGCGCGCGTATGAAAAGACGTTGGAGCTGTTGGCGTTGAACCCGAATCACCCATCGTTGCGCTTGCACGCGCTCTCGGGACGGTTGGCCGGCGTGCACTCGGTGTCTATCAACCTGTCATACCGAATCACCTTGCATATTCAAATCACCGCACGTGAAATCGTGCCGATCAATGTCGGCGATCACGACGAGGTTTACTGATCTGTTTTTCGTGTTGAACAAGGCAAGCGTCCGTCGCCTAACAGCGGCAAGGCGAGAGGGGCTGACACCCGATTTTGGGTACTCCCGTATGAGGGCGTTGGCCCGTCTCGCCTTGCCGCGCGCGCCGTCACGGCCTGCTGCCGCAGGCCCAACATTAGCCGTCCAATCCGACCGCCTGCGACAATCAACTCATGGAATTTTTCGAGTGGCTGCCCCTGGCGCTGGCCTTGCTGAACTTGGTGCTGATCTTGTGGCTGGGCCTGCGTGCCAACCCGTCGCAACAGCGTGCCAGCGACGATTTGAAGACTGCTTTTCAAGCCGCGAATGAACGCACCGAGCGTGAGCTGCGGGATGAATTGGGGCGCAGTGCGCAGGGCACACGTCTGGAGTTGGGGGCGGCGCTGAGCACGGGTCTTGGCACTTTTCAGCAGAGCTTGCTGAACCAGCAAGGCGTGCTGCAAGAAGGCGCGCTGAAGCAGCAAGCCATGATTCAAGAAGGCGTCTTGAAGCAACAAGCCGCCGTGGCGCAAACGCAGAACGAGCAGATCGACAGTTTCCGCACCCAGCTTGCGGCCATGCAGGCTGCGGTGGCTGCGGCGCTGCAATCGGCCAGCGGCACGCAGACCTTGCAAGCACAGGCTTCGCGCGAGGCGCAGGACATGTCATTGAAGCGGTTTTCTGACTCGGTGAGTGAACAACTGCGCGCTTTGTCTGAGGCCAATGAGCGGCGCTTGGGTGAAGTCAAAACGACCGTCGAGCAGCGTCTGACCACTTTGCAGCAAGGCAATGAGTTGAAGCTGGAGCAAATGCGCGCCACGGTGGACGAGAAACTGCAAGCCACCTTGGAAGCGCGGCTGGGCGAGAGCTTCAAACAAGTGGCGGACAGGCTGGAACAAGTGCACCGCGGCTTGGGTGAAATGCAGGTGCTGGCCAAAGACGTGGGCGCGCTGAACCGTGTGTTGACCAACGTGAAATCACGCGGCGTGTTTGGTGAAGTGCAGTTGGCCGGGCTGCTGGAACAAGTGTTCACGCCCGAGCAATACGCGACCAATGTGGAGACGGTGCCTGGCAGCGGCGCGCGTGTGGAATTTGCCATCAAGTTGCCGGGCCGACGCGACGACGGCTTGCCGCTGTGGTTGCCGATAGACGCCAAATTTCCGCGCGAAGACTACGAGCGTTTGTTGGATGCGCAAGAGCGCGCCGATGCGCCTGCGGCCGATGCGGCGGGCAAAGCGATAGAGCAGCGCTTGAGGTTGGAGGCGAAATCCATCCGCGAAAAATACGTGGCCGCGCCGCACACCACCGACTTCGCGATTTTGTTTGTGCCTACCGAAGGTTTGTACGCTGAGGCGCTGCGACGGCCGGGTTTGATGGAGAGTTTGCAGCGCGAACACCACGTCATGTTGGCCGGGCCCACCACCTTGTTGGCCACCTTAAACAGCTTGCAAATGGGCTTCAGAACTTTGGCGTTGGAGCAGCGCAGCGCCGAGGTGTGGGAGGTGCTGGGCGCGGTGAAAACCGAGTTTGCCAAATTTGGCGATGTGCTGAGCAAGACCAAAAAAAAGCTCGATGAGGCCAGCAGCGCCATCGACGCCGCGCAGACGCGCAGCAACGTGATGACGCGCAAATTGAAGGCTGTCGAGGGCTTGACCGAAACGCGCACTCAAGCTCTTTTGATGGGCACAGACGCGGTGGCCGCAGACAAGGAAGCCGACGTCGGTGGAGATGAATCTGCCTGATTCTTCTGAGACCAGCCCCGCTCAAAAACCGGCGCCTTCAGCCGGTTTTTCCAAGGCACTTTTTGCACTGATCCTGGGCCAGATTTTTTTGCATTCCTGCATGGCCGGTGTGCGCGTGGCCGCACCGCTGCTGGCGCTGCGCGGTGGGCATCCGCAGTGGGCCATCGGCATTTTGTTGGGTTTGTTTGCGGCAGCGCCGGTGCTCACGTCGCTGCGGGCGGGGCGCTTGGCAGACCAACACGGCTATCACTTCCCGATGCGCATTGCGGTGGGTTTGACGACGGCGGGTGGCTTGTTGGCGGTGCTGTCCACCTGGCTGAGCTCACTGCAATTCCCGGTGCTCGGCGTGGCCGCGACCTTGTGCGGCGTGGGAGCGAATTTCGGTTTGATCGCCATTCAGCGCACTGCCGGTCGCATGACCTCGGGCAGCGGTGCCGAGCTGACGCGCGTGTTCAGTTGGATGGGCCTGGCTCCTGCACTGTCCAACATGATTGGCCCGGTGGTGGCGGGCGTGATGATTGACCTCAGCGGCTTTCGCGGGGCTTTCATCGCGCTGATGTTGCTGCCCTTGTTGTCACTGTGGTGGGCGCGCCAAGTGACGGTGGAAAAATTGGAACCCAAAGCGGTGGCAGGCGGTGTGGGCGCGGCTTGGAAGTTGTTCAACACACCCGGTTTTAGGCGCTTGATGTTTGTGAATTGGTTGCTCTCATCGAGCTGGGATTTGCACGCTTTCGTGGTGCCCATCTTGGGCCACGAGCGCGGCTTCAGCGCCTCGGCCATTGGCTTCATCCTGGGTGGTTTTGCACTTGCAGTCACGTTGGTGCGCTTGGCCATTCCCTTGCTGGTGCACCGCGCGCCCAACTTGAGCGCGGGCCAGGTTTTGGCGCGCGTCATGTTGATGACGGCTGCGGTGTTTGCCGTCTACCCGTGGGTGCACAGTGCGTGGTTGATGGGCTTGTGCGCCGTTTGCCTGGGCTTGGCTTTGGGGTCGGTGCAGCCCATGGTCATGACGGCGCTGCACCAGCTCACGCCTAAAGACAGTCACGGCCAAGCCATCGCCCTGCGCTCAATGACCATCAACACCTCCAGCGCGTTGATGCCGCTGATGTTTGGTTTGTTGGGCGGCGCGGTGGGTGCGGCGTCGCTGTTTTGGGTGATGGGCGTCGGCGTGGCGGCGGGCAGTTGGCCCGCGCGGCGCATACGCTCAGAGCAGGGTCACACAGCTGCCCCAACGCCAGAGGCGTTGGCCGGGTCACCCTAGCGCCAGAGGCGTTGGCCGCTTCAGAAGCGGATGCTTGAAGGCGAGCGCGGCGCGGAGGGAGCGCTGGGCGACGGTGCGGGTGCTTCCTCGCGCTGAGGCACCGCCGCCTGACTGGTGTCACGGCGCTCGGTGAGCGGCGCGGCCAGCGGGTACTGGTAGTTGCCAGGCAAACGCGATGCGCGCGGATAGCCAGCAGCGTCAAGGTAGCTGGTCCAAACCTCCTCAGACAAGCCGCGCACGGTCTGCGCGCCGATCGTCAAAGCCGGCGCTTCGCGACCGCCGGTCAGGCGCTGCAAGGCGTCCACGTCTTCTGTGGTGGCGATGGTGCGCTCATTGAAAGGCACACCACGTTGACGCAAAAACTGGCGGCCGGTATTGCACGGTTCGCAGGCGTTGGTGACGTACAGAGTGACCGGAAAGCGCGCTGCGGGTTGGCGCAATTCCAAAGGCAAGCTCACTTCGTTTGGGCTGGCTGCGTTGGAGCCTACGGACGTGACCTTGCCAGTTTTGGCGGTGCTGGGTTGCACGTCGGTGTAGGTGATCTTGCCGTCGGGGCCGACGACTTTGTAGAGGGCGTGGCTGGGTGTGGTGAAGGTGAGCAGAGCGAGCAGGCTCAGCACCGCTGCGGTGATTGTTGAGTTCGCAAGCCCCCGCACTCCGTTTGCACCGAGGTGGTTCTTGCGACTGTCCTGAGGAATGGAAGGATGCCCTGCAGGGGCACTTCGATACCGCAGTGCGAACGGGGCTTTTGTTGTGCGATGAGCTTCGTTATGGATCAGATGATTGTTCACGGAGACCTCCTCAAGTCATGCCCTGATGGCGGAGCAGTGCATCGATTTTGGGTTCACGACCCCGGAAGGCTTTGAAGCTTTCCATGGCGGTGCGGCTGCCGCCTGCTTCCAACACCGCTTCGCGGTAGCGCCGACCGGTTTGTACGTTGAGCACGCCGCTGCCTTCGCTGGCAGTTTCTTCGAACGCAGCCCACGCGTCGGCTGACAACACTTCGGCCCATTTGTAGCTGTAGTAACCGGCCGCGTAGCCGCCCGCAAAGATGTGCGAGAAGCTGTGTTGAAAGCGGTTGAACGCGGGCGGCGTGACCACGGCCACTTCTTTGCGGACATCTTCAATCAGCGCCTGAATGTTGTCTTCGCTGCCGGGTTCGGCGTGCAGGCGCATGTCAAACAAACTCATCTCCACTTGACGCAAAGTTTGCAAGCCGCTTTGAAAGTTTTTGGCGGCCAGCATGCGGTCGAACAGCTCGCGTGGCAGGGCTTCGCCAGTGGTGACATGCGAAGTCAGGCGCTTGACCACGTCCCACTCCCAGCAAAAGTTTTCCATGAACTGGCTGGGCAATTCAACCGCGTCCCACTCGACGCCTGAGATGCCCGACACGCCGATGTCGTTCACCTGCGTGAGCATGTGGTGAAGGCCGTGGCCAAACTCGTGGAAAAGGGTGGTCACGTCGTCGTGCGACAACAAGGCGGGTTGCAGTTTTCCGTCAACCGTGAGCGGCGGCGTGAAGTTGCACACCAGGTGCGCCACCGGCGTTTGCAGCGCGCCTTCGGGTCGCGCCCAACGGCCGCGCACGTCGTCCATCCACGCACCCGGACGCTTGCCGTTGCGGGCGTAGGGGTCTAGGTAGAACTGGCCGATCAAAGTGCCTGCGCGTTCAATGCGGAAAAAGCGCACGCTGGGGTGCCACACGGGTGCGGTGTCGGGCTTCAGACTCACTTCAAACAGCGTTTCGATGATGCGAAACAAGCCGTCGAGCACCTTGGTTTCAGTGAAGTATTGCTTGACCTCTTGGTCACTGAAGGCGTAGCGCGCTTCTTTCAACTTTTCGCTGGCGAAGGTCATGTCCCACGACTTCAGCTCTGGCAAACCCAATGCGTCGCGCGCAAAGGTTTTCAGCTCGGCCAAATCGCGTTCGGCGTAGGGCCGTGCGCGCTGGGCCAAGTCGCGCAAGAAATCCATCACTTGTTGGGGCGTGTCGGCCATTTTGGACACCAGCGACACCTCGGCGTAGTTGGCATACCCCAGCAAGCGCGCTTCTTCGTGGCGCAGCGTCATCAGCTCGCGCATGACGTTGGAGTTGTCTAGCGCGGCAGGCCCAGATTCGCTGGCGCGGGTGGCGTAGGCGGTGTAGATTTTTTCGCGCAAGTCGCGGTTGCTGCCGTACTGCAACACCGGGAAATAGCTGGGGAAGTGCAGAGTGAGTTTGTGGCCGTCTTTGCCTTCGGCTGCGGCGGCTTGGCGAGCCGCTTGCACGGCGTCTTTGGGCACACCGGCCAACTCGGCCTCAGTCGCGTAGTAGGCAAAGCCGTCGGTCGCGTCGAGCACGTGTTCGGCAAATTTTTGACCCAGGTCAGCTTGCGCTTCTTGAAGTTGCAAGAAGCGGTCTTTCGGCGCGCCTTGCAACTCAGCACCCGACAACACAAAGTCGCGCATGGCGTTGGACAGCGCTTTGCGGCGTGGTGCGCTCAAGGCTTTGGATGGCGCGCTGCCTTGGTCAGCCAAAGCGATGGCTTTGTACTTGGCGTACAGGCGTTCGTCGCTGGCGTGGCGTGTGGACAGCTCGGTGATTTTGGGCAGCGCGGCCACGTAAGCGGCGCGCAGCTCGGGTGTGTCGGCCACGGCGTTCAAATGGCCCACCGCGCCCCAAGCGAACTTCAACTTTTCACCGGCCACGTCGAGCACGGCCGACATCGCGTCATAGTTGGCCGGAGTGTCGGTGCCGACCGCCTTTTCCAGCGCTGCGTCTGCCTGCGTCAACAGCGCGGCTATGGCCGGGGCCACATGCTCGGGGCGGATCGCAGCGAAGTTGGGCAGTGACGCGTTGGCTGTGGTTGCAGTTGCGGCTGCAGTGATGTCGCTGTCTTGCAAAAGTGGATTGGTCATGGTGTGCTTGCTCGTTCAGCAGATTCAATTGTGTTCATCAACAACATGGTGATGGTCATGGGCCCCACACCGCCTGGCACCGGGGTGATGGCGCTGGCGACTTGCGCCACCTCGGGGTAGTCCACGTCACCGCACAGCTTGCCAGCCTCATTGCGGTTGATGCCCACATCAATCACGATGGCACCGGGTTTGACCATGTCGGCCGTCAAGGTGTGGCGTCGGCCCACGGCCACCACCACCACGTCGGCTTGCCTTGTATGTTGACCGATGTTGGCGGTTGCGCTGTGGCAAATCGTGACGGTGGCATGGGCTTGCAACAGCAACAAAGCCATCGGTTTGCCCACGGTGTTGCTGCGGCCGATCACGACGGCGTGTTTGCCGCGCAAATCCACGCCGGTGCTGGCAATCAACTTCATGCAACCGTAAGGCGTGCAAGGCCGAAAGCCGGGTGCGCCGGTCAACAGTTCACCGGCACTGAGGGTGGAGTAGCCGTCCACGTCTTTGCTTGGCGCAATCGCTTCGATCACGCGATGCGCATTGATGTGCGCAGGCAGCGGCATTTGCACCAAGATGCCGTGGATGGACGCATCAGCATTCAAGGCCGCAATGCGCCCCAGCAAGTCGGCTTCCGACAGATCAGCCCCGTAAGCACTGAAGACCGAGTGCACGCCTGCCTGTTCGCAGGCTTTGACTTTGTTGCGCACGTAAACCTGGCTGGCCGGATCTTCGCCGACCAAAATCACCGCAAGGCCGGGTTGATGGCCGCGGGCTGTCAGCGCCGCGGCGCGGGTGGCGACCTCGGCGCGTATTTGCTGAGAAAGCGCGTTGCCGTCGATTGGTGCTGCCGTCATGGTGGGCGCTTGTTGCTGCTTTTCAAAACACAAAGGCCGCTGTGGGGCGGCCTTTAAATTAAATGTTCAAGTGCTTTTGACGTTCAAGGCTTGGCCTGTGCGCCCAACGCAATCTTGAGCAAATCGGCCACGGTGTTGGCGTTCAGCTTCTCCATGATGTTGGCGCGGTGCGCTTCCACCGTTTTGATGCTGATGCCCAAGTCGTCGGCAATTTGTTTGTTCAAACGGCCTGCCACGATGCGCTCCAGCACTTGCGCTTCGCGTGTCGTCAGGCGACCCAACAAGGCGTCGCGGCTGGCGGCTTCTTGGTGCTGCGAAAAGGCCGTGCGCGCTTGATCGAGCATGCGCTCCACCAGGCTCAACAGCTCTTCTTCTTTGAACGGCTTTTCGATGAAATCCATCGCGCCTTTTTTCATCGTTGTCACGGCCATGGGCACATCTCCGTGCCCGGTGATGAAGACGATGGGCAGCGGTGAGCGGCGTTCCATCAAGCGGTCTTGCAACTCCAGGCCGCTCATGCCGTCCA
>JANYJJ010000058.1 GCA_025358485.1 Burkholderiales bacterium | reverse complement strand
GGCATTGGTTTGAAGATGTATGACGCCTTGGCCGGTGCGCGCGGTTTGGGCGACACGCAGTGGCTGTCGAGCGCGCAAACGCGCAAGTTGCTGCCCACAGTGCGCACCCGCGGTCTGCACGGCGGCGTGAAGTATTGGGACGGTCAGTTTGACGATGCGCGCTTGGCCGTGGCGTTGGCCCGAACCGCAGTGGCCCAAGGTGCCTGCGTGATCAATCACTGCCGCGTCGACGGCCTACTACACGAGGGCAAAAAAGCAGTCGGCTTGACAACGTGTGACACCGAAACGGGTGAGACCTTCCAAGTCAAAGCGGCCTGCGTCATCAACGCCACCGGCGTGTGGGTGGACGCCGTTCGCAACATGGACGCCTCACCCGGTGCCGCCAAAAAACGCCCGATGGTTGCGCCCAGCCAAGGCGTGCATTTGGTGGTGGACGCGCAATTTTTACCGACCGATCACGCCATGCTGATCCCCAAAACCGCCGACGGCCGCGTGCTGTTTGCGGTGCCGTGGATGGGCAAGGTGATCTTGGGCACCACCGACACCCCGCGTGACGATCTGGCTGCCGAGCCCACGCCGTTTCACGACGAGGTGGAGTTCATCCTCACCGAAGCAGGGCGCTACTTGAGCAAGGCCCCAACACGCGCCGATGTGCGGTCGGTCTGGGTCGGTTTGCGGCCCTTGGTCAAACCGCCTGAGGACGACGGCGGCAACACCAAAGCGCTGTCGCGCGAGCACACGGTGTTGGTCGATGCGTCGGGTTTGGTGACCGTGACCGGCGGCAAGTGGACAACTTACCGCGCCATGGCGGAAGACGTGTTGACCCAGTGTTTTGCGTCTTCTTTATTGCCGGTGAAAGCGGGCGGCGTGACCGAGCATTTGCCGTTGGCGGGGTCGCCCGCGGCGGGCACTGCGCTCATGTCGTTGACGAAGTCGCCGGGGGAGCTGATGTACGGCAGTGATGTGACTGCGCTGCGCGCTTTGCCGGGAGCGGATCGGTGGTTGTGGCGTGCTGACGGTGGTGGCGGGTTGAGTGAAGCGATGGTTCGCTTTGCTGTGCGCTTTGAGATGGCGCGGTCGGTGGAAGATGTGTTGGCGCGGCGGTCGCGGCTTTTGTTTTTGGATGCTCGGGTGGCGGCTGCTGTGGCGGACGAAGTGGCGGCCGTGCTGTCCGAAGAGTTGGGCCCGGCATTTGACGCAGCCGCTTCAGCTGCAGCGTTGCGCGTTCTCGCTTCGTCGTATTTGAATATGCCTTGATTGCCTAACCCTCGGCCGCGCCCTTACCCGCATTGCCCCCTCCCCTAGATGGGGAGGGCTGGGGAGAGGTGAAATCTCGTCAGTAAAAGCAAGCGTTTTCAACGCTGGCCTCATCCTGAAGGTCTGAAAAGCACTACTCAAAACCCCCGAGGGAAAGCGCCAAAAAACCTCATTCCACCCCCGCCTCAAACCCATCCACATCCGTCAACCGAATCAAGCCCGTGGCCTCGGCCTGCGAGCCATACAGCCAAGTGTTCACATCCGCCATTTCTATCGGCACCACGCTGCGTTTGTCCTGCGCATTGGCGGCCAATTTCGCATCAGGCTTGTGCATGCGATTCATCAGCGGATGGGAGTCGGCATTCAGCGTGAGCATGGTGTAGCTCTCAACCATCTCACCCGTGGTTTTGTCCACCCAGGTGTTCCACAAACCTGCCAAGCCCCAAGGCGTGCCGTCACTGCGTTTGAAGCGCCAGCGCACGTGTTTTCCTGTCTCCCAATTTGGTTCAAAAAACGCCGCCGCAGGGATGATGCAGCGCTGCCCACGCGCCCACGGAAGCTTGTAGCTCGCCTTAGCCGCCATCTCTTCCGAGCGCGCATTGCAGGTGGCGAATTTGAGTTTGGCGGTGGTGGCAAACCAGGGAATCAGGTTCCATTGACCCGTCACCAGTTCAGGCAGGGGCGGGTTGGTTTCGTCGTTCGACACATCAAATGCGGCAGCCCGAATGAAGGTGCCCTGATAGCCCGGAAACACGTCGACCGGCCCTTCCACACCGCGCCAGGGTTGCTGTCGGCCGACATGCCAGTGCCTCTCGACGGCGGCAACTTCGGGAGAGATGTAGCGGGTGCACATGGAGTTATGGTTTCAAGACTGTGGCTCAATTCTTATCAGGACATCGCCTTCAATTTGTTCACTCAGAGTGACAAGCTTGGCAGTTCATTCTCTGGACGAGCGGATGAGGCGCGGCGACGCTGTGATTTTGCCAAACGCCCATCACCCCCACCGCTAAACTTCGGATCCTCTTTCCAGCTCCAGCGCCGCGCCTACATGCCCATGCCCATGCCCACGCCCATCGACCCTTTGCTGCATTTGATCGCTCGCGCCGAAGCTCTATTGGGCCGCTTGGAAGCGGTGCTGCCTCACCCTTTGACTGCCCCGAATTGGTCTGCGTCTACCGCCTTCCGTTACCGCAAACGCGGCGCCTCAGGCGTGATGGAGCCAGTGCGTCATGTGGCTTCGATCAAGCTGAATGACTTGGTCGAGGTGGAGGCGCAGAAGGAACGCTTGCTGCGCAACACCGAGCAGTTCGTATCGGGTCAGAAAGCCAACAACGTGCTGCTCACCGGTGCGCGCGGCACGGGTAAAAGCTCGCTCATCAAGGCCTGCTTGAACGAATTTTCAGCACAAGGTTTGCGCTTGATTGAAGTCGAAAAAACCGATCTGGTGGACCTGCCCGACATCGTTGACTTGGTGGCGGACCGCCCAGAACGCTTTATCGTTTTTTGCGACGACCTCAGCTTCGATGAAGGTGAGCCGGGCTACAAAGCGTTGAAGTCGATTTTGGACGGCTCGATCTCTGAAGCCTCGGCCAACCTGTTGATTTACGCCACCAGCAACCGCCGTCATTTGCTGCCTGAGTACATGGCCGAGAACCTCACTTACGTCCACCAAGAAAACGGCGAAGTGCATCCAGGCGAGGTGGTGGAAGAAAAAATCTCGCTCAGCGAACGCTTTGGTTTGTGGGTCAGCTTCTACCCTTTCAGCCAAGAGGAATACGTGGCCATCGCGGCGCAGTGGTTACGCGGTTTCGGGGTGAGCGAAGCAGCAATAGTCGAAGCGCGCCAAGAGTCGTTGGTGTGGGCGCTGGAACGCGGCTCGCGCTCGGGCCGCGTGGCGTTTCAATTTGCGAAAGACTATTCAGGTCGGCACGGCGCATGAACCTGATCACGTATGAGCTTGATTGACGCGACGCAGCGCGTTCCGGTTGATGTCGCCGTGGGTGTGCTGATCGCCGCTGACGGTCGCTTTTTGCTCACATCGCGCCCCGAAGGCAAAGTCTTCGCGGGCTATTGGGAGTTTCCGGGCGGCAAGCTGGAGGCCGGTGAAACCGTGGCGCAAGCATTGAAGCGCGAGCTGTTTGAAGAGCTGGGCATCCACATCGGCGCGGTTCATGCCTGGAAGATTGAGGTGATGGACTACCCGCATGCGCGCGTGCGTTTGCACTTCTGCAAAGTGTTTGAGTGGCAGGGGCAATTTGAGATGCGCGAGCAGCAAGCCATGGCGTGGCAAACGCTGCCGGTCGAGGTGGCACCTGTGCTGCCTGGCACCTTGCCGGTGCTGGCGTGGTTTGCCGAAGAGCGCCGCTTTATGGGCCCGACGCATCGAAGCTGATGGCTACACTTCCCATCATGAAATGGCTTGACGATGTGAAGTGGGACGCGCAAGGCTTGGTGCCCGTGATCGCGCAAGAAGTCGGCAGCAACGACGTTTTGATGTTTGCCTTCATGAACCGCGAAGCGCTGCAACAAACCGCCGTGCGCGGTGAGGCTGTGTACTGGAGCCGTTCGCGCAATCGGCTCTGGCACAAGGGCGAAGAGTCGGGCCACACGCAAACGGTGCACGCCATGCGCATGGACTGCGACAACGATGTGCTGTTGTTGCAAGTCACGCAAAATGGCCATGCCGCAGATGAGCGGGGCATTGCTTGCCACACCGGCCGTCACAGCTGTTTTTTCCAGCTTTACAAGGACGGTGCGTGGCACACGACCGAGCCGGTTTTGAAAGACCCGCAGAGTATCTACAGATGAGCATTTTGAATCAGGGCAACGACACCTTGGCGCGCTTGGCAGATGTCATCGAAGCACGCAAAACCGGCGACCCCGAAAAAAGCTACGTGGCCCGCTTGTTTCACAAGGGTACCGACGCCATATTGAAAAAAATAGGCGAGGAAGCCACCGAGGTGGTCATGGCCGCGAAAGACGCTGACGCAACCAAGTTGGTCGGCGAAGTGGCAGATTTGTGGTTTCACACCATGCTGGCTTTGAGCGCTTTTGGCTTGAAACCTGCAGATGTCTTGGCCGAGCTGGAGCGACGCGAAGGCTTGTCAGGCTTGGAAGAATTTGCAGCCCGGAAAATGAAAACCCGAGAGGAAAACGGCACATGAACGACATCATCGACGCCACCCAGCCGCTGAGCGAACAACAGCGCTCACTCAAGACCGTTGGCAACATCAGTTACCTGCTGCACACCATCGTCGCGGTCGGTGCGGTGCTGCCCGGTGTGCAGGCCAGCGTGGCTTTGCTCATCGTGGCTTTGATCATCGACGTGGTGAAGAAGGATGCCGCCGCTGGCACCTGGCAAGAGTCGCACTTTCGCTGGCGGATTCGCTCGGTGCTTTGGGCCGGGGGGCTTTATTTGATCACCATGCCGCTGTGGATTTTGTTGATTGCACCGGGCTGGATTGCGTGGGCTTGCATATCGATCTGGTTCCTTTACCGCGTGGTGAAAGGCTGGATCAACCTGAACAACAACGCAGCCATGCCGTCGTGACGAACTCACTTGACGTCACGCACGACTGTCTGTTTTGCAAAATCATTGCTGGGCAGATTCCCAACCGCAAGGTTTACGAAGACGACGACATCTTTGCGTTTCATGACATCCACCCTGCCGCGCCCGTTCATTTTTTGATGGTGCCGAAGCGCCACTTGGCCAGCTTGGCCGAGGCGTCGGATGAACACGAACGCGTGCTCGGCAAGATGATGGTGTTGGCACCAAAACTGGCGCTAGAGCAGGGCGCGATGAATGGCTTTCGCAGCGTCATCAACACCGGCCCCGACGGCGCGCAGGAGGTGTATCACCTGCATCTGCATGTGATGGGCGGGCCACGGCCGTGGTTAAAGAGCTGACGCGTCACCGTGCTCACCTAGAATTGATTATCGGTTTTTTGGAGAAAAGTCATGGGTTCATTCAGCGTTTGGCATTGGCTCATCGTGCTGTTGATCGTGGTGCTGGTGTTTGGCACCAAAAAGCTCAAGAACATAGGCACTGACCTGGGCGGTGCCGTCAAAGGCTTCAAAGATGGTGTCAAGGACGGTGGCACCAGCGTGGACGCGGCTGCCAACCCGGGCAGCCCGAATGCGCAAGTGACAGCCAAGCAAGCCACGGACGCGAACACCGTCGATGTGGAAGCCAAGACCAAGTCGTGATGTTGGTTGAGCTGGCTTGGTTGAGATGTCAATGCATTCAGTCGGCCCAACATGATTGATTTTGGTTTCGACAAGATCGCGCTGATTGGTGCGGTCGCACTCATCGTCATCGGCCCAGAAAAGTTGCCGCGCGTGGCGCGCACAGTGGGTCATTTCATCGGCAAAGCGCAGCGTTATGTGTCAGACGTGAAGGCCGAGGTGAACCGCTCGATTGAGTTGGACGAGCTCAAAAAAATGAAGAGCACGTTTGAAGATGCAGCTCGAAATGTTGAGCAAAACTTCTCCAACGAAATCCATCAAACAAGCTCTGACCTGAACAACTTAGGGAACAGTTGGGCTGGCACTGACGCCACCAACACGCCTATGCCCGACCACAGCGGTCAGCACGACGATTTGCGCCCGCCGCCGCAATACAAGCACCCCAACAAGCGCTGGCGCTTGAAGCAAGCGGCCGTTCCCCAGTGGTTCAAACATCGCAGCGGTGTGCGGGGCAAGGTGCAATCGGGCGCGGCGCGCGTGGCGCGCTTTCGCCCGCGTAAAAATTCGGCATGAGTTCTGAAGAAAACAAGCCGGACGAACTCGCCGGCACCGAGCAGCCCTTCGTCGCCCACTTGGTTGAGCTGCGCGACCGCTTGATACGCGCCGTGTTGGCTGTCGGCATTTGTTTTGCGGCGCTGTGCTTGTGGCCTGGCCCCGGCCAGATGTACGACTTCTTGGCCGCGCCTTTGGTGGCGCAACTGCCACCAGGCGCCACCCTGATTGCCACCAACGTCATCTCACCTTTTGTGGTGCCGCTGAAGATCACTTTGATGGCGGCCTTCTTGCTGGCGCTGCCCGTGGTGCTCTACCAAGTGTGGGCGTTTGTGGCGCCGGGCTTGTACACCCATGAGAAGAAACTGGTCTTCCCGCTGGTCTTGTCCAGCACGCTGCTTTTTTTACTGGGCGTGGCGTTTTGCTACTTCTTCGTGTTCGGCCAAGTCTTCAAATTCATACAAAGCTTCGCGCCCAAAAGCATCACAGCCGCGCCTGACATCGAGGCCTACCTTGGCTTTGTGCTGACCATGTTCATCGCCTTTGGCGCGGCCTTTGAAGTGCCGGTGGTGGTGGTGGTGCTCGCGCGCATGGGCATGGTGAGCATCGTCCAACTGCGTGCGTTTCGCAGTTACTTTGTCGTGATCGCGTTTGTGATTGCTGCCGTCATCACGCCGCCCGACATCGTGTCGCAACTGGCCTTGGCCATTCCGATGTGCATCTTGTATGAATTGGGCATCTGGGCGGCGCAGATTTTTATCAAGCACACGCAGGCTCCAGAAGACAAGCCGGAAGAAAGCGCAACCAGCGGGTGAGGTTGCAGCTCAGTTCCTACTGCTCTCACCTTTTACTGCTCTCGCTGCTGCTCGCGCTGTCTCTGTTGTGCCGTTATTTGCGACTTCGGCCGCTGCGCCACCGTCACCGTCAACGCCAGAGCTTTGTCACCACGTTGCACGCTGATGATGGCAGGTGCCTTGGGTTTGAGTGAGGCCACGGCGTTCAACAGTTGCGATGTGTTGGTCACCGACGTGTCGGCAATTTTCAGCACCACATCGCCTGGGCGCATGCCGCCTTCACTGGCTGGCCCGTTTTGCAAAACGCCCGTGATGAGCACGCCCTCTTTGACGGGTAAATTAAAGGTGGCAGCGATCTCGGCGGTGAGGTCGCGCGGCTCCACGCCTATCCAACCGCGCGTGACCATGCCGTCTTTGATCAGGCCTTCCATCACCTGGCGCGCGGTGGTCACAGGAATGGCAAAACCGATGCCCATGCTGCCGCCCGTGCGCGAATAAATGGCCGTGTTGATGCCCAACAAATTGCCGTTGGCATCCACCAGCGCGCCTCCAGAATTGCCCGGGTTGATGGCCGCGTCGGTTTGTATGAAATTCTCAAACGTGTTGATGCCCAATTGGTTGCGGCCCAAGGCACTGACGATGCCCGAGGTCACGGTTTGACCCACACCAAACGGGTTGCCGATGGCCAGCACCACGTCGCCGACCTGCAAGTTGTCGGTGCTTCCAAACGTGATGCTGGGCAGTTTGTCCAGCTCGATTTTCAGCACCGCCACGTCACTTTCGGGGTCGGTGCCAACGATGCGAGCCTTGGCTTTGCGGCCGTCGGTGAGCATCACCTCAATGTCGTCTGCACCTTCAATCACGTGATTGTTCGTGATTAAAAAACCTTCGGGTGAAACGATCACGCCCGAGCCCAAGCCGACTTGATTTTGTTCTTGGCGGTCTTGCTGCCCAAAGTAGCGGCGGAAGTTTGGGTCGTTCGCATGCGGGTTGCGCGCCGTCACTTTGCTGGCGGTGATGCTCACCACCGCAGGCGAAGCGCGTTTCGCGGCACTGCTGTAGCTTTGCGGAACAGACGAGTTGGTCGCTGGCAGGCTGGTGGTGGGCAGACTGACAGGCGGGGCGACCGAATTGATCGACACCACACTGGGCGCTGGCAAGGCCGCACCGCGCTTCACCCACTCGGGCTTCAGCGTGCTGACCACAAACAAAACAGCCACTGCCACGGTGACCGCTTGAGAGAAAATGAGCCAAGTTTTGCGCATGAAAGTGAACGTATGGTTGCCCGTGTTGAGTTGGATGCTTACCTGACTGCGCTGCTGGAGACGGCTCGTTTTCAGGATTATGGGCCGAATGGTTTGCAAGCTGAGGGCAAGTCTGAGGTTCACAAGATCGTCAGCGGCGTCACCGCCAGCTTGGCCTTGATAGACGCTGCCATCGCTGCGCAAGCCGACGCCGTCTTCGTCCACCACGGCCTGTTTTGGAAGGGCCATGACGGCCGCTTGACCGGTTGGCTAAAGCAGCGTGTCGAGCGCTTGATGGCCCATCAAATCAATTTGTTCGCCTACCACTTGCCGCTGGATGCGCACCCGCTTTACGGCAACAACGCGCAGTTTGGAAATCGACTGGGCGTGAAGGCCGATGCCAACTTTGGCAATCAAAACTTGGGCTGCATCGGTTCGCTGGATCAGTCTTTCAGCTTGCAGGCCCTGAGCGCCGTCTTGCAAAGCCAGCTCCAACGCACGCCCACCTTGGCCCCGGGAGACGGCCGCTTGCTGCGCAGAATTGCTTGGTGCACAGGCGGCGCACAAAGCTACTTTGAAGCCGCAATTGCTGCGGGCGCCGACGTCTACATCACCGGTGAAATCTCTGAGCCGCAAGCGCATTTGGCCCAAGAGACCGGTGTGGCGTTCATCGCCTGCGGCCACCACGCGAGCGAGCGCTATGGCGCAGCCGCACTCGCGCAGCATGTGGCTGAGCAGTTTGGCTTGAGCCATCAATTCATCGAAATCGACAACCCCGCATGAAGCCCGCCGTCTTAGCTGTGAATCCGATTGACTCAGCGATGAAGCCGATCGTGATCACCTTGGGCGACAGCTGCGGCATCGGCCCCGAGATCGTCGCGAAGTTCTTTCGCACGCCTGCGTCTGCTGGCTGCTTTGTGATCGGCGACGTCGCCGTGATGCGACGCGCCGCCGCTTGGACTGGTGGCATGCTGGCGGTGGCGCGAATTGAGTCGGCTGAGGACGCGCTGACCGCGCCGCCGAATTGCATTCCTGTGTTGCAAGCGCAAGGCTTGAGCGCGTCGCTGATGCAAGCCCCGATCGGCCGAGTTGACGAGCGCGCGGGTGCTGCCGCTGCCGCCTGCATAGAACAAGCGGTGCTGCTCGCCATGCGCCGCGAGGTGTCGGCTGTTGTCACGGCACCGGTTCACAAAGAAGCCCTTGCCGCCGCAGGCGTGCCTTATCCCGGCCACACAGAAATGCTGCAAGCATTGGCCTGCGCGCCTGGCCAAGCGGCGCCGCCTGTGCGCATGATGTTGGCGAATGACGAGTTGCGCTGCGTGCTGGTGACCATCCACATGTCGCTGCGCCGCGCCATCGATGAAGTCACATTCGACGCGGTGCTCAGCACTCTGCGCATCGCGCATCGCGCCTCATTCGCTTGGGGCCAAACGCAGCCGCGCATCGCGGTGGCGGGTTTGAATCCGCATGCAGGCGAAGGCGGTTTGTTTGGTGATGAGGAAATTCGCATCATCGCGCCCGCCGTAGAAGCCGCGCGCAGCGAAGGCATCGACGCCAGCGGCCCTTTTGCACCGGACACGGTTTTCATGCGAGCTCGCCACACGGCAGGGCACGCTGGTGAATTCGACATCGTCGTGGCCATGACGCACGACCACGGTCTGATCCCCGTCAAATATCTCGGCGTAGAGCAGGGCGTGAACGTGACGCTGGGTTTGCCGTTTGTGCGCACCAGCCCCGATCACGGCACGGCGTTTGACATTGCTGGCAGCGGCAAGGCAGACCCTGCGAGTTTGGCTTCAGCGGTGGCGATGGCGCGACGCTTGTCGTCGGTCACCAATTTGGTCTGATTTGGCTTGCTGGATTCAGCCTGCGTGATTCAGACTGCGAGATTCAGACCGCGAGAGTTGGCTTGCTCAATTCAGCTTCCCTTGTGCCTTCATGGCGGCGAGTTGCTTGCGCGCCCGCGCCGTGGCGCGTTCCATCAAGTAGGTGCTCTCAACAGCACGCATGCGACCTGTGTCGCACATGCGGGCGAGCATGCGCGAGGTGACAGAAATCGTCTCTTGGTGCTTTTGTCCGCGCGTGAATACAAAGAAGCTGCGCGCCGGGCTGACGTAATTCAGGCGCACCTTTTGCCAACTGTCTTTCAAGTGCATCTGATACGCAAAGCCCACGCGCACATGGTCCATCAGGGCCAAGCCATGCGAGGCGATGGCGGGGTCGGCCACCGCCAAATCGAGGTTGATGTCCACACCCAACACCGCCGCTGAATTGAAGCTGCCAGGCGTTGTGACGGGGGTGTCGATTGCGCCAGGAGCCACCCCTGCAGCGGGCTCGGGCACATCGGCGCTGAGGTCGATGTCCAGCGACTTCGACCAATCGACCGCGCTTTCTTCGACCAAGCCAATTTGCTTGAGCTCGGCCGCCGAGAAGCGCTGTTCGATTTGCAATTCTTCCAACACCGGCAAGGGGTCAGAGCGCAACAGTTCTTCATTGCGCGGAATGGCAATCGCGAAGATGGCCTCCAACTGTTTGACCAGCATGTTGTGATCCAGCTCCGTCATGGGCGGCGCTTTGAGTGATTCGGCGTGCGACGGCAGCAATTTTCCAAAAAAAGTTTTTTGGGCCGGGTCGGGCCAGCCTATCAACTTCAGGCCTTCGTTCAAGTCTTTCATCAGCCCTGGCAACTGCATCAAGAAGCGCTTGCGCATGGGCAGGCTGCCTTTGGGTTGCACGCTCATCACCAGCTCGACCGCCACTTGGCGCATGCGCCTGGTGCTGGCGGCGTCGTGACCGTCGCGGCGCGCGGTAACGACCAAAGCTTGGCTCCAGACTTGCGCTAAAAACTCGCGCAAGTAGCTTTGCAAAGCCACGGGTTGCAAGGCTTGTTGAAGCTGCAACATGTAGCGCTGCTGCACCCGCAATTCCGACTCTTTGCCTTCTAGCAAGCCGGCCGCGCCATTGGCCTTGGCTTCGAGTTGGGTTTGACTTGAGATGAAAGTTTCGATGGCCTCTAACTTGGCGGCGTAAACCTCAACTTGGTCGAAGTCGCCCTCTACGATTTCTTTGACCAACTCGCTGACGCGGGCCAAAAATTGTTTGCCAGAGCCGTCGCTGAAATCGTCAAACGCACACGCCAATGAAGCGATGCGGTTGACGAAGCGGCGCACTGGATGGCGTCGCGACGAGAAGAAGCCGGCGTCCATCAAAGCCACGCGCAACACCGGCAATTGCAAGCGCGCAATCTGTCGCGCCATTTGGGGCGGCACGCGGCTGTCCGACAAGATTTGGTCAAACAAGCTGCCCACGACGTCGATCACCATGTGATCCAGCTTGCCGCTGGAGGCCTGCTGCAGCTCGTCGCGGTGCGAGCGGATCAAGTTTTCGGCCATCAAGCCGCTGCGTCTGTCTACAGGGTGCGGAGCTGAATACGCGCCGTTTGGCGGCGCACTCATTGAATAAGAGCCGCCCAGCGGCGCATTCATCGAGTTTGAGCCGCCCAGCTGCCCAGGCATGGCCTGCGTGTCCCAGCTTGAGGTGCCTTGACGGCTGCTCGGCATGCCCGAGCGCGAGCTGCTCAAGAAGCCGCCGTCGCTGGTGCTGCCAAATTGACCTGCCACTCGGCGTTCTTGGTAGTCCAAATCGGCGGGTCGGCTGGCCAAAAATGTCAGGCGTCGCAGCAAGCTCATCAACTGAGCGTCGCTGGCCGAAGCCGTGTTGAGGTTGGGGGAAAAAGAAGTGGCGCTGCGCCTCTCATCGCCGGTGCTCGCCGCGCGCGTGCCGTGAAAGGTGGCCGCTGTGGCCGAGGCGCCGCCCCGTGCGCCAAGGCCAGGGTTGACGCCGCTTGACGAAGCCGACGCGGAGGCACCCGCAGTGCCTGCTGCGCCGCGCTGGGTCTCTCGATTGAGTTTGGCCGACGACAAATGCGGCGATTGAATGTCGTGCCACTGCGATCCTGCTGCGTCGAACGCACCCGCATTGGTCGAACGAGATTCATCGCGCAAACTCGCGTAGCCCGAGTTGTATCCGGGCAACTGGTTGCCGGGGCCGTCAACAGTTTTCAGGCTCATGCCCACAGGTTGAACGCCGCGATTTTTCAGGTCGCCCACGATGGTGCGATAACACTCCGGCATGGCAACGGCCATGGCTTGACCGAAGTCACGTGCCAGCAATTTGCGTGCATCGCGGTCTTGCGTCACGGCTTCGATGGCCCGGTGGCTGGCCGCCCCGATCACGTCAGGGCGCAGTGGGTTGCGTTCCTCGTCGGCGCGCCCCAAACCCAACACCGAACCCATGTAGGCAACCAGATCGCGCAGCTCGGGCTCGCAGGCGTGCGAGATCTGCTGCCCTATGCGTTCTGCCACCATGCGGTCTTCGATTTCGTGGTCTGCCACCAAGCTCAGCGATTGCCAATTGGTGGCTTCGGGCTTGCGTTTGACAGGATCGCGAGGAGCGGTTTCTTCGCGTACTTTGCTGGTCAACACGTCGCTGAAAACCGCCTGCATGGTGGCCATCTTGCGGCGCAGCTCCATGTGCAGCGACATCGCCACCTCGCGATCAGGCGTGCGCACTGGCGACTGGCCCTGCACGCCCAAATTCACGGCAACTTGTTCAGCCGCCGCGTCGGCCGTCGTGATGACGCGACGAAGTGCGGCTGCGATGGCAGCGTCCATGGGTGAATCGATGGGATTCATGCGGCGGGGGCTGAGCGCGTGGTTTGCAAAGGTCAGGGCTTGCTGGTCAAACGTTGGCAGAAAGTATCGCTCCAAACTGAACCAGGCCGCGCAGTGGGGCTGCGCGGCCTGGAGCAGAAAATCATCTGAGCGAAACGCCCAGAGAAGCGACGCTTACTTCTTCAGCGAATCGCGAATTTCGCGCAGCAAGGTCACGTCTTCGGGAACCACCACAGGAGCTGGCGGCTCAGCGCGCTTCAAGCGATTCATCTGCTTGATCATCAAAAAGATGATGAATGCCAAGATGATGAAATTGATGGCGATGGTGATGAAGTTGCCGTAAGCAAACACGCCGCCCAGTTTTTTGGCCTCGACCAGGCTGGTGACGGTCTGCCCGTTCAGAGGAATAAAGCTGTTGCTGAAATCCATACCGCCAAATATCTTGCCGACCAAAGGCATGATGAGGTCACCGATGACTGAGTCGACGATCTTGCCGAAAGCGCCGCCGATGATCACGCCGACGGCGAGGTCGACCACATTGCCCTTGAGGGCGAATTCTTTAAATTCTGATGCGAAACTCATGGTTCTGTTCCCTGGTGTAGTTAGTTAGTTACTTTGCCCGGCTTTCGCTGACTCGGATCCGCCTGCCCGCATGGGTTTGCAGAGCGTGAAGTATTACCGCGGAATTTTTCAAGTCAAGTCTGGAAGCTACGGTTTTTGGCGAACGACCCAGGCTCGGCCCGCCAAATCCACACTCCCGAACCCTCCGCAGACCAAACAGAACGCTGGGTCTTGACGCGTCCGCTAGAATATTGGGTTGTTTCGCGGTAGTGATTCCACAACTGAGTTCACAGCCGAATTCACAACCGAGTTGGGCCCCCGTTGTATGAGGAAAACATGAGCGAGCAGCAAGTGGATAGCGGAAAACGAACCTGGCTGATCACCTCGGCCTGCGCAGGTGCCTTGGGCGGAGCGGCAGTCGCCGTGCCATTCGTCAGCACCTTCCAGCCTTCCGAGCGTGCACGCGCCGCCGGTGCACCAGTTGAGGTCGATATCAGTGCCCTCAAGCCGGGCGAGAAGCTGACCGTCGAATGGCGAGGCAAGCCGGTTTGGATCGTGCGTCGCACCCCGCAGCAATTGGCTGAACTGCCCAAAGTCGATGCTTTGCTGGCCGATCCCAAATCCCAGCGCAAGCCCGGCGAATTGACACCGGCTTACGCTCGCAACGAAGCGCGCTCGATCAAGCCCGAGTTTTTCGTGGCTGTCGGAATTTGTTCCCATCTGGGTTGTTCACCTTCAGATAAGTTTGCGACCGGTGCCCAGGCATCGTTGCCAGACAACTGGGCTGGTGGCTTCCTTTGCCCTTGCCACGGCTCAACTTTCGACATGGCTGGTCGCGTTTACAAAAACAAACCCGCGCCAGACAACTTGGAAGTGCCGCCGCACATGTACCTGTCTGACACCCGCCTCTTGATCGGCGAAGACAAAAAAGCTTGACCCCCGGCATCACCCGGAAACGACGCAGCGGCAGTTAGAACCGCAAAGGAAAGCGCTCAACAAGGCGCAAACGAAAGCACACCATGGCAACGTTCAAAGAAGCCCCCGCGAATGCAGGTGTTGGCGAAAAGCTGATGACCTGGGTTGACAACCGTTTTCCCGCCACCAAGCTCTACAACGAGCACTTGGCCGAGTACTACGCACCTAAGAACTTCAATTTTTGGTATTTCTTCGGATCACTCGCCTTGCTGGTGCTGGTGATCCAAATCGTCACCGGAATTTTCTTGGTGATGCATTACAAGCCCGATGCCGCATTGGCATTCGCCTCGGTCGAATACATCATGCGAGATGTGCCTTGGGGCTGGTTGGTGCGCTACATGCACTCCACTGGTGCGAGCGCGTTTTTCGTCGTCGTTTACCTGCACATGTTCCGCGGTCTGATTTACGGCAGCTACCGCAAACCGCGTGAGTTGGTCTGGCTTTTCGGCTGTGGCATCTTTTTGTGCCTGATGGCCGAGGCCTTCATGGGCTACCTGCTTCCGTGGGGTCAAATGAGCTACTGGGGCGCTCAAGTGATCGTCAACTTATTTGCTGCGGTGCCTTTGATCGGCCCCGACCTGGCACTGCTCATTCGCGGCGATTACGTGGTCGGCGACGCCACACTCAACCGCTTCTTCGCGTTTCACGTGATCGCTGTGCCTTTGGTTTTACTGGGCTTGGTGGCCGCGCACATCATTGCCTTGCACGAAGTGGGTTCCAACAACCCCGACGGCGTCGAGATCAAGGCCAAGAAAAACGAAAAAGGCCTTCCGCTCGACGGCATTCCTTTCCATCCGTACTACACGGTGCACGACATCTTTGGCGTCAGCGTGTTCTTGATGATCTTCACCGCCATCATCTTTTTCGCCCCTGAGTTCGGTGGCTATTTCTTGGAGTTCAACAACTTCATTCCCGCCGATCCGCTGAACACGCCATTGCATATCGCGCCGGTCTGGT
>JANYJJ010000056.1 GCA_025358485.1 Burkholderiales bacterium | reverse complement strand
TTACGCGGTGTGTTGGTTGATGCACGAGGCGGCCAGCGCGGCGAGGGTGCGACAGCGAACGCTGTCGTTCAAGGGGGGCGTCCAACTGATGCGCCGCGCTCAGCCCCAGTCAGGGGCTCTTGACACCCGCGTTCCCCCCAGGGCGGCCGAGGTTGCGAGCGCGTTGGCATAAAAACTTGTTGGAGGAAATGGCTACGCTGCGCTGTCACAGCAGTAGAGGGCGCGCTAACCCGCGCATGGTCAAGCATCGTCACCCACCGTTTGCCAGTCACGATCCGAAGCGCTTGCCGGGAACGAGGCCCAACTACACGCCGGTGCTGCTCAAACCGAAAACGGTTTCGAAGAAATGTGAGTTCGCTGGCTCTACTTAAACTAGGAGTATTGAGACTTGACCCGCGCAGCCCGCGGTGGTCGCCGCCGCGAGGCCGAGCAAATTGGCCAAGTGAAACCCCAGAGGATGCGCTTGCGCTAGCGGTGCCAAGGGCAAGAAAGAGTGCTTCGTACGGCCTGACCTACGCGCTACCGCTCGTCGTTCGAGCGTGATCAATTTAGGAGAAATGAGAGACCTGACCCTATGCGCTCCATGCGCTCCCCATGCGCTCCGACCCCATGCGCTCCTGACCCCATGCGCTCCCATGCGCTCCCGATCTCGGTGTGGGTCACTGCACTCAAAGAGCGTCTGGGATGGCAGAAAGCCGCCGTAGCGCTGGCCAACAAGAACGCACGCATTCTGTGGGCGGTGATGACCAAGGGCGATGCGTTTGATGCGCGTCATGTCAGCGTCAAGCCGCAGGGCAACACGTCAATCACACCGGCATTTGCAATCGCATAACAAGCAAAGGTTCCATCCCGCAGCAGGCATCAGCCAGAAGATGAAATGACAGGTCAGACCGGCAGCAGGCATCGACCAAACCCTTTGTGGCTCGACACACCGATGGCCACGGGATCGGAATGGAGAACCCGCTGAGCGATTCACATCTGGGCCCGCACACCAAGCCTCAAGGCCCGTGCAACAAGGCCGACTCTAGAGAAGCAGTCTGTTTCCTCGTTCATTCCCTTCAACGGCAGCGCCTGCATTTTTATCAACCGCAAAACCAACCCGAGATCGCCATGAAAACCAATTCGTAAACTGAAATCGAAATCAGCTTGACAGCGTGGGAAGTCCCTCTAAAGGGTTAGGCCGCTTTCTCGCGCGACTTGAACGTGCCATTGCATTTGCCGCATGAACATTGCAAGCGAACCGTTTGGGGCGGTGCACCTCGAGTGGTGGATGAATCTGCTTGAATGTTGGAGCCGCAGGCCGGACAGGGAGTGGCAATGACTTGACCATGCCGGACTTGGCTTAAGGCTTGAGAAACTGCTTCGTCGATTAGATCCAATTCTTCTGATGAAGTCAGAGGTGGGTCATCGCTGTGCGCCGCCATTGCAATCCAAAACAGAGGCACTCCAAAGAGGGAGTGGAACCAGTACGACATATTCCCGTCGCCGTGCGAGACACAGAGATTTGCCTGGATGCACAGAGTGTGAAGTGCGGAGGTCGCAAAGGTAAGCAGGACACCCAGCCCGGCCGACAAAAAACCAGTGGTGATGATCTTTCCCGCTGACTGATTTCCACGCATGGCCCTACCGGCCCGAATGCTGACGGCAAGGCCGAGAAGCAGCGGTATCCAGGGTACAAAGGGCGAAAAATCTAACAACTGAGCGGCCTAACGTCTAGTTTATGCAGCACGCCGCGCCGCATAACGCCGGCGGGTGCTGCATAACCAAGTGGTGGTCGATCTTCATCAGTCGTTGATTTTGCTTCAGAAACCAGCAGTTGACTGTGGTTTCATCCAGTATTAAATTCGCGCGCAAAGCGGCACGTCTGTTACAGACTGTGCCAGCCCTTCGAGCGCTGTGCAAGCGCGGATTTTCACTGCTGGAACAAGGCCGACGATGTCTGCAACTTCACCTGATTCGAGCCTCGCGCGCGGCGCGTTGCGACCGGTCATGACGACCATGATGCCGCCGCTGAAGAC
>JANYJJ010000029.1 GCA_025358485.1 Burkholderiales bacterium | reverse complement strand
ACGCTTTGGCTTCGCCTCCGTACAGCTTGCTCAGCACGGTGGTGATGGCCGCTGTCAAGGTGGTCTTGCCGTGGTCAACGTGTCCAATCGTGCCTACGTTGACGTGCGGCTTGGTGCGCTCAAATTTGCCTTTTGCCATTTCAATTTCTCCGAGTAAAGAGCAGTGCCAGTGTGATGTTTAAGGTTTCCAGCTTCTGCGTGATTCGCTTGCCACTGGCAACAAGCGCGCAAAAACCAAAGACCACAGAAACTGTCTATTCCCAAGCGAACGCCGCAGATCCGGCTCCGCCGGGCTGCCAGCGTTGCCCCCTTGAGGGGGAAGCGCCGCAGGCGCCTCGGGGGTGGGCCTTATTTACCGCGTGAAGTAATGATGGCGTCAGCCACGTTCTTAGGCGCTTCCGAGTAGTGCTTGAATTCCATCGTGTAGGTCGCGCGGCCTTGTGACATCGAACGCAGTGTGGTCGAGTAGCCAAACATTTCCGACAACGGGACTTCAGCCTTGATGACCTTGCCGCCTCCGGGCATGTCGTCCATACCTTGCACCATGCCGCGACGTGAGGACAAGTCGCCCATCACGCTGCCTGCGTAGTCTTCAGGCGTTTCAACTTCCACAGCCATCATGGGCTCTAAAATCACGGGGCCAGCTTTGCGACAACCGTCTTTGAAACCGAGCGACGCAGCCATCTTGAAGGCGTTCTCGTTCGAGTCCACCTCGTGGTAAGAGCCAAAGGTCAAGGTGACCTTCACATCGACCACAGGGTAGCCCGCCAACACACCGGCTGGCAATGACTCTTCCACGCCCTTCTTCACTGCCGGAATGAATTCGCGCGGCACCACGCCGCCTTTGATGGCGTCCACAAACTCGAAGCCTTTGCCGGGCTCTTGAGGCTCAAGCTTCAGCACCACGTGGCCATACTGGCCCTTACCGCCCGACTGGCGCACGAACTTGCCTTCGATGTCCACCACCGCTTTGCGGATGGTTTCGCGGTAGGCCACTTGCGGCTTGCCGACGTTGGCTTCCACGCCAAATTCGCGCTTCATGCGATCAACAATGATTTCCAGGTGCAACTCGCCCATCCCGGAAATGATGGTTTGGCCGGATTCCTCGTCAGTCTTGACGCGGAACGATGGGTCTTCTTGAGCCAGACGGCCCAGGGCGATGCCCATCTTTTCCTGGTCAGGTTTGGTCTTGGGTTCCACGGCCTGCGAAATCACGGGCTCAGGGAAAACCATTTTCTCCAGCGTGATGATGGCCGTTGGATCGCACAGGGTTTCGCCCGTGGTCACGTCTTTCAAGCCGACGCAGGCGGCGATGTCGCCCGCCAAAATTTCTTTGATCTCTTCACGCTGGTTGGCGTGCATTTGCAAAATGCGGCCGATACGCTCTTTCTTGCCCCGAATAGGGTTGAAGACCGAGTCGCCTGACTTCAACACGCCGGAATAGACACGCACGAAAGTAAGCTGGCCCACATACGGGTCAGTCATTAATTTGAAGGCCAGCGCGGCGAATTTTTCTTCGTCTGTGCGGTGACGCACAACTGGTTTGTCGTCGTCATCGGTGCCGGGCACGGGAGGGATGTCTGCCGGCGACGGCATGAAATCGAGAATGCCGTCAAGCATGCGCTGCACGCCCTTGTTTTTGAAGGCAGTGCCGCAAAACATGGGTTGAATTTCAGCGGCGATGGTGCGGATGCGGATGCCGCGGAGGATCTCTTCCTCGGTGAGGTCACCCTCTTCCAGGTACTTGTTCATCATTTCTTCTGATGATTCGGCGGCGGCCTCGATCATGTTCTCTCGCCACTTCTTGGCGTCGGCAAGCATGTCAGCAGGGATTTCTTCGTAGTTGAACTTCATGCCTTGAGACGCTTCGTCCCAAAGAATCGCTTTCATCTTGATGAGATCAATCACTCCGGTGAAGTTTTCCTCAGCGCCGATGGGCAAAACGATGGGCACCGGGTTGGCTTTGAGACGAACCTTCATCTGGTCGTAGACTTTCATGAAGTTGGCACCCGTGCGGTCCATCTTGTTGACGAAAGCCAAACGCGGAACCTTGTATTTGTTGGCCTGACGCCAAACGGTTTCCGACTGCGGCTGCACTCCGCCTACGGCGCAGTACACCATGCAGGCGCCGTCGAGCACGCGCATCGAACGCTCAACTTCAATGGTGAAGTCAACGTGGCCCGGCGTGTCAATGATGTTGATGCGGTGTTCAGGGCGAGCCAGGTCCATGCCCTTCCAGAAGCAGGTGGTCGCAGCCGAGGTGATCGTGATGCCACGCTCTTGCTCTTGCTCCATCCAGTCCATGGTGGCCGCGCCGTCGTGCACTTCACCGATTTTGTGATTCACACCGGTGTAGAACAGGATGCGTTCGGTGGTGGTGGTTTTACCGGCGTCGATGTGAGCCGAAATACCGATGTTGCGATAACGCTCGATGGGGGTCTTGCGGGCCATGATGGGGCGCTCCAAAACTGGATGACTGACTGACAAAAACAGGGGCCGCTCGTGGGTCCGTGGAAACCCGAAGAGCGGCCGGGACTGGGACTTTCGGTTTAGAAACGGAAGTGCGAGAACGCCTTGTTGGCTTCTGCCATGCGGTGCACTTCATCACGCTTTTTCATCGCGCCGCCGCGGCCTTCAACGGCTTCGAGCAGCTCGTTGGCGAGGCGTTGAGCCATCGACTTCTCACCGCGTTTGCGGGCCGACTCTTTCAGCCAACGCATGGCCAAGGCCACACGGCGGACGGGGCGAACTTCCACGGGAACTTGGTAGTTCGCACCGCCAACGCGGCGCGATTTAACTTCGACCATGGGCTTGATGTTGTTCAAAGCAACGGTGAAGATTTCGAGTGGGTCTTTGCCAGACTTCTTTTCGACTTGCTCAAGGGCACCGTAAATGATGCGTTCAGCGATGGCCTTCTTGCCCGATTCCATGATGACGTTCATGAATTTGGACAGATCGACTGAGCCGAATTTGGGATCAGGGAGGATGTCCCGTTTGGGGACTTCGCGACGACGAGGCATTTCTCTTCCTTTTTGCTTCAGTTGGCGCAAGTTTTGCAACTTGTACCGCGGGAACCATCACAACGCTGCGGTTGTTGATTCGCCACTTACTCAGTGCACTGGTGGGTGCACCGCGATATTTCCCCTTCGACTTAATATCGAATGAGGAAGGCTGTGCTTATGTCTTTTTAGGACGCTTCGCGCCGTACTTGGAGCGCGATTGCTTGCGGTCTTTCACGCCTTGCAAGTCGAGCGAACCGCGCACGATGTGATAGCGAACACCCGGCAAGTCTTTGACCCGACCGCCGCGAACCAACACCACACTGTGCTCCTGAAGGTTGTGACCCTCGCCGCCGATGTAGCTGATGATTTCGAACCCGTTGGTCAAACGAACCTTGGCGACTTTACGCAGCGCAGAGTTCGGCTTCTTCGGGGTGGTGGTGTACACGCGAGTGCACACGCCGCGTCGCTGGGGGCTGCCCTGCATCGCGGGGGATTTTGACTTTGTGGTTTCGGTCTCGCGACCGTGACGCACGAGTTGGTTGATGGTTGGCATAAAAGTAACTTGTTCCCGTTTGAAGTCACACGCTCATCGCGCAGATGCCAAAGGAAGACCCTCTGATTTCTGGCACGCAAATTGATCTCGATTTATTCGTTCAATGCCGGGGACTCCTGCTGGAGACCAGTCCAAAGCCTTGTGCCTTTGTGAAGGGCCGACGGCCGATCAGCGGATGACCAACAAGTTGGACTGCCCGACGAAGAGCTCAGCAGAGTTCGCCGAAAAGCCTTCTAGTATATGCAGTTATGGACGCCCCCGCAAGTCAGCCCTTAGCAGCCCAGCAAATCGCCCGCGTCGTGCTCGACACCAACGCAGCATTGGACTGGTTGATATTCCGCAATCCGGCGTCCATCCCATTGGGCAACGCCATCGCTAACGGAGGCTTGCGCTGGCTGACAAGTCCCAGTCTGCGCGCCGAATTGAGCCATGTGCTTGCGCGCGGCGTGGTGAATGAGTGGGCAACCGATTTCACTTTTCTGTGGGACACATGGAACGCTCACGCCATTGAACTGCCCGACCCGCCGGAACATCACGGGCACGCCCGCATGCGCTGCACCGACCCCGACGACCAGAAGTTCATCGACTTCGCCGTTGCTCACCAAGCGCAGTGGTTGCTGACGCGTGACCGCGCCGTGCTCAAACTGCGCAAGCGGGCGTTGAGTTTGGGGCTGGTTATCGCGGAGCCGCAGAGCTGGTCACCATTGGCTGGTCACCGTTGATTTGAAAACGTAAAAAAAGGGCGACCCTCGGGCCGCCCTTTTTGCTTGTAGCGTTGATGCTTATTCAGCCGTCTCGCTCGCGGCGTCAATGGCTGCCAATTGATCAGCGGCCAAATCTTCAGCTTCTTGCGTGGCGATGGCGCGGCGCTCAGCGTCATCCATCTCCTCTTTGACCTTGCGCGCGTTGTGGAAGGCCATGCCGGTTCCGGCAGGAATCAAGCGCCCCACGATGACGTTTTCCTTCAAACCACGCAGCTCGTCGCGCTTGCCCATGATGGCAGCCTCGGTGAGCACGCGGGTGGTCTCTTGGAAAGACGCTGCCGAGATGATGCTGTCGGTAGACAACGACGCCTTGGTGATGCCGAGCAATATGTCGGCGTGCACCGCGGTCATCTTGCCTTCGGCGACCATACGGTCGTTGGTGTTCAACAGCTCTGAACGCTCAACCTGCTCGTTCAAGATGTAGGTGGTGTCGCCTGGGTTGGTGATCTGCACACGGCGCAGCATTTGGCGAACGATCACCTCGATGTGCTTGTCGTTGATCTTCACACCTTGCAAACGGTAAACGTCCTGCACTTCATCGACGATGTAGCGCGCCAATTCTTCGATGCCCAACAAACGCAAGATGTCTTGCGGGTCGGCCGATCCGTCCACCACCAATTCGCCGCGGTTGACCACTTGGCCTTCGTGCACCAAGATGTTTTTCTCCTTGGCCACCAGCTCTTCGTGAACGTGACCTTCGGGGTCGGTGATCTGCAAGCGGTTCTTGCCTTTGGTTTCCTTGCCGAAGCTCACGGTGCCGGTGATCTCGGCCAGCGTGCCCACGTCTTTCGGGCTGCGGGCCTCGAACAACTCGGCCACTCGCGGCAAACCGCCAGTGATGTCTCGCGTCTTCTGGCCTTCGACCGGAATACGTGCCATCACTTCGCCAGGAGCCAAATCTTGGCCGTCGCGAATTTGGATGAGTGAGCCAACTGGGAAGGCGATGGTCACTGAGTGATCGGTGCCAGGGATCTTCACTTCGTTGCCTTGCGCATCGAGCAGCTTGACTTGAGGTCGCACCACTTTCAACGCGCCGCGGCGTTTGGAGTCGATCACCACCAGCGTTGACAGGCCGGTGACTTCGTCCATTTGCTTGGCAACCGTCAAGCCTTCTTCCACGCTCTCGAACTTCGCCTTGCCGGCGAATTCCGTGATGATCGGGCGGGTCAACGGATCCCAATTGGCCAACACCGTACCGGCCTTCAACTGCTGACCTGCTTTGATACTCAGCAGCGCACCGTAAGGCACCTTGTGACGCTCGCGCTCGCGGCCGTGCTGGTCGGAAATGGTGATCTCGCCTGAGCGAGAAATCACCACCAACTCGCCTTTGCCGTTGGTGACGTAGCGCATCGTGGCGTTGAAGCCGATGATGCCGTCACTCTTCGCGTCGACGCTCGATGCCACTGCCGCGCGTGATGCCGCGCCGCCAATGTGAAACGTGCGCATGGTCAGCTGCGTGCCGGGCTCACCAATCGACTGCGCTGCGATCACACCAATCGCCTCGCCGACGTTGATCAGGCCGCCTCGACCCAAGTCGCGGCCGTAACACTTGGCGCAGATACCGAAGCGCGTGGCGCAGGTCAATGCGGTGCGCACTTTCACTTCGTCTACGCCCGCTGCCTCCAACACATCCAACACGTCTTCGTCGAGCATCTCACCCGCGCCCAACAGCATTTCCTGAGTCTCAGGGTGCAACACTTCGATGGCAGTCACACGACCCAAAATTCGGTCACGCAAACTGTCGATCACTTCGCCGCCTTCGACCAGCGCGCGCTGGTTCATGCCGTTTTGCGTGCCGCAATCTTCCTCTTGCACCACCAAGTCCTGCGTCACGTCAACCAACCGGCGTGTCAGGTAGCCCGAGTTGGCTGTCTTCAACGCCGTGTCGGCCAGGCCTTTTCGAGCGCCGTGGGTCGAGATGAAGTACTGCAACACATTCAAGCCTTCACGGAAGTTGGCCGTGATGGGCGTCTCGATGATGGACCCGTCGGGCTTGGCCATCAGACCGCGCATACCGGCCAATTGGCGAATCTGCGCCGCAGAACCACGGGCACCCGAGTCGGCCATCATGTAGATGGAGTTGAACGACTCTTGATCCACGGTTTTGCCGTGACGATCCACTGTTTTTTGCTTGGACAGTTGGCTCATCATCACCTTGCCGACTTCGTCGCCGGTCTTGCCCCAGATGTCTACCACCTTGTTGTAGCGCTCGCCTGAAGTGACCAGGCCCGAAACGTATTGCTGCTCGATTTCTTTGACTTCTTTTTCAGCGCGCTCGATCAAGGCGGGCTTCTCTTTCGGCACCAACATGTCGTCGATGCAGATGGAGATGCCTGCACGCGTGGCCAAGCGGAAACCCGCTTGGAGCAGCTTGTCGGCAAATACAACGGTGTCCTTCAAACCGCACTTGCGGAATGAGGTGTTGATGAGGCGCGAAATTTCTTTCTTTTTCAGCGCCTTGTTGATGTTGCTGAAGGGCAGGCCCTTCGGCAATATTTCGCTCAACAGCGCACGGCCCACGGTTGTGTCGGTCAACGTGGTGGTGGCTGTGAATTCGCCTGTTTCCTTGTTCTTGGTGTGCTCGGTCAAGCGCACCGACACCTTGGTGGTGATTTCCACCACGTCGTTGTCGAGCGCACGCTGAACCTCGGTCACGTCCGAGAAAATCAGACCCTCACCTTTGGCATTGATGCGGTCGCGGGTGGCGTAGTACAGGCCCAGCACCACGTCTTGCGACGGAACAATCGACGGCTCGCCGTTGGCCGGGAACAAGATGTTGTTCGAGGCCAGCATCAAAGTGCGGGCTTCCATCTGCGCCTCAATCGACAGTGGCACGTGAACGGCCATCTGGTCACCGTCAAAGTCGGCGTTGAAGGCTGAGCAAACCAGCGGATGCAGCTGAATCGCCTTGCCTTCGGTCAGCACCGGCTCAAACGCCTGAATGCCCAAACGGTGAAGCGTGGGCGCACGGTTCAACATCACGGGGTGTTCTTTGATGACCTCTTCAAGGATGTCCCAGACCACCGGTGTGGCGGCTTCAACTTCCTTTTTCGCCGCCTTGATGGTGGTGGCGATGCCCATGGCTTCCAGGCGCGAGAAGATGAAGGGTTTGAACAACTCCAGCGCCATCAGCTTCGGCAAACCGCACTGATGCAGCTTGAGCGTTGGGCCCACCACGATCACCGAACGGCCTGAGTAGTCGACGCGCTTGCCCAACAAGTTTTGGCGGAAACGGCCGCTCTTGCCTTTGATCATGTCGGCCAGCGACTTGAGCGCGCGCTTGTTCGCACCTGTCATGGCTTTGCCGCGACGACCGTTGTCCAGCAGCGAATCAACCGCTTCTTGCAGCATGCGCTTTTCGTTGCGCACGATGATTTCCGGTGCCTTCAACTCCAACAAACGTGCCAGGCGGTTGTTGCGGTTGATGACGCGGCGGTAAAGATCGTTCAGGTCAGACGTGGCAAAACGGCCGCCGTCCAAAGGCACCAGCGGACGCAGGTCTGGCGGCAACACGGGCAGCACGCTGAGCACCATCCATTGAGGCTTGATGCCTGACTTTTTGAAGGCTTCCATCACCTTGAGGCGCTTGGAGTTCTTTTTGACCTTGAGCTCGGAGCCCGTCATGTCGCCGCGCAGGCGCTCGATTTCCACGTCGAGGTCAATTTCTTCGAGCAGCTTGCGCACGCCCTCAGCACCCATCAACGCGACAAACTCATCACCGAATTCGGTGCGCTTGGCGTCGAAGTCGTCTTCCGACATGATGCTGAATTTTTTCAGCGGCGTCATGCCAGGATCGACCACCACGTAGGCTTCAAAGTACAGCACGCGTTCGATGTCGCGCAGCGTCATGTCGAGCACCAAGCCCAGGCGCGACGGCAGCGACTTCAAGAACCAAATGTGCGCGCACGGTGCGGCCAGATCGATGTGACCCATGCGGTCGCGCCGAACCTTGGTTTGCGTGACTTCAACGCCACACTTCTCGCAAATGACGCCGCGGTGTTTCAGGCGTTTGTATTTGCCGCACAGGCATTCGTAGTCTTTGATCGGGCCAAAAATCTTGGCGCAGAACAACCCGTCGCGCTCGGGCTTGAAGGTGCGGTAGTTGATGGTCTCGGGCTTTTTGACTTCGCCGAAAGACCAGCTGCGGATTTTCTCCGGTGAGGCCAGACCAATCCGAATTGCATCGAAATGCTCGTCGGGGGTGAATTGCTTGAATAGATCGAGTAAACCTTTCATGCCTGCGCTCCTTAGTTCTTTTCCAACTCAATGTCGATGCCCAGAGAACGAATCTCTTTGACCAAGACATTGAAAGATTCCGGCATGCCGGCTTCGATGGCGTGCTCGCCTTTGACGATGGATTCGTACACCTTGGTGCGGCCGTTCACGTCGTCTGACTTGACCGTCAACATTTCCTGCAGCGTGTACGACGCGCCGTAGGCCTCCAGCGCCCAGCATTCCATCTCGCCAAAACGCTGACCACCGAACTGGGCTTTGCCGCCCAGCGGTTGCTGCGTGACCAAGCTGTAAGGGCCGGTCGAGCGAGCGTGCATCTTGTCGTCCACCAAGTGGTGCAACTTCAGCACGTGCATGTAGCCGATGGTGACCGGACGCTCGAAGGCGTCGCCAGTGCGACCGTCGTGCAAGGTGGCTTGCGTGCGCGTGCTGGTCAAACCTTTCGCTTTGGCGATGTCGTCGGGGTAAGCCAGCTTCAGCATGCCGCGGATTTCTTCTTCGGCCGCGCCGTCGAACACCGGCGTCGCAAAAGGCACGCCGTTGGTCAGGTTGGCCGACATCTCCAAGATCTCGGAATCACTGAGGTGATCCAAGCGCTCGGTTTTGCCGCCCGACTTGTTGTAGAGCTCGTCCAAGAATTTGCGCAGCTCGGCGACTTTGGCGTGCTCTTGCAGCATGTTGCCAATGCGTTGGCCTATGCCTTTACCAGCCCAGCCCAAATGCACTTCCAAGACCTGACCGACGTTCATGCGCGACGGCACGCCCAACGGGTTGAGCACGATGTCGCACGGGGTGCCATCGGCCATGTAGGGCATGTCTTCGACCGGAGCGATCTTGGACACCACACCCTTGTTGCCGTGGCGACCGGCCATCTTGTCACCGGGTTGCAGGCGACGCTTCACAGCCAAGTAAACCTTGACCATCTTCAACACGCCCGCTGGCAACTCGTCACCCTGCGTGAGCTTTTTGCGCTTTTCTTCGAACGCGAGGTCGAAGCTGTGGCGCGTTTGCTCGAGCGAGTTTTTGATGCTTTCGAGTTGGTTGGCAACGTCGTCATCCGCAGGACGGATATCGAACCAGTGGTACTTCTCGACGCTGGCCAAGTAGGCCTTGTCGATGGCCGTGCCTTTGGCGATTTTCTGAGGGCCACCGTTGGCAACTTTGCCGTTCAGCAGTTTCTCGATCCGGTCGAACGCGTCGGCTTCCACAATGCGAAGCTGGTCGTTCAAGTCGAGGCGGTAGCGCTTCAGCTCATCGTCAATGATTTGCTGGGCTCGTTTGTCGCGCACGATGCCTTCGCGGGTGAACACTTGCACGTCAATCACCGTGCCGTTGGTGCCTTGATCGACACGCAGTGATGTGTCTTTCACGTCGCTTGCTTTCTCACCGAAGATGGCGCGAAGCAGCTTCTCTTCAGGCGTCAGCGTGGTCTCGCCTTTCGGTGTGACCTTGCCCACCAGCGTGTCGCCAGGGTTGACTTCAGCACCGACGTAGACGATGCCCGACTCATCGAGGCGAGCCAATTGCTGCTCGCTCAAGTTGGGGATGTCACGCGTGATTTCTTCTGAGCCCAGCTTGGTGTCACGCGCCATGACCACCAATTCCTCGATGTGAATCGAGGTGTAGCGGTCGTCGGCAATCACGCGTTCGCTGATGAGGATGGAGTCCTCAAAGTTGTAGCCGTTCCAAGGCATGAAGGCGACCAGCATGTTTTGGCCAAGCGCCAATTCACCCATGTCGGTGGATGCGCCGTCGGCAATGATGTCTTCGGCTTCGACCTTGTCACCGCGCTTGACGATCGGACGCTGGTGGATGTTGGTGTTTTGGTTGGAACGCTGGTATTTGATGAGGTTGTAAATGTCCACACCCACTTCACCTGCGACCGTCTCTTTGTCGTTCACGCGAATCACGATGCGGTTGGTGTCAACGTAGTCGACCACTCCGCCGCGTTTGGCTCCGACGACAGTACCCGAGTCCTTTGCGGCAACGCGTTCAACGCCGGTACCGACCAGTGCTTTTTCAGGGCGCAGTGTGGGCACAGCTTGACGCTGCATGTTGGCACCCATCAAGGCGCGGTTGGCGTCGTCGTGTTCCAAGAAAGGCACGAGCGAAGCCGCCACCGACACAATTTGCGTCGGTGCCACGTCCATATACTGGATGCGCTCGGCTGACGTCAAGATCGACTCGCCGTTGTCACGCGCGCTGACCAGCTCGTCGATCAAACGGCCTTCAGCGTCCAGCGTGGCACTGGCTTGGGCGATCACGTACTTGCCTTCTTCAATGGCCGACAGGTAATCGATTTGCATCGTCACCTTGCCGTCGGCCACTCGGCGGTACGGGGTTTCCAGGAAGCCGTACTCGTTCAACGGTGCAACTGCGACACGATGACGCGCTCAGTGCCGTTGACGATGAAGGAGCCGTATTCGG
>JANYJJ010000186.1 GCA_025358485.1 Burkholderiales bacterium | reverse complement strand
TGCACAAATGGTGAGAACTCAAGCGACTTGCAGGAACTTACTGAGACAACAAAAAAGCCCTAGAGCGTTGATTCTCTAAGGCTTTTGGACTTCCTGGGACATCTTGGGATTCCCTGGGAGGAGTAACTTGGTGGCCTGGGGCGGAATCGAACCACCGACACGCGGATTTTCAATCCGCTGCTCTACCGACTGAGCTACCAGGCCAAGCTTCTAAGTATAGCAAGGCGTGAAGTGCGGAAGTGCATGATGACCAAGCGCCCAGCCGCCTAAGCGCCTCCGCGCTTGTTGCGGGTCAGGTCTACGCCGAGTTGCTTGAGCTTGCGGTAAAGGTGAGTGCGCTCCAGGCCGGTTTTTTCGGCGACTCGGGTCATGCTGCCGTTTTCTTGCGACAGGTGGAACTCGAAGTAGCTTTTCTCGAAGGCATCGCGCGCTTCGCGCAGGGGGCGGTCGAGTTGGAAGCTTTGTTCGGCTTGTGGCCCCAGCACGACGGGCGCTGCGGGCAGCTGACTGGCGATCGGCGTCAGTGAGGACACCGGCACCGCGTCACCGTGGGCGTAGCCCGTCTCGACACTGCGCGCGTTCGAGCTGTTGGCGGCGGCGCGGGCTTGGGGCTTGATGAGGGCTTGCTCCACCGCGCGCAACAATTTTTGCAGCGTGATGGGTTTCTCAAGGAAGGCCATGGCACCGAACTTCATGGCTTCGACGGCGGTGTCGATGGTTCCGTGCCCGCTCATCATGATGACGGGCATGTTGAGCTGGGCGGTGGCGCTCCACTCTTTGAGCAAGGTGATGCCGTCAACGTCGGGCATCCAGATGTCGAGCAACACCAGGTCGGGGCGACGGCGTTCGCGCGCCGCGCGGGCTTGCGCGGCGTTTTCGGCCAGCTCGATGCTGTGCCCTTCATCGGACAAGATTTCCGACAACAAGGCTCGTATGCCGAGTTCGTCGTCAACTACAAGAATGGTGGCCATGAACTCTTTGTGAGCGCGCTCAGATCGAAGGTGAAACCGCTGGCGAATTGCCTGGGGCTGCAGCCAACAGCGCGAATTTTGAAAATGATAACGAAACTTGTGCCCCCGCTGCGTGGCGCACTAGAGAGGAAAAAGTAACGGCTGGATTGTCCGCCTCAATCGAAGCGGCATCACCGCCCAAGGCCAAGTTGGCAATGCGGATTCGAGCGCCATGTTCGTCGGCAATTTTCTTCACCACGGCCAAGCCCAAACCCGTGCCTTTGGACTTGGTGGTGACGTAGGGCTCGAAGGCGCGTTTGAGCACTTTGTCTGAAAAACCGGGCCCGTTGTCGATGACGTGCAAGCGCACGGCACGCAGCTCACCGCTGTCGCTGCGGGCCACTTCGGTGCGCAGTTTCACGCAGCCGTCAGTCTGATCGGCCACCGCATCCAGCGCGTTTTGCAGCAGGTTGTGAATGACTTGGCGAAGCTGGCTGAGGTCGCCGACGATGAGCGGCATGTCAGCTGCCAATTCGCATTTCAAGTGGCCTGTCTCTTGCGCGGTGGCGTACAGCGCCAGCACTTCAGCCACCAGTTCATTCACGTTGAGCGGCGTGAGGTGCGCGGCGGGCAAACGGGCGTAGTCGCGAAATTCATTGACCAATGTTTTCATGGCCTGAACTTGGCTGACGATGGTGCCGACCGAGCGCACCAGCATGGCTTGGTCGGTGCCGGTCAGCTTGGCTTCCAGCTTGTGTTGCAAGCGCTCGGCCGACAACTGAATGGGCGTGAGCGGGTTTTTGATTTCATGCGCCAAGCGACGTGCCACTTCGCTCCAGGCTTCGCTGCGCTGGGCCGACACGACTTCGGTGATGTCGTCAAACACCATGAGGCGCGCGCCTTGCGGCATGGCGGCGCCGCGCACGAGCAAGGTCATGGAGTCGCGCTCGCGGCCGTCAGATGTTTGTGTTTGCAGCTGAAACGAATCTTGCCAATGGTCGCGCTCACCGGCTTCGGGGCTGGTGGCGTGCAGCTCAAAGCGCTGCCACACCGCCGGTGCAAAAGCGCCCAGGCCCGGCACTTCGTCAAGCCGTCGGCCCCGGTAAGCCGACAGCGGCAAACGAATGATGCGGGTGGCACCGGGGTTGACGGTATCGATGCGGCCTTCGCGGTCGAACACGATCACGCCGGCGGTGAGGTTGTCCAAAATGGTTTGCAAATTGGCGCGCGCGCCTTCCACTTGCGTGACGCTGCGTTGCACCAAAGAGCGGGCCTCTAGCAGCTGCTCGGTCATGTCGGCAAATGACCTGGTGAGGCCGCCCAATTCATCGCGCGAAGCAAACACCGGCTTGGCGCTGAGGTCGCCTTGCGACACTTGGCGCACGCCTTCGGCCAACACCAACAAAGGCCGCGCCAATTGGTTGGCCAATGCGGCGGCCAACAACAACGCACCGAACACCGCCAAAATCAAAGTGAGGGTGAGGGTGCCGATGTACATCTTGCGCAAACCAGCGCGTGCGAGGTAGCGCTCTTGGTACTCGCGGTAAGCGGTTTGCACCGCCAAAGCATTCGCGGCCAAGGATGCGGGCAGCGCTTGGGCGACCAGCAAAAAACGCTCTTGTGTGGCCAGCTCGATGTTGCTGTTGGGCACGACGGCCAGCGCGCGAATGCGTGCTGTCGGGGCACTTGGCGGGTTGGTGGTCACCGCCACCGCCGCACCAGCACCCGTACCAGCCGCCGCACCCGCACCGCTGTCATCGTCCAAGCCCTCAAGCTGGCTCACCACGCGGGCGCTGCGCGCGCTGCGCAGCATGCTGGCGCTGGGGCGCTCAGGCACCAACGAAATGGCCAAGCTGCCTGCCGACATCAGCACCTGGCCGCTGCTGTTGACGATGGCCACGTCTTGCGCCGACAACTGTTCGCGCAGGCGCTCCAACGCCAGCGGTTGCACGTCGCCGCGACCGCCACTGAGCGAGTCGCCCAAGCGCTCTGCGGACAGTCGGGTTTTTGTGGCGAGGTCATTGACTTGTGCATCAAGCGTGCCGCGGCCCAAGCTCAAACCCGCATCGAGTGCGCCTTCGACTTTCACGTCAAACCAGCTCTCGATGCTGCGCGACACAAACTGATAACTCACGGTGTAGATCAAAACACCGGGCAGCACGCCCACCAGCGCAAAAATCGCGGCCAATTTCAGCAGCAAGCGGCTGCCAAATTTGCCGCTCTGCAGGCGCAGCAACAAGCGCCCCAAGGCAATGACGATGACCAGTGCCAAGACCACCGCGACTGCCACATTGACCCAGAACAACCAGTCGTAGTGGCTCTCGTAGAAGGAGCGGTTGTTGGTGGCGATGGCCAACATGAAGGCCAGCACCAAGGCTGCGCCGGTGATGGCCACACTGGAGATGATCCAAGTCCAGCGGCTGGCCTTGGTCATTTTGAGGCGTTGGGCAAACTCGTTCAACGCCGCTCAACCAAAGTGTGAAAAGTCCATGGCGCGCGCAGCGGGCGCCATCAGTTAAAGCGCTGAAACTTCGTCACCAGCAGGTTCCAGTCGGGCTGACCGCTGAGTCCAATTTGCAAAGGCCGGGGCAGCAAGTTGGTGTCCAGCCTGTAGGTGAAATCGACGTAGTGGCGCGAGCCTTCTTCAATTTGAGTTGGCTCGGCAACTTTCCACGCGGTGGCGCGACGCGCTGAGTAAAGCGCGTCTTCCAGGCTGTCGAAGCTTTGGTTCAAGCCGCCCAGAGTCAAACGGTATTTGCGCGTGAGCGGTTGATACGCCAAGCGCCACGTGCGCGTGACCTTGCCCACGCGCCGATCGAACCAATACCAGCGGTCGCGCATGATTTCGGCTTCGGCCACAAAGTAGATCGGCACGCCTTTGAGCAGCGCATCTTCCACGCCACGCGGCAACTCAAAGCGCACCGCAAAGTTGAGCATCACGCCTTCGTCGGTGCGCTGCACTTCGAAGCTGGTCAGCTCGGGCACTTCAGCGCGGGCCGATGCAGACCAAGCACCAACGAGGAGCGACGCCATCACCAACCACAGCGTTGCCGCCATCCTGCGCAGGTGGCGCAGCACGGTGCGTTTCTGTTCGAGCGATGAAGGAAAAGGATGAGTCAACAAGACGGCAGGTTCAGCTTTTTTGCAGCAAGGCGTAGAAAAATCCATCGCGCGAGGCCACCAAACTGTGTGCGCCCGCGCTCGTTTCATTGTCAGGCACAGGCAGCAAATGACCGGGCGACAGCGGGGTTGCGGCCACGCTGGCATCGGCTTGCCGTTGCAAAAAAGCGTCGATCTGGTCTTGGCCCTCGGCTTTGAACACCGAGCACGAGGCATAGAGCAAACGCCCACCCACTTTGAGCAGCGGCCACAGCGCGTCGAGCAGGCGCGCTTGAATGGCGGCCAGCGCGCCGATGTCTTCAGGCCGACGCAGCCAGCGCACATCGGGGTGGCGGCGCACGATGCCCGAAGCGCTGCACGGCGCGTCGAGCAATATCGCGTCAAACGGCACGGCGTTCCACCAGCCGTGCGGGTCACCGGCGTCACCCACCGCCACGTTGGCGCTGAGCTTCAAACGCGCCAGGGTTTCATTGACGCGCAGCAAGCGGTCGGCGTCGCTGTCGAGCGCGGTGACTTTCAAATCGGCCAACTCCAGCAAGTGCGCGGTTTTGCCGCCGGGTGCGGCGCAGGCATCCAGCACGCGGGCACCTGCTTTGAGGCCCGCACCGATGAAGGCATCGACAAGCAAAGGCGCGGCCATTTGCGCGGCCAGGTCTTGCACCGACACATCGCCGTCAGCAAAGCCCGGCAACTGCGTGACAGGGCACGGCGCGGCCAGCATCACGGCTTGCGGGCCGACGACTTGGGCCGCCATGCCCACCTCATGCAAGCGCGCCACATAGCCTTCGGCCGTGCCGTGGCGCGCGTTCACGCGCAAGGTCATGGGGCCACGTTGGTTGTTGGCTTGCAAAATGGCTTGCCACTGGTGGGGCCAGTCGCGGCGCAGGCGCTTGATCCACCATGCGGGGTGGTTGAAGGCGGCGACCGGGTCTTGCTCAGCGGCGGCCACCAAGGCATCACGCTCACGCAAAAAACGCCGCAACACCGCGTTCACAAACGAGGCGCTGGGGGCATTGCGCTGGCGTGCGGCACCGACGGCTTGATCGACCAAGGTGTGGTCGGCATAAGGCGCATCGCCGCTTGGCCACAACAACGCCAAGGCTGACAACAACAGCGCGTCAACCGGCGCAGCAGGTGGCTTGGGCGCGAGCTGAGCGCGCACCGCGAGCGCGCCGCCCAAGCCGCGCAGCACCCGAAAGCTCAGTGCCTGCGTGCCGGGCCGCGCCTCCAACGGGCAGCGCGCCAAAGCGTCATTCAAAGAGTGGCCGCTGCGCACAGCCTGAACCGCATCAGCGGTGTGGCTGAGCAAGCGCGCCAGCGGCAAAGAGAAAGAACTGGGAGGCGTTGATAGATTCACCGGCAGAGTCTACGGTCTGGTTTTGAGCGTCTGCGCGCCCTCAGGGTCTGCGGTAATCTTGATACCCAAGTAAATGAACAAGTGATACCTACACATGCCCGGCGACCTTGCAAACAAGCTATTCAAGACCGAAGAAGAACTGGCGCAGATGAAGACGTCTGAGCGCATACGTTATCGGCTGGTGAACGCCAATTGCCGATATCACGCCAACGACAACATTGCCGCCTTTATCGAAGACGGCGAAATTGAAGAATTAAAGGCCGAGGTGCAGGCCAAGATGCAGGGCGTGTTGGAAGCGCTGGTGATCGACACCGTGAGTGACCACAACACCAACGACACCGCCAAGCGCGTGGCGAAAATGTTTTTGACCGAGGTGTTTCGCGGCCGCTATGTGCCCATGCCCGCCGTCACCGAGTTCCCGAATTTTTCGCGCTTGAACGAGCTGATGATCGTCGGGCCGATCACCGTTCGCAGCGCCTGCTCGCACCACCTGTGCCCCATCATGGGCAAGGTGTGGATAGGCATCTTGCCCAACGAACATTCCAACTTGATTGGGCTGAGCAAGTACGCGCGAATTTGTGAATGGATCATGAGCCGCCCGCAAATTCAAGAAGAGGCGGTGATGATGTTGGCCAATGAATTGCAAGACCGCGTGAAGCCCGACGGCTTGGCCATCGTCATGGAAGCCGACCACTTTTGCATGCACTGGCGCGGCGTGAAAGACAACGACTCGATGATGACCAACAGCGTCATGCGCGGTGCGTTTTTGAAGAACCCCAATTTGCGCCGCGAGTTCTTGTCGCTGCTCAGTAAAAAGACGTGATCACTTCCTGAATTTATTCGGAGAACAACATGCTCGTGCGTTTGATGTATGCCAGCCGCGCCGTCGATACGGCCAGCGAAGCCGATATGGCTTTGATCCTTCAGCAGTCCAAAAAGAACAACCCCGGCGTGGGCGTGACCGGCGTGCTGTGCTTTTCAGCTGGCATCTTTTTGCAAGTGCTCGAAGGCGGGCGCAATGCCGTCAGCGCGCTCTACAACAAAATTGCAGCCGACCCGCGCCACAAAGATGTGGTGCTGCTGCGCTACGAAGAAATTGACGAACGCAGCTTCGGCGGTTGGTCGATGGGGCAAGCCAATTTGTCGCGCCTGAACCCGGCTGTGGTCATCAAATATTCCGAAACTGCCGAGCTTGATCCGTACAGCGTGTCGGGCAAAGTGTCGATGGCGCTGTTTCATGAAATGGTGGCCAGCGCGGCGGTGTTGGGCAAAGGCTAAGCCAAGCCTGGACAAGGGCTGGGTGAACGCCGATCAAAGCACCCCAGCCGCACGGAAGCCAAAAATTCCGGCGACAACCCAGGTCGGGAACTGCATCGCCGCGTCGTTGTAAACCTGAACCGCTTCGTTGAACTGGCCACGGGCAAAACCCAAGCTGCCGTCCACCGCCGCCAACTCATCGGTTTGCATCACCGTGTCCCAGGCCGAGCCAAACCGTGCTTGCGCTGCCAACTCCGTGCTCAACCGGCCGCGCGCACCGATCAACACTTCTTCCGCCAAGCGCAAGCTCGCAATGGCTTGAGCGCCACTCGGCGCGGCACGGGCATGGTCTACCGCCGCGATCACTTGCACACAGGCACCGCGCGCTGCATGGACGCAGTGCACTTGTGCGCTTTCAGCACCCAGGCCGACAGCACCCAAACCGAAAGCGGCGCTGCACCCTTCCAGCCACTGCGCCAACAGCGCATCGCGCTGTCGGATGTGTGCCTCCACGCTGCCGAAACTTTGCTTGATGGCCGCTCGCAAACGCACCAAGCGGTTGTACGCCCCCACCGCCCAAAACAGCAGCACGGCGGCTGTGATCCAAAACCAAATTGGAACGCTCATCGTCACGGGCTCAGCTCAGCAAGGCCAGCCATTGCCCGTCCCCATAGTGCCCAAGTCAGACAAGCGGTGGACTCGTGGCCGCCTGAAAACAAGACGAGGACGCAGCAGGGAAAACTCATTGTTCAATTGTGCCGCTGTGCGAGTCACGCTCTTGCAGCGGTACTGAACGTGCGGCAGGCCACCACAAGCCCGGCAGTCACACTGCGGCCAATTTGAAGTCAACTCCAACAAGCCCCACGCACAGCTTTTCAAAAAACGCCGCTTCCCAGATCAACCTGCTGGTAGGCCACGGCGTCGAAGGCGATGGGCATTGCGGCGTCAACATGAAGCAGCGCTCCAGGTCGCGTAAGCACCGACGCAGCCAAACCCGATGCTGAAACCGCTGCCGGATTTGTGCTTCGGTACTCACGCGGCAGTGGCAAATCTGAGTGTTCTGCTGCGCGATCCCTCGCCCTGCAAAAGCCAGTTTCCTCTCTTGGTGGTGGTCGCACTTTGAGTTTTTAGCTTGGCCATACGGTGCGCTGCGACAGGCCCGGTCAGCGGCGGCGCCCCAAGCTCAAATCTCCACCTTAGACCCCAACTCCACCACCCGGTTGGTGGGCAGGCCCAAGAAGTCTGCCGCAGCTGAGGCGTTGTGGTGCATGCTGGCGAACAGCTTTTCGCGCCACATGGCCATGCCTGCGCCGAGGGTGGGGATGACGATGTCGCGCGACAAAAAGTAGCTGGTGTCCATCTCTTCAATTTGCACGCCGCGCGCGCCCAGCAGCTTCAAAGCTTCAGGCACGTTGGGGTCGTTTTTGAAGCCGAAATGCAAGGTGACTTGCCAGCAGTTGTGGCCCAGAGGTTCGACCTCGCAGCGTTTGTTGAAGCCCAACCAAGGCACCTCGTGGTGACGCACGGTGACGAACAAATTGGTTTCGTGCAACACCTTGTTGTGCTTCAAGTTGTGCAGCAAGGCGTTGGGTGTGACGCCCTGGTCGCTCACCAAAAACACGGCCGTACCCTCCACGCGGGTGGGCGGGTGGATGAACACCGATTCCAAAAAGCTTTTCAGGTCGATGGCGTCTTCGCGCATGCGGTCGTGCATCAAGCGGCGGCCTTGCTTCCACGTCATCATGAGCATGAACATGACCGCGCCGATGAGCACCGGGAACCAGCCGCCGTCAAACACCTTGACGACGTTGGCACCGAAGTAAATGAAGTCAACCACGAAGAAAAAACCAGTGGCCGCAAACGACAACGACCATGGGTACTTCCAGCCGTAGCGAATGACGAAGAAGGTCATGATGGTGGTGATCAGCATGTCAATCGTCACGGCAATGCCGTAGGCCGCCGCCAACTTGCTGCTGCTGCCAAACGTCACCACAGCCAACACGATGCAGAGGTACAAGCTCCAGTTGATGAAGGGCACGTACACCTGACCGGTCTCCTTGACCGACGTGTGCAAGATGCGCAGGCGCGGCAAATAGCCCAACTGAATGGCCTGCTTGGTGACCGAAAACGCGGCCGTGATCAGGGCCTGCGAAGCAATCACGGTGGCGATGGTGGCCAAGCCAATCAGCGGGTACAGCGCCCAAGTGGGGGCCATTTGATAAAACGGGTTGTCGACCTTTTCGGGGTGCTGCAAAAGCATGGCACCTTGTCCGAAATAATTCAGCACCAAGGCAGGCATCACCAAACTGAACCACGCCAAACGAATGGGGCGTTTACCAAAGTGGCCCATGTCGGCGTACAGCGCCTCGGCGCCGGTGACGCACAGCACCACCGAGCCCAAAGCGATGAAAGCGACGGTCGGTTGGGCCGTGAGGAAAACCAGCGCGTAGTGCGGGCTGAGTGCCCACAGCACGGCGGGGTTGTCGAAGATGTGAACGACCCCCAACACCGCCAGCACAGCAAACCACAGCACCGTGACGGGACCGAAAAACTTGCCCACCAGCGCGGTGCCTTGGCGCTGCACCATGAACAGTCCAGTCAGGACCAGCAGCGTCAACGGCACCACGTATTTTTCCAGACCGGGTGCGGCCACCTGCAAACCTTCCATGGCCGACAGCACCGATATGGCCGGAGTGATGACGCCGTCGCCAAAAAAGATCGCGGTGCCAAAAATGCCCAGCATCAACAAACGGCGGCGCAGCACGGGTTTGTCTTTGACGGCTTGAGAGGCCAAGGCCAGCATGGCGATCAGTCCGCCTTCGCCGTTGTTGTCGGCGCGCAGTATCAGCAGCACGTACTTGATGGACACCACGACGGTGAGCGTCCAAAACACAAGTGACAAGACGCCGTAAATGTTTTGCGGCGTGAGCGGCACGTGGCCGTGTGCAAAAACTTCTTTCAGGGCATACAAAGGGCTGGTGCCGATGTCGCCGTAAACCACGCCTATGGCGCCAAGGGTGAGAGCTGCCAAGCTGGACTTGGACGATGCGGAGGAGTTACTCAAAGGAATGCCTGAACAACACTGGGGTTGGCATTCTGCGCCTGCTCCTGGGAGGCTCGGCAAGCGGTGGCTGGATTTATGTTGCGGCGCAGCAACCGCTGCCCTCATTCGACTGCGCGAGAACTTTGCTCAGTCGAAAAATTCGAAGCAGAGCGCTGGCGCGCACGTTTGACTCATCACTCGTACACCTCGGCGTTCGGGTCGGTGGCTTCCAGTTCATAGCTGGCGGCCACCATGGCCAAACGCCCGATCACGCCGTACATGTAGAAACGATTGGGCGCGCTGGCACCGGGTTTTGCGCCTGGTTTGGGCAACTGATTGGACTCGGCAAACGCCAGGGGCACATAGGCCGCGCCGGGCGAATTGAGGTTCTCGTCAATGGCGCGGGCCGCGTTCACACGGTAATAGCCGCCCACCACATAGCGGTCGATCATGGTGACCACCGGCTCGGCCACGGCGTCGTTCACGCGCTCGTAAGTGGGCACACCTTCTTGCAAGATGACTTCGCCGACGTGCTGGTTTGCCTCGCTGGCAGGGGCGCTGAATTTGTTGCCGAATTTGTGCAGCGCGCGCTCGCGCAAGCCGTTCAAGTCTTTCGCATCACGCACCGTCATCAGCCCCAAACCGCTGGTGCCTGCATCGGGTTTGATGACGATGAAGGCTTTCTCGTTGATGCCGTATTCTTTGTACTTGCGACGCACTTTGGTAAGCAGCGCATCGGCCTGGGTTTGCAAGGAATCAAGGCCTTCTGCGTCGGTGAGCGGCAAGTTGTCGGCCTTGGAAAACATGGGGTTGATGAGCCAAGGGTCTATGCCCATGAGCTTGGAAAAGCGCTTGGCGGATTCTTCATACGCGGTGAAGTGCGCCGACTTGCGCCGCACTTTCCAACCCGCGTGCAGCGGTGGCAACAAAAATTGCTCGTGCAGGCTTTCCAGCACGGCAGGCACGCCGGTGGAGAGGTCGTTGTTGAGCAGCACCGTGCACGGGTCGAAGTCTTTCAAACCCACGCGGCCACGTTCGCGAATCAGCGGTTCCATGGTCAACACGGTGCCGTCAGGCAGCTCCATGTGGGTGGGCTTTTTGATGCTTGCATCCAGTGTGCCCAGGCGCACATTGAGCCCGGCCATGTGAAAAATTTGGATCAGCCGCGCGATGTTGGCCAAGTAAAACGTGTTGCGCGTTTGCGGGCCGGGTATCAGCAACAGGTTCTTGGCTTCAGGGCAGATTTTTTCTATCGCCGCCATCGCCGCTTGCACCGCCAACGGCAGCATCTCGGGCGTCAAATTATTGAAGCCGCTGGGGAACAAATTGGTGTCCACCGGCGCCAGCTTGAAACCCGCGTTGCGCACATCGACCGATGTGTAAAACGGCGGCGTGTGCTCCATCCACTCCAAGCGAAACCAGCGCTCAATTGCGGGCAGCGATTCGATGATGCGCTGCTCCAATTCATTGATGGGGCCGGTGAGCGCAGTAAGCAAGTGGGGAACCATGAGGCAAGTCCGAAGGGGCTGTCGGTGAAGGAAGTCGTTCAGGGAGAAGCGAGTCCTTAATGTAGACAGATGCCCTTGCCCGCAGACGGTTCAAGGTTGAAAAGCAACTACGCCCAAGAATTCAAACAAAAGAAAAGGGCCACCGTGAGGTGGCCCGTTGATCTCAGCGAAGCGCTTGATGCGCGAAGCGCCTCACCGGTGGTAAGCGGTCTCGCCGTGCGAGCTGATGTCCAAGCCTTCGCGCTCTTCGTCTTCGCTCACGCGCAGACCGATGACCAAGTCAACGATCTTGTAGGCGATGAGCGACACCACACCCGACCACACCACGGTCAGCAGCACCGCTTTGAGCTGTATCCAAGTTTGTGCGCCGATGCCGTTCGACGCCACCGTGGCAGTCACCCAATCGGTCACGATGCCAGGGCCGCCAAGGGCTTGGTTGTTGAACACACCGGTCAACAGCGCGCCCACGATGCCGCCGACGCCGTGCACGCCGAACACGTCGAGTGAGTCGTCAGCGCCCAGCAACTTCTTCAGGCCGTTCACGCCCCACAGGCAGGCGAAGCCAGCCACAAAGCCAATCACCATCGCGCCCATCAGGCCCACATTGCCTGCTGCGGGGGTGATGGCCACCAAACCGGCCACGCAGCCCGAAGCGGCACCCAGCATTGATGCCTTGCCGCGCATCAGCGCTTCACCAATGCACCACGCCAACACAGCCGCAGCCGTGGCGGAGAAGGTGTTCATGAAGGCCAACACGGCGCTGTTGCCGGCTTCCAGGGCCGAACCCGCGTTGAAGCCAAACCAGCCCACCCACAGCATGGCCGCGCCCACCATGGTCAGCGTCAGTGAATGCGGCGTGAACGACTCTTTGCCGTAACCCACGCGCTTGCCCAGCATGTAGGCACCCACCAAACCGGCCATGGCCGCGTTGATGTGCACCACCGTGCCGCCCGCAAAGTCCAGCGCGCCCCATTGCCACAGCAAGCCGGCCTTGCTGTTCATCTCGTCCACCACTTTGGCCGAGCTGTAGGCGTCTGGGCCCATCCAGTACCAGACCATGTGTGCGATGGGCGTGTAGCTGAAGGTGAACCACAGCGCCATGAAGGCCAGCACCGCAGAAAACTTCATGCGCTCTGCAAACGCGCCGACGATCAAACAGCAGGTGATGCCTGCAAACGTGGCTTGGAAGGCTGCAAACAACAACTCAGGGATGTAGACGCCTTTGCTGAAAGTGGCCGCCATCGCGAATTCGCCAGTGGTCGGATTGAACAGGCCTTTCATGAACAAACGGTCCAGACCGCCGATGTAGGCGTTGCCTTCGGTGAAGGCCAGGCTGTAGCCGTAAAGCATCCACAGCACAACGACCATCGAGAACGTGACCATGACTTGCATCAGCACCGACAGCATGTTTTTGCTGCGCACCAAGCCGCCGTAGAACAGCGCCAAGCCGGGAATGGTCATCATGATGACGAGCAAGGTGGACACCAACATCCAGGCGTTGTCGCCTTTGTTGGCCACCGGCGCGGAGGCCGCAGCCGCCGGGGCCGATGCAGCCGCAGCAGCGACCACAGCCGCTGGAGCGGCCGCGACTGCAATCGCCGCCGCTGGGGCGACAGCAGCAACCGACGCTGTTGCCGCTGCGACAGCCAGCGTCATCTCAACCCGGCGCGCGTCTTCTGCGTTGCCGGAGGTTTGCACCGCATCGGGTTTTTGCAAAATAATTTTGTCGTCCGCCACGCCCGCAGCCTTCAGCGCGTCGCGCACCGCGAAGGCGCGCGTCTTGGCCAATTCCGCATTTGTTTTCGCGTCGCCGCTGGTGTCAGTGAATCCTGAAAGTTGCACTTTGGCGGCTGCATCAGCGGCCAAATACTCAGCCACTTTTTTCACGGATTCGGCGCTGTCAGCAGGCAATGCCGACTTGCCCAATTCAAAGTTCACTTTGGCCGCTGGAAAGTCAGCCGCTGCCGCAATTTGGGCCAAGCCGAATGCCGAAAGCGCGAATGCCATCAGCACCCACCGCACAAATTTAGTCATGTTGTTCTCGCTTATTTTTTGGGTTCAAACCGGGTGGTCAAAGGGCGTCTTTGCCTGTCTCACCAGTGCGTATGCGCACCACTTGCTCAAGCGACGAAACGAAGATCTTTCCGTCGCCGATCTTGCCGGTGCGCGCCGCACTTTCAATGGCTTCGATCACGCGGTCGACCATGGCGTCGTCCACCGCCGCTTCGATTTTTACCTTGGGTAAAAAGTCGACCACGTACTCTGCACCTCGGTACAACTCGGTGTGGCCCTTTTGACGACCGAAGCCCTTGACTTCAGTCACCGTCACGCCCTGAACGCCAATGGCGCTGAGGGCTTCACGAACTTCGTCCAGCTTGAAGGGCTTGACGATGGCAGTCACCATTTTCATGATTGGTTCCTTGAATTTTTTGTTGTCAGTGATCAGAAGGTTTTCTTGATGCCGAGAACGAGACCCGTCTTGCCCATGTCTTTGTTGTTGGCAGGCGAGGTGTAGGCGGGTGTACCGCCAATGCTCTTGGTGTCAGCACCGACCAATGCCGCGCTGAGGACAAACCCACTGAAATCTTTGCTGACAGTCAGCGAGTAATCGGTGTAGGAGAAGTCGCCGTTTTTCTTGACCGTTTGAAAACCCAGGTGAGGCGCGACCGTGATGCCGCTGACCTCAAAAGTGGCGCTCAAGTCGAGGTAGCCACTGCCCTTGCTGTCAGTAAAGCCGAACAAATTGCTGATGCTGTGCGAGTACTTGACCGTTGCGGGGCCGAAAGTCAGCGCTCCGTAAATCTCGTTGGTGTTGGGGCTGGTTGCGAGTTTGTGGCCTGGGTATTGGTAGGTCAGAAATCCAACGTCATAGGTGAAGTCTTTTTGGATTTCGCCTTTGTAGCCGCCGTACAGGTCAATCTCAACGCCTGCGTCACCGCCCCCGTCTTTGATCCACTTGATGTTCGAAGCCCAAGCGCCGACGTAAAAACCGTTGGCTGCTGCGTAATCAAAGCCACCCTGAAGCGCAGGCTTGAGACGCGTTTGCGAAATACCGCGATAACGGTAGTCGGTGAACAGGCCAATGTTGAAGCTCAACGGCGCGGCGTCTTCTGCAAACGACACGGTCGGCAACGCAGTGAAGCCAAGGGCGGCGGCAACCGCGATGAGAGTTTTGTTCATGTTCGAATTCTCCGAAGGTCGTTGTTTGATGGATGGCGTGATGGAGAGTGCAGCTTTTGTGCCATGACGCATGTGGTGCGTGCGCACCATTTCAATGCGCTAAATTGGAAAAACTGCCATTGCGCTTTATGTTGGTGCGTCGCCTGGATGCAAATCGCGCCACTCGCCCTTAGGCGGGTGGGGTTCAGCCCCCAAAGAGGGATGGCGACCGTGCAGCGGCGCAGCAATCCTTGCGGTCTTCACAAATGAATCTTGGAGACTGAATGTCGCTCGCCGTCGTACACAGCCGCGCACTGCATGCGCTGGACGCCCCTGAAGTGATGGTGGAAGTTCACCTGGCCAACGGCCTGCCCAGCTTCACTTTGGTGGGCTTGGCCGACACCGAAGTGAAAGAGGCACGTGAACGTGTGCGCGCTGCCCTGCTGAACAGCGGCTTGGACTTTCCCCATAACAAACGCATCACGGTGAACCTGGCCCCGGCTGACTTGCCAAAAGAGTCAGGCCGCTTTGACTTGCCTATTGCGCTGGGCATCTTGGCGGCCAGCGGGCAAATCGACGCGGCCAAGTTGGCGGCGTTTGAGTTTGCCGGTGAGCTGTCGTTGGCCGGTGAGTTGCGACCCGTGCGCGGCGCGCTGGCGATGGGCTTGGCCTTGAAGCGGCGCGCGCTGAGCGCTCAAACCGCAAATCTGCCCACGCGGGCGCTGGTGCTGCCGGCCGCCAGCGCCGAAGAAGCGGCCTTGGTGACCGAGCTGGTCATTCACTCGGCCAAGCACCTGCTGGATGTGGTGAGTGCCTTGCTTCCAGGCGATGCTTCGCAGAGTGAGCCCTTACAAAGAGCCGTCGCTGCAAAAGTGGAAAGCCGCCTGGAGCAGCCCGATCTGCGGGACGTGAAAGGCCAAACCGCCGCCAAACGCGCGCTGGAAGTTGCGGCCAGCGGCGGTCACAGCCTGTTGATGATCGGGCCGCCGGGCACGGGCAAGTCGATGCTGGCGCAGCGCTTTGTGGGCGTACTGCCGCGCTTGAACGAGCTGCAAGCGCTGGAATCGGCGGCGCTGCCGAGCCTGACTGGCGCGTTTCAAGTGGCGCAGTGGGGCCAGCGCATCGTCCGATCGCCGCACCACACCGCGTCACCGGTGGCGTTGGTGGGCGGAGGCTCGCCGCCCCGGCCCGGAGAAATTTCACTGGCCCACGAAGGCGTGCTGTTTTTGGACGAGCTGCCCGAGTACCCGCGAGCCGCCCTGGAGGCGCTGCGTGAGCCCATGGAAACCGGCCGCATTTTGATTTCACGCGCCGCCCGCCAAGCTGAATTTCCGGCGCGCTTTCAGCTGGTGGCGGCCATGAACCCTTGCCCCTGCGGACATTTGGGCAGCCCGCTGCGCCACTGCCGCTGCTCACCCGACGCCGTGGCGCGCTACCAAGGTCGCATCAGTGGCCCGCTGCTGGACCGCATCGACCTGCAAGTCGAAGTGCCCGCCGTACCGCCAGAGACTTTGTCGGCAGCAGCTGCCGGTGAGCCGAGTGCCACGGTGGCCCAGCGCGTGGCCGCCGCGCAAGGCATCCAATGGGCGCGCCAAGGTTGCTTGAACGCCGCCCTGTCAGGCGACGCCATCGATCTGCACTGCGCGCTAGACCCCGCCGCGTCTAAGTTTTTGCAGACCGCCGCCGCGCGCTTGGGCTGGTCAGCCCGCAGCTTTCACCGCGTGCTGCGCATGGCCCGCACAGTGGCCGATTTGGCGCAGGCCAAGCAAGTGCAGGTCACGCACTTGGCGGAGGCGATTCAATATCGGCGGGTGTTGGCAGGGCAGTGAGTTCGCCGCAATCCGCCTCAACAACTCACTCACACCTTCATAAATCCCAAATCCCGGGTGAAGTTGCGCAGGTTGGGGAAGACGGTGTCGAGCTGGCTGTCGCTGGCACCGAACCATCTGCCGACCGTGGCGCCTATGGTGTCGACGGAGGTGACCGGGATGTAGGCATTGCCGTTGGAGTCGGCAGCGTTTTGAATGAATTGAGGGAAGCGACCGTAAATGTCGCCGCCGTTGACTGCGCCGCCTGAGACGAAGTGGTGCGCGCCCCAGCCGTGGTCGGTGCCGTCGCCGTTGCTGGTGAGGGTGCGGCCGAAATCTGAGGCGGTGAACAAGGTGACGGCGCTGCGCATGTCGCCGCCTGCCAAGCCTGCGAGTGCGGTGTCGAAGTAGCCCAGCGCGTGGCTGATGCGGGCCAGCAAATCGGCCTGATTGGGGTTTTGGTTGTCGTGCGTGTCGAAGCCGCCCATGGACACAAAAAACACCTGGCGCTTGGCACCCAAACCGGCGCGCGCGCCGATGATGCGGGCCACCGTTTGCAACTGCTGCGCCAAACCGTTGTTGGCCATCTGATTGTTCGAAGGCTGCGTGTACTGCGTGGGTGCCGCAGCGGTGCTGGCCGCAAACGCGGTTTGAAAATTGGCCTGCGCATCAACCGAGCGTTTGACGATGGCGCCGTATTCGTTAGCAAACACGTGTTGGTTGGTTGCGGTGACGATGGTTTTGAGCGTGGCGGCAGCGGTGGCCGAGCCGAACAAGTTGCCGCTCAGGCCGCCAATTTGCGTGGCCCCGTTGCCGCCCACCTGGTACTGAAACACCACGTCACCGGCCGAAAAAACCGCGTTGCCAGACACCGAAATGCTGGTGAACACGGTGTTGCTGTTGCCCGCCGCCATCAGGTCGCCCAGGCGGCCGCCCCAGCCGATTTTTGCGCCCTCGGGGCCGAGCGCTTGCCAGGTGGACTGTTGGTCGTTGTGCGAGCCTATGGCCTTGGGGCGCGGCTTGATGTTGGCCACGTAGTCGGCACGCGTGAGCGGCACCACCAGCGGCCCCGCGTTGGCCAATATCGCCAAGCGGCTTTGCGAAAACAAGTTGGCCACCTCGGGCATGCTGGGGTGCAAGGCAAAGGTCAAAGCGTTGTTGTCGGCCGAGTTGTTGGCGGTGGCCAAGAACTTGGGCGCGATGGCGCGCACGCCGCCCAAGCGGTCGGGTGAGGCGGCCATGCCAGTGTTGGCTATGGGTGTGCCGGGCTTCTTCAAAGCAATCGATTCAGGTGCTACCGAGCGCAGGCGGGTGTATTCGTTGAACGACACATCGTCGGTGCGCAGCACCATGTGCGAGGCGTCGTTGCCGCCGTACAAAAACAGGCAAACGATGGCTTTGTAGTCACCACCTGAAGAGGTTTGAGCTGATGACGTGCCCAGCGTGGCAAGGTTCAACGCGAAGGGTGCGGCAGCGCTGCCCACAGAGGCCGACACGGCCGACGCTTGGCGTAAAAACCGCCGACGCGTGGCGTCAAGGCGTGATGTTTTGAGGGTGAGCATGGTGAGGCTTCCTAGAGAGGAGTTTTACTTTTGGATCAAGTAGTCAGGCGACGACATCGCCAAGTAAACGGCGAGGTAGACGCGGTCGCGCTTGGCGTTGTCGATGGCGTTTTGATTGCTGGCCACTGGAGGCGGTGCGGCGGGAGCGCTTGCCGCCGATGCCGCTGACGCCACAGCGGCAGGTGTGGGCACAAACAAATAACAAGCCTTGCCCACGCCCACCAACGGGTCGTTGCCAAAGAAATCATTCGTGCACTGGCCCGCGCCGTTGAGCGTTTTCTCGACAAAGGTGTTGGTGGCAGCATCGCCATAGCGAACGATGCTGCGCGCCGTCAGCGTGAAGCTGCCACCTTCATCGGCCAGCTTGGTCGAGGTGCCCGCCGCCGTGGTGGCGACCACGGGATAAACCGGAACGGGAATGGCGCGGCTGCTCACGGCGGCTTCCAACTGCGCTTTCAACGGGTCAGGCATTTGGCCGTAGAACAGCAGCAAGTTCAGGCGCTCAACCAAGTCTTTCGGCGTGGTGGCCAAGGCCAATTCAGCCGCGTAGTTTTGTTGAATGTCGCGGCTCAGATCGACGGTGACGATGCTGCGCAAGTAATTCATGTAACCCGCCACCGACACGTCGTGGACGATCTGAAATTCAGGTGCCACCAAGTTGGCGTCGGCTATGGTTTTGCTCGACGGCACATAGCCCGGACGGTAGAAATTGAACACGGTCGGCGCGAACATCGGCGTCTGGTTCAGGCGCGACGCCGGGTCGTCGGTGTTGCCTATGCCTTGGTAGCGGCCGCTGACGGAAGTGGCATTGAAAGCGCGCATGAAGTTGGCCAAGCGCAGCACCGGTTCGCGCACTTTGCCGGCGGTGGGCGAGGCGGTGACAGCGCGTGCTTCGGGGTCGAGCAGCACAGCTTTCCAAACGGCTTTCATGTCGCCGCGCTTACCTGCGTTGGTTCCATCAAACGCCGCCGTGACGCGCGCCACATAGGCCGGGCTGGGGTTGCTGGTGACCAAGCGCTGGATGAGTTGCTTGCCGATGAAAGGGCCGACGTTGGGGTGGTTGAACAGCGTGTCCAGCGCAATTTTCAAGTCGCCTTTTGTATCGGCCGTGGTCACCGTTTGCGCCGGGATGTTCACGCCCAAAAAGTTTTTCGCGCTGACGGAATGGAAGTTCGTGTTGTTGGCAAATTGGTTGTAGTCCTGCATCGGACGCCAATCGAATTCCAAGTGGCGGTCGTTGCCGAAAAAGCGGCGGTTGGTTCGGTCAGATGGCAAGCTGCCTCCGTACCAACTCCAGCCTGTGAAGACTTGCGACAGACCTTCTAAATCGGCCGACACATAAGCCGCCGCAGGCTTGCCGTCAGCACCCATCACGGTGCTGCCGTCGGCGTTCAATTTGTACTGACCGATGGTGAACAGTTGCGTGATTTCGCGGGCGAAATTCAAGTCGGGCACACGGCCCGTGGCGGCGTCTTCTTTCTGATTTTTGAGGTGCGACAGGTACACGCCCATCATCGGGTGCAGGGCGACGGCTTCCAACAAATCGCGGAAGTTGCCAAAGGCGTTTTCGCCCAGCATGTCGTAGTAAGACGCCACGCCGCGCACTTGGCTGCGCAGGGTGGAATCGGTGAACGAGATCACAAAAATTTGCGACAAGGCAAAAGCGGCGCGCTGGCGCAATTGGTCTTCACCGGCGATGGCCTGCGCCCAATACGAGTCGAAAAAATTAGTCTGGCTGATGCTGCCACCCGCGGCCACCATGTCGGCCGATGCCAAGTTCAAAGTGTTGCGGTGCAGGGTTTGCGGCTTGGCAAATTGCTCGTCCATCCAGCCCACGTAGCTCATGGTGGACATGCGCGTGATCTCGCTCGGCGTGGGGCCGAAAGTGGCTTGCGTGAGGAAGCGCGCGGCGGCGGCGGGGGCGTTGGTCGGTGTTGATTCCGACGCGCTCAGGCCGCCGGCTGAAGGGCCTTGTGTGGCCGGGCCCGCATCTGGGTTGGTTGCCGCACCACCGCCGCAGGCACTGATGAGTGCGGTCAAAAAAGACGCCAACACCGCCGCGCCCACACGCCACTGTTTTGCATTCGCTTGAGTTTTTATCACCACCGCTCCTGATGCTGGTTTGCAATCCATGCGGTGGTGGGTTGCAGACGGCATGCCCGAAGCTGAACGGCAAAACCCCGTCACTTCTGAGCGGTCAGGCGTGAATAGTTGGCAACTCTGTTGGGGTTCACATGTGTCAATTCGAAGCGGCACCGACACGTTGGTGAAGTGTTGCGTGGGTGTGCTTCAAACGGTAAGTAGATGCGTGTTGGATTGGCACGCAGATGCAAACAAATTCTTTAACGCGTAACGATCTGAGCTCAGGCTGCCTCCCGGCAGAGTGAGCCCAGAAACCCATCCCGAACGGATTTATGTTTGTGTTTTGCCGTAAATCAAAAGACCCATCAATAGCAAAACTAAATCAGCGCCGCCAACGACCGCCTAACCTGCGCGGCATCTTGCGCGCCGCGATGGGCCCAGTCCTCAATCTGGTCGTCACCGATCTTGCCCACATTGAAGTAAGCCGCTTCAGGGTGCGCCAGATAAAAACCGCTCACGCTGGCCGCAGGCGTCATGGCCCAGCTCTCGGTCAAGGCCATGCCGATGTCGGCGCACTTCATGACGCGAAACATTTCGCCTTTCACGGTGTGGTCGGGGCAGGCCGGGTAGCCGGGCGCGGGGCGGATGCCTCGGTATTTCTCGGCGATCAGGTCGTTGGGGCTGAGCCCGGCGTCGTCGGTGTAGCCCCACAGCTCGGTGCGCACGCGCTGGTGCAGCCGCTCGGCAAAGGCTTCGGCCAAGCGGTCGGCCAGCGCCTTCAACATGATGGCGCTGTAGTCGTCGTGGTCGTCAAGAAATTGCTTCTCTTTCTTTTCGGTGCCCACGCCCGAGGTCACGGCAAACATGCCAATGTGGTCGGCCACACCTGAGCCTTTGGGGGCGATGAAATCGGCCAGGCATCGGTTGGGGCGCTTTATCTTTTCACCATTCGGGCCATCCACCACCGGCCGCACGCTTTGCATGCGCAAGCCGCGCCATGTCATGAGCACCTCGCTGCGTGTCTCGTCGGTGTAAATCTCGATGTCGTCGTCGTTCACCGTGTTGGCAGGGTAGATGCCCATGATGCCGTTGGCCGTCAACCAGCGCCCTTCAATCAGGCGCTTCAACATGCGCTTGCCGTCGCTGTGCACGCGCCGCGCTGACTCGCCGACGATGTCGTCGGTGAGGATGGCGGGGTAAGGCCCAGCCAAGTCCCAGGTTTGAAAAAACGGGGCCCAGTCGATGCACTGCGCAATTTCTTCCAAGTCGTAATTTTTGAAGACGCGGTTGCCGATGAACTTGGGCTGCGGTGCGGCGTAAGTTGACCAATCTATGCGCGCCTTGTTGGCACGCGCCTGCGCCAAGCTCACCAGCGGCGTGGCCTTTTTGTTGGCGTGCTGTTCGCGCACTTTTTCGTAATCGGCTTTCAGCTCGGCGATGTAGGCCGTGGCCTTCTCGTCGCTGAGCAAATCGCTGCACACCGCCACGCTGCGGCTGGCGTCGGGCACGTAAACCACGGGGCCTTCGTAGTGCGGTGAAATTTTCACGGCGGTGTGCACGCGTGAGCAGGTGGCACCGCCTATGAGCAAGGGAATTTTGCGAATGCGGAAGTAATCGTCGCGCTGCATTTCACCGGCCACGTGCTGCATTTCTTCCAGGCTGGGCGTGATGAGGCCGCTCAGGCCAATGATGTCGGCACCTTCGACTTTGGCGCGCGCCAAGATGTCATGGCACGACACCATCACGCCCATGTTCACCACTTCGAAGTTGTTGCACTGAAGCACGACGGTGACGATGTTTTTGCCTATATCGTGAACGTCGCCTTTTACCGTGGCGATGACGATTTTTCCTTTGGCTTTGGCTTCGTGTCCTGATTCAACCAGCGCCAGTTTTTCGGCCTCGATGTAGGGCAGCAAATGCGCCACCGCCTGCTTCATCACGCGGGCACTCTTGACCACTTGCGGCAAAAACATCTTGCCTTGACCAAACAAGTCGCCCACCACATTCATGCCGTCCATGAGCGGGCCTTCGATCACGTGCAGCGGTCGGCCGCCCGAGGCGAGCACGCGCTGATAAACCTCTTCGGTGTCTACCGCAATGAAGTCGTTGATGCCGTGAACCAGGGCGTGGCTGAGGCGCTCATCAACAGGTTTGGCGCGCCACGCAAATTTGGCGGAGTCGTCTTTGGCCGCGCCTTTGGCGGTCTCGGCGACTTCGATCAAGCGTTCACCGGCGGTCATTTGAGGCTCGCCTTCGGCGATCCGGGGTCGGCGGTTCAACACCACGTCTTCCACGCGCTCGCGCAGCACCGGTTCCAGGTCGTCGTAAACGCCCATCATTCCGGCGTTGACGATGCCCATGTCCATGCCGGCTTGAATGGCGTGGTACAGAAAAACGGTGTGAATGGCTTCGCGCACCGGGTCGTTGCCGCGAAAGCTGAAGCTGACGTTGGACACGCCGCCGCTGACCTTGGCACCGGGCAGGTTTTGCTTGATCCAGCGTGTGGCGTTGATGAAGTCGACCGCGTAGTTGTCGTGCTCTTCAATGCCGGTGGCGATGGCAAAAATGTTGGGGTCGAAGATGATGTCTTCAGGCGGAAAACCCACCTCATCCACCAACATGCGGTAAGCGCGCTCGCAGATTTCGGTCTTGCGTTGGTAGGTGTCGGCCTGGCCTTTTTCGTCGAACGCCATGACCACCGCCGCCGCGCCGTAGCGTCGCACCAACTTCGCCTGGTGTTTGAAGATGTCCGGGCCTTCTTTGAGCGAAATTGAGTTGACGATGCCCTTGCCTTGGATGCACTTCAGGCCTGCTTCAATCACGCTCCACTTCGAGCTGTCGATCATGATGGGCACACGCGCAATCTCGGGCTCGCTGGCAATCAGGTGCAAAAACCTGACCATGGCGGCTTGGCTGTCGAGCATGGCTTCGTCCATGTTCACGTCAACAATTTGCGCGCCGTTTTCAACCTGCTGACGCGCCACGCCCAGGGCTTTTTCAAACTCGCCGTTGAGGATGAGTTTGGCAAACGCTTTGGACCCGGTGACGTTGGTGCGCTCGCCGATGTTGACGAAGAGCGAGCCTGTGCCGATGTGCACCGGCTCCAGGCCAGACAGCTTCATCGGTTCAACAGCAGCGGTGGATTTTTGTGTGGTCATGACATCAGCCTGTGGCTGACCGCGAACTACCGCGGCCAGTGGGGTCGAGGTAAGCGCGGTTGACAGGTGTCACGCCCAAGCCTGGCAGCCCTGATATCGGGTTGTCGCAGCGCTTCTTGAGCTCAGTAGAGTGTATTCGGGTTACTCCCTCCTCCTTGACGGAGGGGTGGATTCTTGACTCCCTCCTCCTTGACGGAGGAGGGTGGGGGAGGAGGTGAAATCCCCAAACACTCGCCTACCCACTTCAACGCCTCCACCTCCATCCCATCCTTCCTCCGT
>JANYJJ010000026.1 GCA_025358485.1 Burkholderiales bacterium | reverse complement strand
CGACGGGGAGGGTTGGGGAGAGGTGAAAACCCATCAGTGAGTCCGCTTGTGTTCAAAGAATTCACCTCCTCCCCAACCCTCCCCCGTCGAGGGGGAGGGAGGAGCAAAGTTGACCCCCTCCCCTTGACGGGGAATGATGTGTTGCCCCCTCCCCTCGACGGGGAGGGTTGGGGAGAGGTGAAAACTCATCAGTGATTCCGCTTGTGTTTGAAGCTTTCACCTCCTCCCCTTCCCCGTCAAGGGGGAGGGAGTAATACAAATTCAATGATTCGCAGGAAGCCCCACATGCCCACATCCGTCCAACCCGCCCGACTCACCGCGTGCCAATACACCGCCAACTTCGCCGACGCGCACCCACCGCTGACTGCCAGTCAGGCGCAAATCGAATCTGAGCGCTGCTATTACTGCCACGACGCGCCTTGCATCACGGCCTGCCCGACCGGCATTGACATCCCGTCTTTCATACGCCGCATCAGCGAAGACAACTTGCGCGGCGCGGCGCGGGCCATTTTGGAGGCCAATGTGTTCGGCGGCATGTGCGCCCGCGTCTGCCCTACCGAGGTGCTGTGCGAGCAGGCTTGCGTGCGCAACACGAATGAAGACAAGCCGGTGGAAATTGGCCTGCTGCAACGCCATGCCACCGACGCTTACTTTGCCCAACCCGGCGCGCCGCTGTTCACACGCGCTGCCTTGACCGGCAAGCGCGTCGCAGTGGTGGGATCAGGCCCGGCGGGCTTGTCGTTTGCGCACCGCGCCGCATTACTGGGCCACGAAGTGACTGTGTTTGAGGCACTGCCCAAATCGGGCGGCTTGAATGAGTACGGCTTGGCCACCTACAAAACCGTGGACGACTTTGCGCAGCGCGAAATCGACTGGCTGCTGTCCATCGGCGGCATCACCATTCAGCATGGCCAGAAGCTGGGCGAGCACATCACCTTGGCAGGTTTAAGTGCCGACTTTGACGCCGTGTTTTTGGGCATGGGTTTGGGGGGCGTGAATGCGCTGGGGATGACAGACGAGTCACTGGACGGCGTTGGCAATGCCGTCGAATTCATCGCAGGCTTGCGACAAGCCGCTTCACCCGCCGATGTACCGGTGGGGAAAAACGTGGTGGTGCTGGGCGGCGGCATGACAGCGATTGATGCGTCTGTGCAATCGAAAAAACTCGGGGCCGAACACGTCACCATCGTCTACCGCCGCGAGCAAGCGCAAATGCCGGCGTCGCTGCATGAGCAGCAGTGGTCGCAAACGAACGGCGTGACCATCCGCACGCACGGCGTGCTGAAGTCGCTTCAATCATCAGACGGCAACGTCACATCAGCCACCTTCGCCGACGTGGCGGAAGTGAACGGCAAGCTGACTGAAACCGGCAGCACCTTCACGCTGCCTGCCGACATGGTGCTCAAGGCCATAGGCCAAACGCTGGTGCAAGCCGACCTGGGTGCGGCGACGCTGAAGCTGACCAAAGGACGCATTGCAGTCGACGCGCAAGGCCGCACTTCCATGCCGAAGGTGTGGGCCGGTGGCGACTGCACGCACGGCGGCAAAGACCTGACGGTGGAAGCTGTTGAGCACGGCAAGATCGCTGCGCAGGCGATGCACAGCGCGCTGGTGGGTCATCAAGCGGGTGCCACCGAATTTGCACGCAAACGTCTCATAGCTTGAATTCAAGTTGACTCCCCAGCAACGCACAAACCCGTTCGGGCTGAGGTATCGAAGCCGCGCAAGCCTTCGAAACCTCAGGCCGAACGGAGGTGTGCGTGTCGTTTGAATTTCGTCCTCTACCCAAAAGCACCATGGCCAACCTCAGCACCACCTTCGCAGGCATCCAAAGCCCCAACCCGTTTTGGTTGGCTTCGGCCCCGCCCACCGACAAAGAAATCAACGTCGTGCGCGCCTTTGAGGCGGGCTGGGGCGGCGTGGTGTGGAAGACCTTGGGCGAAGCCGGGCCGCCTGTGGTGAACGTGAACGGCCCGCGTTACGCAGCCATGTATTCACAAGACCGCCGCCTGATTGGCTTCAACAACATCGAGCTCATCACCGACCGGCCGTTGGAAGTGAACTTGGCCGAGATCAAACGCGTCAAGCGCAATTGGCCCGACCGCGCCATGGTGGTGTCCATCATGGTGCCTTGCGAAGAGCACGCATGGAAAGCCATTCTGCCGATGGTAGAAGACACCGGCTGCGACGGCATCGAGCTCAACTTTGGCTGCCCGCACGGCATGAGCGAGCGCGGCATGGGCTCGGCCGTGGGGCAGGTGCCCGAGTACATCGAAATGGTGACGCGCTGGTGCAAGCACTACACAAAATTGCCAGTGATCGTGAAGCTCACACCCAACATCGCTGACATCAAACCACCGGCACTTGCAGCGCACCGCGGCGGGGCCGACGCGGTGTCGCTCATCAACACCATCAACTCGGTCATGGGTGTTGATTTGGACTCGCTGCTGATCCACCCCAACACCGGCGGCACCGGTTCACACGGTGGTTATTGCGGCCCGGCGGTGAAGCCCATTGCGCAGAACATGGTGGCCGAAATTGCGCGCACCCCCGCCATGGCGGGCCTGCCCATATCGGGCATCGGCGGCATTGCCACTTGGCGCGACGCCGCCGAATACATCGCTCTGGGATGCGGCAATGTGCAGGTGTGCACGGCCGCCATGACCTACGGTTTCAAAATTGTGCAAGACATGTGCAGCGGCCTGAGCGAGTACATGGACAGCAAAGGTTTCACCAGCATCGACGCCTTCAAAGGCCGCGCCGTGCCGTCCATCGTCGATTGGAATCAGCTCAACCTCAACCACATTGAGAAGGCTGTCATCAACCAAGACTTGTGCATTCAATGCGGCCGCTGTCATGTGGTGTGCGAAGACACTTCGCACCAAGCCATCACCGCCATCAAAGACGGCAAGCGTCACTTCGAGGTGGTTGACGCCGAATGCGTGGGTTGCAACTTGTGCGTGGCGGTGTGTCCGGTGCCGCAGTGCATCAGCTTGCAAGCCTTGAAGCCCGGCCAAACGGATGCGCGCACCGGCAAAGTGGTGACGGGTGAATACGCCAACTGGACGACGCACGCCAACAATCCGGCGCGCACTTCGCTTGCGGTTTGAATATGACTCTGAGCGTGAATTTGCCTGCCCCCACCACCGTTCAAGTTCAAGACGTCTCGGTCGTCTACCCCAGCAAAGAAAACACCGTCACCGCGCTTCACCGCGTGAGCCTGGAGATTGCCGAGGGTGAATTCATCTCCCTCATCGGCCCTTCGGGCTGCGGCAAAACCACGCTGCTGCGCGTGATTGCCGATTTGGAACAGGCATCAACAGGCAGCGTGCGCGTCAACGGCATGAGCTCACAACAGGCCCGATTGAAGCGGGCCTACGGCTATGTGTTTCAAGCGCCTGCGCTGTTCCCATGGCGCACGGTGTTGGCCAATGTGTGCCTGCCGCTGGAGATCAACGGCCTCGACAAAACCAAGGCCCGCGCGGTGGCGATGGAGCAGTTGGCCAATGTCGGATTGAAGGGCTTTGAAGGCAAGTACCCATGGCAGTTGTCGGGCGGCATGCAGCAGCGCGTGTCGATAGCGCGCGCCCTGGGTTTTGAGCCGCAGCTGTTGATGATGGACGAGCCGTTTGGCGCGCTGGACGAAATCACGCGCGACCGTTTGAACGAGCAGTTGCTGCAACTGTGGCGAGGGGACGGCAGCAAGCCTCGACGCACCGTTGTCTTCGTGACGCACTCGATTCCCGAGGCCGTTTTTTTGTCGTCACGCATCGTGGTGATGTCGCCCAGGCCGGGTCGCATCGTTGAAGTCATCGAGTCGACCTTGCCCGCCGCGCGCCAACTCGACATCCGCGACACGCCCGAGTTTGCGGCGCTGGCACACCGCGTGCGATTGGCGTTGGCAGATGGTCATGGATAAACCTGTCGTGCCAACGGCCCCCGCCCCCGCCCCCGCTCCTGCCCCGTTCGGGCCGAGATCTCAAAGCCCCACGGCCACACTGAGCCCATGGCAACGCAGCTTCCCCGTGCTGGTCGTCCTGGCCGCGCTTGCCGTGATCTGGTACGCCGCCGCCGTCTGGTTGAATGCACCACAAATCATTGAACGCGTGCTGGCTGACAGACCCGGCTGGACGCTGCTTGACCTGGCCCCGCTCACCTGGAACATGGAACGCCCGGTGTTGCCCGCGCCGCATCAAATCGCGCTCGACCTGTGGAACTCCATCACCGGCTGGCCGCTGGACTCGCCGCGCAATTTGCTGTTTCACGCTTACGTGACCAGCACCGCCACGCTGCTGGGCTTTGTGATGGGCACGCTGCTGGGTGCAGTGCTGGCGGTGCTAATCGTTCACTCCCGCACGCTCGACCGCAGCCTGTTCCCGTGGATCATCGCGTCGCAAACCATACCGGTGCTGGCCATCGCGCCCATCATCATCGTCATTTTGGGCAGCGTGGGCTTGAGCGGCTTGGTGCCCAAAGCCATCATCTCGATGTACCTGTGTTTTTTTCCGGTGGCGGTCGCCTTGGTCAAAGGGCTGCGCTCGCCGGGCGTGTTGGAAATGGAATTGATGCACACCTACGCGGCCAGCAAATCGAACACGTTTTGGATGTTGCGCGTGCCTGCGTCATTGCCGTTTTTGTTTCCGTCTTTGCGAGTGGGCATCGCCGCCGGTTTGGTCGGTGCCATCGTCGGTGAGCTCCCCACCGGAGCACAGGCAGGCCTGGGCGCGCGGCTGCTGACGGGTTCGTACTACGGCAACACCATCCAAATTTGGTCGGCCTTGGTGATGGCCGCGTTGCTGGGTTTGTTTTTGACAGCTTGCGTGGCGTGGGCTGAAAAAGCGCTCACGCCGGGGGTCAAAAAATGAGCTTGCTGTTGCTCACTGCTGCGCTGATATTGCTTCTCGCCATCGCGGTCTACAGCGTGCGCTGGGCCGCGTCATTGAATGCACAAAGCTTGCTCGGCCGCATCGGCGCACCGCTGTTGTTTGGCGTTTGGGTGTTGGTGTTT
>JANYJJ010000011.1 GCA_025358485.1 Burkholderiales bacterium | reverse complement strand
GGGACGGGGCGTGAAACGGGGTGCGGTGAAGTCGGGTGCGCCGTCAACATCCGCTGGCTTAAACCAGCACGCGCTCAATGCCGCCCAGATTGGCGCGTTCCACATACTCCGGCATCCAATCGGGCCCGAGGATTTGATTGGCCATTTCCACCACGATGTAGTCGGCCTCTAACAGGCCGTTGTTGAGGTCGCCGGTGAAGCGGCTCAGGCCTTGAAGGCAGCTTGGGCATGAGGTCAAAATTTTGACCGGGCCTTTTTCTGCGACGGCACCTGTGGCGCGCAAGGCCGCTTCGTCTTTGCGCAATTCTTCTTCTTTGCGAAAGCGCACTTGGGTGGAAATGTCGGGCCGGGTCACGCCCAAGGTGCCGCTTTCGCCGCAGCAGCGTTTGCTGTCAATCACGTTGGGCCCGAGCAATGCTTTCACGGTCTTCAGCGGCTCTTGCAGCTTCATGGGGCTGTGGCACGGGTCGTGGTACAGATAACCGTCAGAGCCTTGCAGCGTGATGCGTTTTTCTAACAAAAATTCGTGGATGTCGATGATGCGGCAGCCAGGGAAAATTTTGTCGAATTGATAACTCTGCAATTGGTCGTAGCAGGTGCCACAGCTGACCACCACGGTCTTGATGTCGAGGTAGTTCAGCGTGTTGGCCACGCGGTGGAACAGCACCCGGTTGTCGGTGATGATCTTTTCGGCTTTGTCGAACTGCCCACTGCCTTTTTGCGGATAGCCGCAGCACAAATAACCCGGCGGCAACACCGTTTGCACACCGGCGTGCCACAGCATGGCCTGAGTGGCCAAACCCACTTGGCTGAACAGGCGTTCAGAGCCGCACCCCGGGAAGTAGAAAACCGCTTCGGTCTCGGCCGTGGTGGTTTTCGGGTCGCGAATGATGGGAACGTAATCTTTGTCTTCGATGTCCAGCAACGCACGTGCCGTTTTCTTGGGCAAGTTGCCCGGCATCTTTTTGTTGATGAAGTGAATCACCTGTTCTTTGATGGGCGCAGTGCCCGTGCTGGCGCGTGGTGCGGCGGTTTGTTTGTTGGCCAGGCCGCGAAACAAATCATTGGCCACGCGCTGCACTTTGAAGCCCACATCGACCATGCCCATGCGCAGCAACTTGATGGTTTCGGGGTTGGTGGCGTTCAAAAACATCATGGCCATCTTGTTGCCGGGCCTGAAGGTTTTTTGGCCCATCTTGCGCAGCAGGTTGCGCATGTTCATCGACACTTCGCCAAAGTCGATATCGACCGGGCAAGGGCTCAAACACTTGTGGCACACGGTGCAGTGGTCGGCCACGTCTTCAAACTCTTGCCAGTGCTTGATGCTGATGCCGCGGCGCGTTTGCTCTTCGTACAAAAACGCTTCCACCAACAGCGAGGTGGCGAGGATTTTGTTGCGCGGGCTGTACAACAAATTGGCACGCGGAACGTGGGTGGCGCACACAGGTTTGCACTTGCCGCAGCGCAGGCAGTCTTTGATGCTGCTCGATATCGCGCCGATGTCGCTTTGCTGCATGATGAGTGACTCGTGTCCCATCAAACCAAAGCTCGGCGTGTAGGCGTTGGTCAGGTCGGCTTTCAAACCTGGGCTGCGTAGCAGCTTGCCCTTGTTGAAGCGGCCTTCGGGATCGACCTTGAGTTTGTAGGCCGTGAAGTCGACCATTTCGGCTTCGGTCAAAAACTCCAGCTTGGTGATGCCGATGCCGTGCTCGCCCGAAATCACGCCGTCCAAACCGCGCGCCAAAACCATGATGCGCGCCACCATTTCATGTGCGGTTTGCAGCATGTCGTAGTTGTCGGAGTTGACCGGGATGTTGGTGTGCACATTGCCGTCACCGGCATGCATGTGCAGCGCAATCCACACGCGGCCTTTCAACACCTGGCCATGGATTTTTTGGCATTCGTCAACGATAGGCTTGAGCGCCGAGCCCGCGAAAATACTTTGCAGTGGCGCGCGGATTTGTGTCTTCCATGACGCGCGCAGCGAATGATCTTGCAGCTGCGCAAAAACGCTGGCCTCACCGTTAGAGCGCACCAAATCCAGCTGCGTCAACCAGCTTTGCCACAGCCCACGCACCTCGGCCAACACCGCCAGGGCTTGCTGCACGCGGTCTTCCAGCAACTCGGCCGACGCGATGTCCAGGGCATCGTCGCTGCGCCCCAGCGGCAAGTTGCCTTTCTCAAAAAACGCTTGCAAGGCATCGACCAGTTCCAGCTTGTTGCGCAGGCTCAGCTCGATGTTCAAGCGCTCGATGCCTTCGGTGTATTCGCCCATGCGCGGCAGCGGAATCACCACGTCTTCGTTCACTTTGAAGGCGTTGGTGTGCTTGCTGATGGCTGCCGTGCGCTTGCGATCCAACCAAAACTTTTTGCGTGCCTCGGGGCTCACCGCCACAAAGCCTTCACCGGCGCGGCCATTCGCCAAACGCACGACTTCGCTGGTGGCGCGGGCCACGGCGTCGGCATCGTTGCCGGCGATGTCGCCCACCAACACCATCTTCGGCAAGCCGCCGCGTTTGCTCTTGGTGGCGTAGCCCACAGCCTTCAAGTAGCGGTCGTCCAAATGCTCTAAACCGGCCAGCACGGCACCGCCGGCCTTGGCCTCGGCGAACATGAAATCTTTGATGTCCACGATGCTGGGCACGGCATCTTTGGCATTGCCAAAAAACTCCATGCACACCGTGCGGGTGTGGGCAAAGTTTTTGTGGACGATCCAGCGCGCGCTGGTGATCAAACCGTCGCAGCCCTCTTTTTGGATGCCCGGCAAACCGGCCAAAAACTTGTCGGTCACGTCTTTGCCCAAACCTTCTTTGCGGAAGGTGCGGCCGGGAATGTCCAGGCGCTCGGTGCGCTCCAGCGTTTTGCCACTGGCGTCGAAATACTTCAGCTCAAAGCTGGCCACTTCAACATCGTGAATCTTGCCGAGGTTGTGATTCAGCCGCGTGACTTCCAACCATTTCGCCTCGGGCGTGACCATGCGCCACGACGCCAAGTTGTCGAGCGCTGTGCCCCACAGCACTGCCTTTTTGCCGCCCGCATTCATGGCGATGTTGCCGCCTATGCAACTGGCTTCAGCCGAGGTTGGGTCTACCGCAAACACATAGCCCGCGCGCTCTGCAGCGTCGGCCACGCGCTGCGTGACCACACCTGCTTCTGTCCACACGGTGGCGGTGTCTTCACTCAAACCGGGCAGGCGCAGATGCTCGACCTCGGTCATTGCCTCCAGCTTTTCGGTGTTGATGACCACGCTGTTCCAAGTCAGCGGAATGGCACCGCCCGTGTAGCCAGTTCCACCCCCGCGCGGGATGATGGTCAGGCCCAACTCAACGCAGCCTTTGACCAACGCGGCAATCTCGGCCTCGGTGTCGGGGGTGAGCACGACGAAGGGATATTCCACGCGCCAGTCGGTGGCGTCGGTGACGTGCGACACGCGGCTGAGACCGTCGAACTTGATGTTGTCTTTGGCGGTGACGCGGCCCAACACTTTGGTCGTGCGGCGGCGCAAATCGCTCACGGTGTCGAACTGATCGGCAAAGGCCGTGACGGCCGCGCTTGAGAGTTGCAAGAGCTCGCCGACCACGGCGTCGCGCGGGCCGTCGGCGGCAGGTGTTCGCCGCTTTTCTACTTCGCCCAAGCGGTGGCGCAGCGCTTCGATCAACAGCTTGCGGCGGCGCGGGTTGTCGAGCAAATCGTCTTGCAAATACGGGTTGCGCTGCACCACCCAAATGTCGCCCAGCACCTCGTACAGCATGCGCGCCGAGCGGCCGGTTTGGCGCTCGTCGCGAAGCCGACTCAATACTTCCCAGGCGCGCGCGCCGAGCAAGCGTATGACGATCTCTCGGTCGGAAAACGAGGTGTAGTTGTAGGGAATTTCGCGCCGTCGCGCGGTGCCTGCCGATGCATGCTGGTGCGCAAATTCGGCGTCGGCAACAGAGGTCAAAGCGGTCAGTAAAACGGGTGCGTTCATCGTGGGCGGGCAGCCTGTGCGCCCGGTGCTGCACTTGGGGTTTGACTGTAACGCAGCCCGGTGATTTGGCCTGTGCTCCCTGGGTTCAAGGCTTGAGGTCGGCGGGGTTATCCCCGTTGCCGCAAAACGCTTGAAAAGTCATAAATGCCCGTGTCACAAATCTGAAGCATGCTCAGCACTCTGTTGAATCTTCAACCTCACGGAAAACCCATGAAATCAAAATCAATCTCGCTGGCGGGCCTTGCGCTGTTGGCAACGCTGACCACGGGCGCACAGGCGCAAACCGAAATTCAGTTTTGGCATTCCATGACCGCCGTCAATGGCGAGTGGGTCAATGACTTGGCAAAAGACTTCAATGCCAGCCAGAAAGATTACAAGATCGTGCCCACGTTCAAAGGCACTTACGACGAATCAATGACCGGTGCGGTGGCCGCATTCCGTGCAGGCAACGGGCCTCACGTGTTGCAGGTTTTTGAAGTGGGCACTGCCACCATGATGGCCAGCAAGGGAGCCATCATCCCGGTCGGTCAATTGATGAAAGACGCCGGTGTCAAGTTTGACCCCACCGCCTACGTTCCGGCGGTGGCGGGCTACTACACCGCACCCAACGGCCAAATGTTGAGCTTCCCGTTCAACAGTTCCACAACCGTTTTTTACTTCAACAAAGACGCCTTCAAAGCGGCCGGCATCAACACCGACAAACCGCCCGGCACTTGGCCTGAAGTGGCGCTGGCCGCCGCCAAGCTCAAAGCGTCTGGCCACAAGTGCCCTTTCACCACGGCATGGCAGGGTTGGACGCAGTTGGAAAGCTTTTCAGCTTGGCACAACGTCGAATTCGCCACCAAGCGCAACGGCTTGGCCGGTTTGGACGCTCGCATGATGGTGAACTCACCGCTGCATGTGCGCCACATCGACAACTTGGCGAACATGTCCAAGCAAGGTTTGTTCATCTACAAAGGCCGCGGCAACGTGCCCGAGGCGAGCTTTATTTCGGGTGAGTGCGCCATGATCACCACCAGCAGCGGCTTCTACGGCAACGTGGCCAAGAACGCGAAATTTGCTTATGCGTTGGCACCGCTGCCCTTCTACCCCGACGTGGCCGGTGCGCCGCAAAACACGGTGATTGGCGGCGCGAGTTTGTGGGTGCTGTCTGGGCGCAACGCGGCAGACTACAAAGGCGTGGCGCAGTTCTTCAACTACTTGTCGAACGCCGAAGTGCAGTCGGCCAGCCACAAGCGAACCGGCTATTTGCCCATCACCACAGCTGCGTATCAGCTGACTGACAAGTCAGGCTTCTACAAAGAAAAACCCGGCACCGACGTGGCAGTGACGCAGATGATTCGCAAAACCACCGACAAATCGCGCGGTATACGGCTTGGCAACTACGTGCAAATTCGCGCGGTAGAAGACGAAGAGTTGGAGCAGGTTTGGGGCGGCAAGAAGTCGGCCCAAGAAGCGCTGGATTCGATCGTCAAGCGTGGGAATGAGTTGTTGGAGCGGTTTGAAAAGGCAAATAAGGGCTGATGTGAATTCACCCCTCTGAACGGCTCCCTCCTCCTTGACGCAGGAGGGTTGGGGAGGAGGTGAGAGCGTTGAACGCATCCGGTCTTACTGACACCCTTACACCTCTCCCCTGCCCTCCCCGTCAAGGGGAGGGAGCCTGCTGAAAGACCACCGAGACCCCACCGTGGAAAAACGCGTCGTCTTCCGCTCCACCTGGTTGCCTTGGGCCCTGCTGGCACCACAGGTCATCGTGATTGCGGTGTTTTTCTTTTGGCCTGCGGGCCAGGCGCTGCTGCAGTCTTTTCAGCAATCTGATGCGTTTGGAACGTCGGTCCAGTGGACAGGTTTGGAGAATTTCCGCAACTTGCTGAAAGACGAAACCTACCTCGCGTCGTTCAAAACCACGGCCATTTTTTCAAGCTTGGTGGCAGTGTTGGGCATTGCCATTTCTTTGGGGCTGGCCGTCTTTGCGGACAGGGTGGTGCGCGGTGCGGCCATTTACAAAACCCTGTTGATCTGGCCTTACGCGGTGGCGCCTGCGGTGGCCGCGGTGTTGTGGCTGTTCATGTTCTCGCCCAGCGTTGGCATGGTGGCGTACTTGCTGGGCAAAGTGGGCGTGGACTGGAATCATTTGCTCAACGGCGGTCAAGCCATGACGCTGGTGGTGATGACGGCCATTTGGAAGCAGATTTCCTACAACTTTTTGTTCTTTTTGGCGGGCTTGGCCAGCATCCCCAAGTCGCTGATTGAAGCAGCCGCAATTGACGGTGCACGGCCGTGGCGGCGCTTTTGGACCATTCAATTTCCGTTGCTGTCGCCGACCACATTTTTCTTGCTGGTCATCAACGTGGTCTATGCCTTCTTCGACACCTTCGCCATCATCGATGCGGCCACGCAAGGCGGGCCGGGCAAAGACACCGCCATCTTGGTGTACCGCGTGTATTACGACGGCTTCAAGGCCATGGATTTGGGCGGCTCCGCGGCGCAGTCGGTGGTGCTGATGGTGATAGTCGTGGCGCTGACGGTGGTGCAGTTTCGGTTTGTGGAGAAGAAGGTGAATTACTGATGATGTGTTCGCGTCGAGCTGCTTACTGCCACCTTTTCACCTCCATCCCGGCCTTCCCCCGTCTAGGGGGAAGGAGTGAACTGACGGGCTTCGCCCGTTAAATCATGGTGGAACGCCGGCCGGGTTTGAACTTGTTGGCGCACGCCATCCTCATCATTGGCGTGCTCATCGTCGCGCTGCCGGTTTACATCGCGTTTGTCGCGTCCACGCACACCGCCGAGGCCATGGTGCAAGTGCCCATGCCCATGTTGCCGGGCCCGCACTTGATTGAAAACTACCTATCAGCCCTCAACGGCGGCAGCAACGGCGCGGGGTCGAGCGCAGCGGTGGGCCGCATGATGTTGGTGAGCTTGGCCACGGCGCTCATCATCACCTTTGGCAAGATCAGCATTTCGCTGTTGTCGGCGTTTGCCATCGTGTATTTCAGGTTTCGTTTTCGCATGTTTTTCTTCTGGGCCATCTTCATCACTTTGATGTTGCCGGTGGAAGTGCGCATCGGGCCAACCTACAAAGTGGTGGCCGATTTGGGCATGCTCAACAGCTTTGCAGGGTTGACCATTCCGCTGATTGCATCGGCCACGGCCACGTTTTTGTTTCGCCAGTTTTTCCTCACGGTGCCTGAAGAACTGGTGGAGGCCGCACGCATCGACGGTGCCGGGCCGATGCGGTTTTTCAAAGACATCTTGGTGCCGCTGTCGGCCACCAGCATCGCCGCGCTGTTTGTGATTCAGTTCATCTACGGCTGGAACCAATACCTGTGGCCGCTGCTGGTGACCACCAACGAAAACATGTACCCGGTGGTCATCGGCATCAAACGCATGATTGCTGGCGGCGACTCGCAGAACCAATGGAACTTGGTGATGGCCACCGCCATTCTGGCCATGATCCCGCCTGCGCTGGTGGTGATGCTGATGCAAAAGTGGTTCGTCAAGGGCCTTGTGGACACCGAGAAATAGTGATCCAAAGAGCAACGAACAAAAAACAGCGATCCCAAAAGCAGCGAACGAAAAAGCAGCCAATCAAAAAGTAGCAAACCAAAAACCATGGCATCCATCACCATCAAAGACGTCGTCAAGCGCTACGGAGTCGGGCCCAAAGCCAACCAAGTCATCCACGGCGTGAACGCCGACGTGGCCGACGGTGAATTCATCGTCATCGTCGGGCCGTCGGGTTGCGGCAAGTCCACCTTGCTGCGCATGGTGGCGGGTTTGGAGGAAGTCTCAAGCGGGCAAATTTCCATAGGCCCACGCGTGGTCAACGATGTAGAACCCGCCGACCGCGACATCGCCATGGTGTTTCAAAACTACGCGCTCTACCCGCACATGAGCGTGTTCGACAACATGGCGTATGGCCTCAAGATTGCCAAAGTGCCGATGGCAGAAATCAAAACCCGCGTTGACAAAGCCGCGAAGATTTTGGAGATCTGGCCCTTCCTTGATCGCAAGCCGCGCGAGCTCTCAGGCGGGCAACGCCAACGTGTTGCCATGGGCCGCGCCATCGTGCGTCAGCCCTCGGTTTTTTTGTTCGACGAACCGCTGAGCAACCTTGACGCGAAGCTGCGCGCCCAAACGCGTTTAGAGATTCAAAAACTTCACCGCGAGTTGGGCGTCACCTCTTTGTTCGTCACCCACGACCAAGTCGAAGCCATGACCTTGGCGCAGCGCATGATCGTGATGAACGGTGGTCGCATGGAGCAAATTGGCACACCCGAAGAGGTTTACGTCCGCCCAGCCACCACCTTCGTGGCCAGCTTCATCGGCTCGCCGCCGATGAATTTGTTGAAAGGCCAAGCCGATGGTTCGCGATTCACCGTCGGTGCCGACACCCTGCCCATGCCAGATGTTGCTCCACGGTCAGGCGAGTTGATTTTGGGCCTGCGGCCTGAGCATGCCGATCTGCGCGCCATCACTTCAGAGCCAGCGTCGGCAGGCTGGCCGTTGAAGGTCGAAATGGTGGAAATGTTGGGCGCAGAACGGCTGGTTTACGCGCGCCTGGGCGAGTCACTTTTCACCGTGCGCATCGATGCCACGCTGACGCCACCGTCGGTGGGCGACCGCGTGAACGTGCACATGAAGGCCGAGCATTTGCATTGGTTTGATCCGGTGACGCAGGCGCGGATTTGAAGTTGACGATGAGAGTGTTAAGCGATCAGCGATCGCAAACTCAGGAACTCCAAGCAGACTCTCATCTTCGTGGGTGTCAAGCCTTCACGCGTAGGCGACCATGCCACCTGCCCTACGGCATTGCCTTCCATGCGGCCTTGGTATCGAACCACACGCGCAGAACCGCCATCGACATGACCATCCGAAACATGATCGGCAAATCAATTACCGACGCAGCGGGAACGGCCGTCAGCATCGCACGCTTGTCAGATTTGAACGCCGTTGGCGCAACTTTTGGGGTGATTAAACTTGCCAGCGACCCTCCTCATTGGTCAGACGATGGTCATTAAGCTTTTGTCGCTTGTTGCCTTGATTTTTGGCGCCGCCGAAACCGGTGCGGCGACCACGGGGATCATTAAGTTGAACGTTGGAAGCGAGACGCGTTTGTACACAAGCTCAGCGCTGTTTGCCAACGACTTTGTGCACTTTCAATACCCTGACAAAGCGGGCGCGATTCGCTGTTGCTTACGCCGCAAAAGTAGCTCGTTTCAGCTTGTCGAGACTGACCCTGGGGCGTCGGATGCGTTGGCAGGAACGCCCGTGTTTACCTACAGGTTGAGCCAGCCGCCCCGGCTGGCGAACAAGTCTCCGTTTTTCGGGGCGGCCACCGCAGGACCCAAGTTAACGGTCAAGCAACTTGATGCGGAAACGCTGCAAGTCAAGTCGCGAACGGGATCGTTCACGGTCAGCAAGTGCACCAGCCAGGAAGGCATACACGCCACCAAAAAAACAGGTGTTGCCGTAGTCGCCGATCTGTATTTAGGGTTCGATTACCAAGTTGAAAAGCCAACTTGCCCGAGTCGCTGAGCGCAAGCGCTTCAGCGAATCGATGTTTGCAGATCAGGATTGAAATCACATGATGAGCAGCTTCCCCTTCTGGATAGCCCACCGCGGCGCGGGAAAACTCGCTCCTGAAAACACCCTTGCCGCCTTCCGCGTTGGTGCCAGCCACGGCTACCGCGCGTTTGAATGTGACGTGAAACTCAGTGCGGACGGCGCGCCGTTTTTATTGCACGACGCCACGTTGGAGCGCACCACTTCAGGCAGTGGCATTGCCAGCACAAAGCCATGGGCCGACCTGTCGCGCCTCGACGCAGGGCGCTTGCACAGCAATGCGTATGCGGGTGAGCCACCGCCGCGTTTGGATGCGATTGCCAGCTACTGCATGCGCAACGATTTCATGTTGAACATCGAGATCAAACCCACACCGGGCGATGAGGTTCAAACCGGCCGCGTGGTGGCCGCCACTGCGGCTGGCTTGTGGGTGCAGCGGGCTGACAAACCACTGCTGAGTTCCTTCAGTGCCGATGCCTTGCACGCCTCGATGGACGCCGCTCCCGATTTACCGCGCGCGCTGTTGCTCGACAAATTGCCAAGCGATTGGTTTGCCACGGCGCAAGCTTTGAGGTGCAGCGCGGTCATCACCCATTTTTCGTTGATGGACGCGGCGGTGGTCGAGCGGCTGCACAACGCTGGCATGCGCGCAATGGTTTACACCGTGAACGACGCGCCCGAGGTGACGCGCTTGCTGGCGCTGGGCATACACGGAATCATCACGGACGCCGTAGATCGGTTTGATCCGGGGGCTTGAACCGACTGTTGCTTAAAGTGCTTGCACCTCAAGTTGACCGCGCTTGGTAAAACTTGGCGTCACGCCGAACGGCGCGCGGTGGTCAGGCCAACTGCTGCTGTCTTCGGTTCTCAGCTGACGGGCCGAAGCAGCTTCAGTCGAACGGGGCACGCGGCGATGCGAAAGGCGTTGCGGGTGTGACATGACATGCCTGCGCAGGTGGCGCTGCGCCACAACCCGTTGGTCAAAACCTCTGGCAATCGGATCAAGCTGACCGGCTTGGCCCCGAAAGCGGTGGTCGGGGCTTGCATGCACAAGCTGGCGATGCTGATCTCCGACGTGCTTCGTAAGCGGCCAGCCACCCCACCTTGACGAACGCTCGTTGGTACAGGTCAGTTGTTCGCCTGCCAGCGATGCGGCAGCAATTCCTCGATCCGGCTGTTCATGTGCGTCGGCAGCCGGGTGAGCACGTCCTTGAGGTAG
>JANYJJ010000198.1 GCA_025358485.1 Burkholderiales bacterium | reverse complement strand
CTGCAAGACCTGCTGCTGATGTTCATCTACGCCGAGGTGCTGGGCATGCTGGGCGCCTTTTACAGCAAGATGCGCAACCTCATCACCTTGCCGCTGTTCATTGCCATGACAGCGCTCAGCCGGCTCATCATCTTGCAAGGAAAAGACACCAACCCCATGGTCTTGCTGTTTGAGAGTGGCGCGATTTTGCTGATCGCTTTGGCCTGCTTCGTCATCAGCCGAATGCGCGACCCAGAGTGAGTCTTGGAGCGTTCATCGGCATGCAGCGACGTCCTTTTTTAGCGACGCTTTTGATTTGTCCTTGGTCTGCGCGTTCGCGGGATCAAGAGGACGCTGCCGTGCGCCTGTTGCGCGCTGGCGGCGTGGTGGTGGCGATGCGACACGCGCTGGCGCCGGGCACCTTCGACCCACCCGAATTCAAGTTGGGCGATTGTCGAACCCAGCGCAATCTCAGCGATGAAGGCCGCGCCCAAGCCAAGCGCATAGGGCAATGGTTTGAACGCCATCAGCTCAAGCCAGACGCAGTTCGCGCCAGCCCTTGGTGCCGCTGCATAGATACCGCCACGCTCGCGTTCGGCAGCGCAGAGCCATGGTCGGCTTTGGCTTCACCGCGTGGCGGCACTCCCAGCAACAACGCTCAGACGCAACGCGAACTTGCGCTCGCGGTGGCGGTGGCAGCACGCTCGCAACAAGCTGGCCGGTTCGAGGTGTGGGTCACCCACCAATTTGTGCTGACGGACTTGGCGGGCGTTGCCGCAGACTCTGGCGAGGCCTTGTTATTGAAGCTTGGCAATGACGGCATCGCCGTGCAGCTGGTGGGACGATTGCCCGCGCTCTGAAGTGGCATTGCTTGGGGTCGGTTGAACGGCCTGCGTTGCCTCAGAGGCGCGCAATGTTTGCAAAGCATGTTGGTAGCCTTGCTGCACCACCGAATCGAACTTAGACCAATCGAGCATGCCAACGCGGTCGAGCGGCGGATTGAAATAAAGGTCAGTCAGGGCTTGAGCTTCTTTTTGGCGCGAAGCGCTGTACAGCACTGTGGTGTTGATGAGCAAATTGGCCAGGCTGGGCAGCTTGTAGCGACGCTGCTTGCGCGGGCGCAGACGGTCGCGCAGCAAGGCCCAAGCGCTGGGCATTTCGTCAAACTCGATGCGGCGTGTCTTGCGGTTGCTCAGGTCAACGCCGATGACCCTGCCCACGCCGCGCTGTTGACGCATCACGTCAACCGGAAAGTTGTTGAAGGTGCCACCGTCACAAATCAGATCTCCGTCCATCACCACAGGTGGCAGCGCACCGGGAATGGCCACGCTGGACAGCATGGCCTTTAACAAATCACCCCGGTGCAAGACCAACTCGCTGGCTTTGGAAAAGTTGGTGGACACGCAAAAAAAGTTCTTCCACAAGTCTTCAATGTGCGCCCCATGACCGACGGCGCGGTCAACCGCTTCGCCCACGATGTCGCGCAAGCGTTGCCCTTTGAACAACGAGATCACGGGGAAAAAATTGAAGTCGCCGGTGGGGTTGCGCGCAAACAGTTCGCGGGCCAAGTCATGAAGCTTCTCGAAGGGCAAATCGCTGGCGGTGAAGCCCGCCATCACCGCGCCGATGCTGGTGCCGCCGAAGTAGTCGACGTCGATGCCCTGCTCTCGCAGCGCACGGTAAACACCCAAATGCGCAAAGCCTCGCGCACCGCCGCCAGCCAGCACCAAACCCACCGCACTGCGCGACTGGATGCGTGCCAGCCGAGCCATGTCAGGCGCGTTCGAAACACGAAGGTGCAGGTGGCCGCTGATGGGCCGTCGGTTCAGCCATGACGCTGTGCCTGACGGGTGGACGGTGGTCGGCGCGTGCAGCAACAGCAAGATTTCAGCGGCTTCAGAACGCGGTGGCCTGTCGACCAAAAACTGCTTCTCGTTGGCGTGCAACACCGCAGGCGCTGCAGCGTCGGCCAGCAACAAGATCTCGTCTGCATGGCGCGCACACATTTGCGTCCAGTCGCTGGGCTGGGCGTCGGCGACCAGCAAAACGTAGTCATGAGTGCTTTCAATTTCGTCCAACAGCATGGCCACGCTGCGGCGTTGGCTGGTGCCCAACTCACCGTCCACCGTGCGTGATGCTTTTTCCAAGTGGTGCGCCATCACCGTCGAATCGAGCACACCCACGCGCCCCTTCATCGACAACTCGGCCGCCAACTCCGCTGCCAGCGCGGCGGCGTCCACACCGTCACTGACAGGCAGCAAAGCCATGGTCACTGGCTTGTCGATCACGCTCAGGCTGCGCTCGGTTTGCAAGCGCTGAATGATCTGGCGCGTCAACGCGGTAGACACCTCGGGGCTGGTGGCCAGCAACTGATTGAAATCGGCCTTGTCCAAACTCACCAGCACTGAATCGCGGATTGCCACCAGCGTCGCACTGCGTGGCGCGTCGGTGTAAAGGCTCATTTCACCGACCACCTCGCCGCGTGCAATTTCGCGCACGATGCGACGCTGCTCGTGCTCGTCTATGTAGACGCGCAGCCGACCACTCACCAGCATGTAAAGCGCTTCGCCCGGCTCGCCTTGGCGCATCAGCGTCTCGCCCGCCGACACCTCGACCCAGCGCAAACGCTGACGCACCTTTTGGATGGCGGCTTCATCAAGA
>JANYJJ010000134.1 GCA_025358485.1 Burkholderiales bacterium | reverse complement strand
CGGCGACAAGCAACCCGATGTGGTCGAATTGCAGCGCTTGCACCACCAAGCGCACGCCGATTGCTTCATCGCCAACTCCGTCAAAACCGAGGTTCGCTGCGTGCCTGTGCTGACTTCAATATCCTGACCTGACCTAACCTCCCATCCCAGCCCAGCCCAACCGCAATACACCCATCACATGTACCTGCCGTCTCACTTTGAAGAATCTCGCCCCGAGGTATTGCACACGCTGCTGCGCGACCACCCCTTGGGTTTGTTGTTGACGCAAAACGCGGCAGCAGATGCGGCTGGTTTTCAGCCGCTGCAAGCCGACGCCATTCCCTTCATTTTGGACACCGCGCGCGGCGAACATGGCACGCTGGTGGCCCATGTGGCGCGGGCCAACCCGCTGTGGCGCGTGGCGCGAACTGACACCGAATCGGTGGTGGTGTTTCAAGGCGTGCAGGCTTATGTGTCGCCCGCTTGGTATCCCACCAAAGCCGAGACCGGTAAGGTCGTGCCCACTTGGAATTACGTGATCGTGGAAGTGCGCGGGCGCTTGCGCGTGATGGACGACATCGCCTGGGTCAGTCAATTGGTGTCCACCTTGACCGACCGCCATGAAGCGCAGCGCGCATCAAGGCACGGTGAAACGGTGGCTTGGAAGGTGACTGACGCGCCTGACGATTACGTCGCCACGATGCACCGCGCCATCGTGGGCATCGAGATCGAAATTGCGTCTATCAAAGGCAAGTGGAAGGTCAGCCAAAACCGCAGCGCTGCCGACCGCGCGGGCGTGGCAGCGGGCTTGGCCCGACACGGCGATGCCGACTTGGCAGCGCTGTCGGGAGGCACCGGCGTTTGAACCACTGGCGGCTTGCCGCATGCGCCTTGGCAGCGGTGTGTTTTCCTTTCGCCATGACGCCAGCTGCGCCCCTTGCTCCCCTGGCCTCCGTAGAGGACACCATGGCCCAGCGCGTGCAAGCCTGCACCGGCTGTCACGGCCCGCAAGGTCGCGCAGCCGCCGACGGTTACCAACCGCGCATCGCGGGAAAACCGGCGAGCTACCTGTATCACCAGTTGTTGAATTTTCGCGATGGGCGCAGACCGTATGCGCTGATGACGCAATTGCTGGCACCGCTCAGCGACAGTTATCTGCGCGAAATGGCCGAGCACTTCGCCGGCCTGGACGTGCCCTACTTGCCAGTGCCTGCTGGCACGGTCAAGCCCAACGCCGCGGAATGGGCACGCGGCGAAGCGCTGGTGCAGCGCGGCGACGCGGCTCTGAAACTGCCCGCCTGCGCACAGTGCCACGGCAGCGCGTTGATGGGCGTGCAACCCGCCATTCCTGCGCTGCTGGGTTTGCCGCGTGATTACTTGAATGCGCAGCTTGGCGCGTGGCGCACCGGCGCACGTCATGCCATGGCACCCGATTGCATGGCCCAGATCGCGCAGCGCTTGGCCCCCAGCGACATCGCGGCGCTGTCGCTGTGGTTGTCGGCGCAGCCTGTACCGAGTGCGTCCAAACCGGCGGCGAGCTTGCCTGCTGCGTTGCCGCAGGATTGTGGCGGCGTGGTGGTGACGGTGATGGTGAAGGTGAAGGAGACGGTGAAGGGCGTGCCGCCATGAACTGGACTGCAATGAGGCGGACTGCCATGCGTGTGGCGGCAGCCTTAATCACGCTGTGCGCTTTATTGACTGCGGTGGTGTGGTTTTTGAACGTGCGCGGCGAAGCAGCGTTGTCCTCATCCAGCGGCACCACCAACGCAACGGCAACTTCACTGGACACCCCCGAGCGCATTGCGCAGGGCGCTTACCTGGCCCGCGCAGGCAACTGCCAAAGCTGCCACACGCAACGCGGCGGCGAACCCTATGCGGGCGGGCGCGGTGTGCCCACGCCCTTTGGCACGGTGTACGCGTCCAACCTCACCAGCGACAAATCCCAGGGCATCGGCGCATGGACGGCCGACGAGTTTTGGCGCGCCATGCACCACGGGCGTTCGCGCGATGGGCGTTTGCTTTACCCGGCATTCCCTTACGCCAACACCACGCGCATCACCCGCACCGACTCGGATTTGCTGCTGGCGTTTTTGCGCAGCGTGCCGGCCGCTTCGCGCGCCAACACACCGCACGACTTGGCTTTTCCATTCAATTTGCAGGCCTCGCTGGCGGTTTGGCGCGCACTCTATTTCCGACCTGCGACGCCAGCGTCTGAACCGACCCAAAGTGCCAGATTGCAAGCTACCGAATGGCAACGTGGCGCTTATTTGATCGAAGGCCTGGGTCACTGCAACGCCTGTCACGCCAACCGCAATGCGCTGGGCGCAACGGCAGGCCCGCTCGACTTGTCGGGCGGTTTGATCCCGGTGCAGAACTGGTATGCGCCGTCGCTGCATTCCACGGCCGAGGCGGGTGTGATGGATTGGGACGCAAAGCACATCGTTGAGCTTTTGAAGGCCGGGGCGGTTGAACGCGGCGGCGCAATGTTCAGCGTTGCGGGCCCAATGTCTGAAGTGGTCCTAGGCAGCACCCAGCACCTGACTGACGCCGACCTGCGCGCCATGGCCGTTTACTTGCAGGTGCTGCCGCGCAGGACGGCGCGAGGAATGCAAGGGACGCCAAAAACACCAGCAGCACCAGCAGCACCAGCAGCACCAGCAGCACCAGCGGACACCACATCAAACACCGATCCCGCCGCACAGCTCTACACCCAACACTGCGCGCAGTGCCACGGCGAGCAAGGCGAAGGCAGACGCACGGCCGACGGCAAGCTGCTGATCTACCCCGCGCTGGCAGGCAACCGCGCCGTCACTTTGCCCAATGCGGCCAACTTGATTCATGTGGTGCTGGAAGGCGGCTTTGCGCCTGCCACCGCAGGCAACCCGCGACCCTTTGGCATGCCCCCGTTTGCCACGCTGTTAAGTGACGCCGAGGTGGCGCTGTTGCTGACGCACTTGCGACGCAGTTGGGGCCATCGCGTTGAGGCGGTGTCGGCTTTGTACGTGAGTCGTGTGCGCAATGGCCGCTGAAAGCTCACGCTGACTGCGCTGCGGTAATCTCAATCTGATAAAAGCTGCTTCAGATTTTGTTCGTATTCACGGAGGCGGTTTCCCGTCCATCGATTTGCAGTCTGCTTTGACCCCCGCGCAGTTCCGCGCCGCCATCGCCTCGGTCGTCATGACCATCTTGCTGGGCGCGCTGGATCAAACCATCGTCGGCGTCGCGGTGCCCACCATCGCGCGCCAACTCGGCGGCTTTGAGTGGATGGCGTGGGTGATTTCCAGCTACCTCATCGCGTCCACCGTGGTCACGCCGCTGTACGGCAAGTTCAGTGACATCTACGGCAGACGCAAGGTGATGAGCTTTGCCATCGTCTTGTTCTTGTTGGCGTCGGTGGCCTGTGCCTTGTCGCAAAGTTTGCCGCAACTGGTGCTGGCGCGTGTGCTGCAAGGGGCAGGTGGCGGCGGCCTCATTGCCATGTCGCAAGCCGTCATTGCCGATGTGGTTCCGCTGCGCCAACGCGGCCGGTTTCAAAGCTACATCAGCGTGGTGTGGGCGGTGGCCAGCTTGCTCGGGCCGGTGGTGGGCGGCGTGTTCACGCAGTACCTGTCGTGGCCGTGGATTTTTTGGATCAACCTGCCCGTGGGCGTGCTGGCTTTGGTGTTGGTGCGACGTGCGCTCGATGGTGGTGCCGCTGGTGTTGCAGGCGATGTGGCAGGCGGTACTTCAGGCAACAAGAACCCAGCTCTGCGCGTCAAGCCGCGCATCGATGTCCTCGGCGCGTTTTTGATGTTGCTCGCCTTGACCGCGTTGCTGGTGCCCATCACGCGTGTGGGCCAAGGCACACCGTGGAGCGACGCGCTCAACCTCAGTGGCTTGGCCGCCGGCGGGGTGTTGCTGTTCGCGTTTTTTGCGCAAGAACGTCGTCACCCCGACCCCATGGTGTCGCTGGCCTTGTTCAAAAACAAAGTGGTCGCGGCCTGTTGCGCCTTGGTGTTTATTTGCTTTTTTAACTTCATTGCGCTGTCGGTGTTGGTGCCGCTGCGCTCGCAATTGGTGGCGGGTTTGTCGGCCACCGACGCGGGCCTGCGCTTGCTGCCCATGACCCTTGCCATCCCGTTCGCCGCCTTCGTCAGCGGCCGCGCCATGCAACGTACCGGTCGTGTGTTGCCCGCCGTTCGTTCGGGCGTGATGCTGGTGCCGGTGGGTTTGTTGGGCATGAGTTTTTCATCACCCACCAGCCTGTGGGCCGCGCTGTTTTTGGTGTTGACGGGCTTGGGCATGGGTTTGCAAATGCCGCCTGCACTCATCTTGGTGCAACAAGCCGTGCCCCGCGCGCAGGTGGGCAGCGTCACCGGTTTGATTGCTTTTTTCCGGCAACTTGGCGGGGCCATCGGCATTGCCGTGCTCAGTTCGGTGCTGCTGATCTGGCTGCGTCTACACCTGCCCGCCGGTGCGGTGATGGCCGATGCCGACGGCTTGGGTGCGCTGCTGAAATCCTCGACTTCCGCGTCTGCGGGCGGCGCCTTCAAAGGCCGCTTTGTTGGTATCAGCGACACCGCGTTTCAATACGTCATGCTGCTCACGGCGGCCGTGTCGATGCTGTCGCTGTGGTGCTTGCCTCGCCTGCCCGAATTGAGCGCGCATGATGCAGCTCAGCCTGAATTGACCATCTCAGTCGAGTGACTGGGCTCAAAAGCGTGACGCCCATCAGAGAACGGCAACACTCCGATAGACTGTCTATTCGTACAGCTTTATTCATGGGGTCTCTATGTCGCTTACCTCGATAGAAATATGCGCGGGTGCAGGCGGGCAAGCGTTAGGCCTAGAGCAGGCCGGGTTTGAGCACGCAAGCCTGATTGAAATAGAGCCTTCAGCTTGTGCGACGTTGCGAATCAATCGACCCGCGTGGAATGTGGTCGAAGCCAACGTATGTGCGTACAGCGCCGAACGTTGGAAAGGCGTTGACCTCTTTGCGGGTGGTGTGCCTTGCCCACCGTTTTCTAAAGCGGGCAAGCAGCTGGGTGCTGACGATGCGCGCGACCTCTTTCCCGAGGCCCTTCGTTTGGTCGCCGAATGCCAGCCTCAAGCCGTGATGCTGGAGAACGTACGCGGATTGCTCGACCCGCGTTTTGCGCCATACCGTGCGCAGCTGTTAGAGCGCTTGCAAGCTTTGGGCTATGAGGGGCAATGGCGTGTACTGAATGCATCAGATTTCGGTGTGTCACAACTGCGTCCGCGCGCCATCTTGGTTGCCCTGCGCAGGCCCTTGTTGGCACACTTTGCTTGGCCAGCGCCGCAGTTCTCAAAGACTATTGGGGTCGGCCCGCTTTTGCTTGACCTGATGAAAGCCAATGGCTGGGAAGGTGCTGAGGCTTGGAGCGAATTGGCTGATGGCACTGCACCCACTTTGGTGGGCGGCAGCAAAAAACATGGCGGGCCAGACTTGGGCCCCACGCGTGCTCGTGCCGCTTGGTCAAATTTGGCTGTTGACGGGAAAGGCGTAGCCGATGCTGCGCCGCTGTCGGGTTTCACAGGCAGCCCAAAACTGACAGTGCGCATGACCGCACGCATTCAAGGCTTCCCCGATCACTGGCAATTCAGCGGTCGTAAGACGGCGGCCTACCGGCAAATTGGGAATGCATTTCCGCCTCCGGTGGCTTGTGCGATCGGGCGGGCCATTGCGCGCGCACTGAACGCTGCCGCGAAACCCAAGCTTGCGCGTGCTTCACTCGCAGCGTAGACACGGCGTAAGCCAATGATTGACGACAGCGAACTCGACGCGGTGTGGGTTCAGTTGCTACAGACAAGCGGCATAGAAAAGTTATTTGCGCTGACGCTGAGACAGGCCTTGGATGAGGTCATCGACGGTGCCCGAACCGGTCGATTTTCAGTTGATCAATTGGAAAAGACCGAGAAGACTTACATCGGTACCAAAGTTGAAATATTGCTGCGCTATGCGTTTGAGTGGCCACGTGGTGCGAAGCTGGACAACCTGATTGCGGGTGTTGAGGTGGACACGAAGTTTTCACTCACCGGGCAATGGATGATCCCTCGTGAGGCTCGCGGTGAAATTTGCTTACTGGCCAGTGCCGATGACCGCAAAGCCATATTCAGCGTTGGTTTGCTGCGCATGGTGCCAGCGGTGCTGCGCGCGGGCACCAATCAAGACGGAAAAACCAGTGTGTCGGCTGTCGGGAAAAAGAGCATCCGCTGGCTTTGCTTTCAGAATTCAATGGCAGTTAATTTCCTGCTGAATTTGGATCCTGGTCTTGTTTCACGCATCCAAGCACATCGTTCCGGGAAAACCCGCATTACTGCTTTTTTTGAGCACGTTTCAAACAAGTTGATTCCCCGCTCAGTTGTTCTGCAAATCATCAAGCTGCCTGGTGACCCGATGAAGCGCGCACGTGAAGCCAAGGCCACGCTGGCGGCCAAAGGTTACCGAGTGCTTTGCGCCACTTATGCCGAAGATCGGCTGGCCATACATCAAGCTGGCTTTACCAATTGCGCCGACGACGATTGGCTGAGCCTGAAAGACTGATTCGACCGACTTGTGACGATGCGACCGTCACGCCGCCAACACGCGCTTCAACTCACCCGAGGCGATCAGGGCTTTCAGGTCGTTGGCCCCGCCCACCAACATGCCTTTGACAAACACCATCGGGAAGGTGGGCCAGCCCGTCCACATCTTCAGAGCGCCTCGCTGACGCCACTGGCTGACGTAGCTGCCGTACTCCAGGTAGTGATAAGCCACGCCCGCCGCGTCGAGCGTTTTGCGGGCGCGTTTGCAGAAGGGGTTGGTGGCCATGCCCACCACCAACACGGCGTTGGACGCGACAGCCGATTGCACGTTTTGCACCACGTCGATGTGGGCGTTGGCCACTTCATCGGCAATGGTGGGGTGGATGCGCGATGGCTCTAGGGTGTGACGGGGCATGGTGGCTTTCAAGTGGTTTCAATGTGCTTGGGTGATGGAGTCTGTTTCACCGACGTGGGTTTCGTGCTTCGGTTTGCAACAGCGCTTGGTCTTGCTGGGCTTCAGGCCACATTCAGGCCGCATTCAGACCACAAACGGTGGCTGATTTAACCGCAGTCAACACGCGCGTCAACGCGAGGTGGCCACGTACTCAGGTTGAATGATGTTGGGTGTCAGGGTCAGTCTGAGAAAGATTGGACTTAGAGGCTGATTTTTAAATGGGGTCAACAATCTGAATCTCCAGGGCAGCAGATTCACGGCTTCGGGGTGTAATCCGATCCCGATATCTCCAACCCACAAGGACTTTTCCATGAAACTCTATTTCAGCCCCGGCGCTTGCTCTTTGTCTCCCCACATCGCGTTGAAAGAGGCTGGCATCGCGTTTGACTTGGTGCCCGCCAACATGAAGACGCACACCTTGGCCGACGGCACCGACTTCTACGGCGTCAATTCCAAAGGCTACGTGCCGCTGCTTGAATTGGACGACGGCCAGCGCTTGAGCGAGGGCTCGGCCATCGTCCAGTACATCGCCGACCAAGCGCCAAGCAGCAACCTGGCCCCGGCCAACGGCACCATGGCACGCTACCGTTTGCAAGAGTGGCTGAACTTCATCACCAGCGAAATTCACAAAGGCTTCAGCCCGCTGTTCAACCCGGCCATGCCCGATGAAGCCAAGGCCATCGCGAAGCTGAAGTTGGCCGACCGTTTCAAGTGGCTGGACAGCAAGCTAGAAGGCCATCAATACCTGATGGGCGACACCTTCAGCGTGGCCGATGCCTACCTGTTCACCACCGCGAACTGGAGCAAGCACGTCGGCTTGGACATTTCAGGGCTGCCGAATTTGGCAGCCTTCTTGGGCCGCGTTGCGGCGCGTCCTGCGGTGCAGGCGGCCATGCGCGCAGAAGGTTTGATCAAGTGAATTGATGCCGCTTCAAGCCGCTTTGCCGCCCACTGCGGCAGGCGGTTTGAACACGGCATGGCAGGCAGCGCGCTGTGTGTCGCCCTCAGGCAAGCCAGCGCAGATGTCCGTCATCTGCGCTCGCAAACGCTGAACCGCCGCCGTGTGTTTTTTGTCTTTGTTCCAAATCTGAAGCTGCGTTCCCACGCGCTGCAATGAACGCGCGCTGCGTTCAAAAAACGCATTGGGTTGGGCCGCGGCCTCGGCAAAAAGTTGCTGCACGGTGCGCTCAATGCGCGCCGAGTCTTGCGGGGCCAACTCGATCAAAGTTTTGACGTAGCTGGCGCCCCATTGCAAACGTGTGGCCGGGCCTTCGCTTTGATTGAAAGCAGACTCTGACCAACGCAATGCGCCTGCAACGTCACCGCGTTTTTTGGCGTTGCTGGCCAAGCCCGACATCAAGTAGTACGGCGAGTGGCTTTTGCTCAGATTACTTTCCAGCAGCGCGCTGGACTCGGTCAACAAACCCGCTTGTTCCAGCACATCGGCCGCGCTGGTGATGACGGCTTGGCGTTCGTAGCCATCGGTGATGTCGCGGTCAAGCTGCGCCACGTGGGCGCGAACTTCGGCTTGCAACGCATCGGGAACAGTCGGTTTGCGGTCGTTGGAACCGACAACGCCGGCGTCGTCGAGTTTGGCCAGCTCCACGCGCGCGTTAAGCGCAGTCAAACGGTCAGCGCGCGACAGTGTGGTGTCGGCTTCCAGTGTTTTGAGTGCGCTGTTGAAAGCACCCACCAGCGCGGCGCGTTCAGTTGTTTTTACCGCGCTGAGGACGCGCACCAAATCGGCGGCGCTGTTGGTCAGCACATCCATTTGCGAGCGTGACGCCGCAGCGTCTGCCAGCAGCTTGAGCACACGCTCGCGGCGCTGAATTGATGGTGGCGCTGACCTCTCTGCTACTTCAACTGCGACTGCGACTTCAACCACGGCTGCGACTGCGATTGACTTCAACATCAACCGCGTGGCGGTGTCTGCTTCGCCGGCCGGACACGCCTGTGCCAGCTGCTTCAACAAGGCAGGCAACTGCCCACTGGGTGCGACTTGCTGCTCATCTGTTTCCCACGAATAAAACGCCAGCAGCTTCCAATCGTTGGGACTGAGCTGCGCCGCAGTGGCCGTGTTTTGCGCTGCCTCCAGCACCGCCTTCACCGGCCGCTGCGCGTTCATGCCCAGGGTCATGACTTGTGTGTACTGCGCCGAGTCCACCTCGCCGGGCAAGCGTGTCAGCTCGACCCCTTCGGCATTGAACAGCACCGTGGTGGGGTAGCCGCGCACCTTGAACCGCGCGCCCAACTTTTGCGCGCCCGGGCTGTCGCCGTCGATGTAGATCGCCACGAAAGCCTTGGAGCGAGCAATGAAATCTTGCCGGTTGAACAGCGTGGCTTTGAGTTGGTTGCACGGCGGGCACCACGCCGCGCCCCAGTAGACGAAAACGGGCTTGCTTTGGCTGCGCGCCAGCGCGAAAGAGGCATCCACATCAGCGTCGTTCAAAGCGTGACGCCATGCAATGCCTTCGGCGGCGTGGGCACTCGACGCAGCGCTGGGCAGCATTGCTGCTGCTGTCTCTGTGGTCGTGGGCGCCTTGACGGAAGCAGGTTCAGGCTTCCCGCAAGCCGACAGCAGCGCCGCAGCACACAAGCAAAAAGTCAGCGGAATCAAACGCATGGCGGTGGCTCCTCAATTTAAATCATCGCCAGTGTCGCCCAACGCCGCCTGCGCGTCTTCGCTGCGCCACCCTTGCAGCGGTGTGGCGCGGGCCAGCGCCATCCACAAACCAAACGGCAAGGTCATGGCGCGCTTCGGTGCGCTGCGCGCCACTTCTAAACCGGCGTCGCTGGCCAGCATCACACCAAACTCAACCGGAATTTCTTCAGGCTGCGCAATACCAAGTTTCAACACGTACCAACACTCGCTGCTGAGTTGCAAGTAAGCATCGCGTTTGGCCTGCGCGCGCAGGTCACTCAGCACATCGGCACGGTTGACCTTGATTTCGTGAACGATAGGCTGCAAGTAAGCCTCCACCGTGGTGTGGCGCACCGAAAACACGTCGGGCATGGACATCGCCCAAGCGTCATTCACCTTGGCGCGCAAGCTCAATCCGCGCCACGCCAAGCGGCCCGCGCGAGTCATTTCGCGTGCCACGCGCTCTACCAAGTCTTCATGCGCATCGCGGTTGCGGCGGTTGCGCTGCAAGGTCTCATTCAGCACGTGGACGCCGGCATCGGTGACGCGCAAGGTCTCGTGACCGCTGTTGCTGCGCACGCGCGCCAACCAACCCACAGCCAAAAGTTCGACCTCCACCATGTCTTGACATGGCCAACCGGCCGAGCGCCACACCTCGCGCAAACGGCGTCGATGAATGGCTTGGGGTTTGAAGGCAGGAAGCGCGTCAGTCATCGCGTGAGCTTAGAGCTTGACAGGCTCATGCGGTGAGCCAGAGAAGGGTGAACCAGCGAGGGGTGAGCCAGCGAAGCGAAACACTGCCAGCCTGCTACCGCTTGGGGGCACCTCTTTTAAACACCGTTTGCCGCTCATGCACCGCTTGCATCGCATGCACAAATGGATTGCGCACCGTCAACTCGCCAAACCGCATGCCATCTTGGAAGTCTTCGGAGTACAGCGTGGTGCAGCCTGCATCGAGTGCGCTTTGGACGATCAGCCCGTCCCATGCCGAAAGCTGCGCTTGCTGGCCCAACGCCAAGCCGCGCAGCACCAAGTCTGCGCTGGCGGGCACGGTGCGTTCTTGCGCGAACGTCGTCACCACTTCCAATGCGTCGACAGAACTCAGGTGCTTTTTTCGAGTCAAGGTCACGTACAGCTCTTGCAAAACTTGTGTGCTGATGACCATGTCGCGTGCAGACATGTGCACTGTCACCAACTCTTGTGCCGTTGCTTGCTTGGCAGAGTCAGTGCGGTCAAAGACGCACACGAGCACATTGGTGTCAAAGAAAAAGCTCATCGCAATGGCTTCTTGCTTGGCGTTGCGCGCACGGACGGGATGGATGCAACGGGTGCAGCGGGTGCGATGGGCGCGAGCGGCTTAGGAGGTTCGGCAGGCTCAGCGTAAAGCGCATCGCGGCCAGGCCACATGGGCTGGAAATTTTCACTGCGCACTTTCTTCGCCAAGACTTTCAAGCGCGCCATTCGGGCTTGTGCATCGCCTGCCCCACGGGCAAACGACTCAATCGCCTGGCGGCACACCTCGTTCACGCTGGTGCCTTGTTGTACAGCTTTGATGCGCGCAGCGCGCAGCAGCTGGTCGTCTAGCGCTATCGTCATGTTGGCCATAAAGGCTCCTTCATCAGCAAATTAACACTGATTCAGTGTAGCGCATGATTGGTGGGCTTGACCGGTGGGCATTCCTGGTGAGATTCTGTTTCTGATTTTCTAGCTACGATTTCACACCAGCATTCAATCCAAAAACCATGAACCTCCCATCCAAACTTGCCGCGCTTGCTCTGACCATTTTTTGCGGCGCAGCCCTGGCCGCCGACGAGCCCAAGCTGCTCAACATCTACAACTGGTCTGACTACATCGCCGAAGACACCATCAAAAACTTTGAGAAAGAAACCGGCATCAAAGTCAATTACGACAACTACGACACCAACGAAATCTTGCACGCCAAACTGGTGGCGGGAAAAACCGGCTACGACATCGTCGTGCCGGGCGCGCACTTTGCCAAGATGCAAATCGAAGGTGGTTTATTACAAAAGCTGGACAGATCCAAGCTCAGCAATTGGGGCAATTTGGACAAAGGCCTGCTCGACGCTTTGGGCTCGGTTGACGCAGGCAATCAGTACTTGGTGAACTGGTTGTGGGGTTACGTGACGGTGGGCATCCACACCGCTAAAGTGAAAGCCGCGCTCGGTGATTTGCCCCTGCCCGCCAACGCATGGAGCTTGGTGTTCGACCCCAAATACGCGTCCAAGTTGAAAAGCTGCGGCATCAGTTTTCTGGACTCTGCCTCAGAGGTGTTGCCGGTGGCCATGCTTTACGCAGGCAAACCGGCCTACAGCAAAGTGGCTGCCGACTACGACGCCGCAGCCAAGCTGCTGCAAAGCGTGCGACCGTTCGTGACACGCTTTTCTTCATCCGGCTACATCAATGATTTGGCGGCCGGGCAAGTGTGTGTGGTGATGGGGTTTTCGGGCGACATCAACATTGCCCGCGCCCGCGCCGTCGAGGCCAATCCCAAGGCTGCGCCAGCCATTGAGACCTTTGTTCCCACCGGCGGCGCCACGCTTTTTTTTGACAGCATGGCCATTCCCAAAGATGCCAAGCACGTTGCCAATGCGCACCGCTTCATCAACTACATCTTGCGCCCCGAAGTGCATGCCAGCTTGACCAACAAAGTGTTTTACGCCAACCCCAACGCAGCGTCGCTGAAGTTTGTGAAGAAGGAAGTGGCTGACAACAAAACCATCTTCTTGAGCGACGCTGACAAGAAGCGCCTGACACCGCCCGACGCCATGCCGCAGGACATGCGCCGCCTGCAAACGCGCTTGTTCACGGGTTTCAAGTCGGGCAAGTGAAAGTGCCTGCGGTCGCACGCCGCGCCGCATCTCGCCTGTCTGCCAGCGCACATCTGCGGCCTCGCAAGCCGTGAGCGCGCGGCCATCAGTTAGGCTCACCGCTCCCTCCGATCTGCGCCTTGTCTGATGAATCCAACCAACCCCAGCGTGGGTGACGTCACCACCATCGACCTCACCATGACGGCGGAAGACGCCACCGTTCACGACACGCTGTGCGCCCTGCAAGCGCCGTCGGGCATGCAGCGCGTGTCAGACCTCATCACGGCGGTGGGCGGGCGCACGGCGCGCAGCACCGCGTTCAACCCGATGGAAGTCAAGCGCGTGATGGAGCGGCTGGTAGCTGCCGGTCACGCCAAGCGCGACGCCCAAGGCCGCATGCGCGCCAGCCTGCCGCACGGCGCGGAACGCTTTCGCAGCATGATGCTAGACAGCGTGCGCGCCACCGCTTGGTTCGAGGCCTGGCGCAAGCTCAACGACTTTGACCGCGCCTATTCGCTGGGCTTTCAAGAACAAGAACAGCTCGCCGCTGCCATGCGTTTGGTGCTGTTTGGTGGTCGCACTTTGCGCCACATTCGGCGCTTGGGTGAGCTGGCCTACAGCTTCACGCACTTGTGGATGGGTGCCTTGCAACAGGCAGCGCTTCAGCCCTTTGACGCTGCGCTGTTCGACACATTGGAGCCGCAACTTCAAACCGAGTTGGCCGAGCGTCTGATGACAACGCTCAGCGGTCTTTCTGAAAGTGAAGTTCGGCCGCTGGAAAACTGGTTGCTGGCTGCTTTGGCCGTGCGCAGCAACGCCGCCGTAGTCACGCCACCACTGCGTCTGCGTTTGTCTGAAACGCTGCTGTTCCGAGGCCAATCGGCACAGGCGCTTGCGATGTTCGCGAACCTCAATGGAGCCAGCCTTGATTTGCAGCGCACCGTGTTCAGCATCGCCGAAGGGCATTGGGTCGACGGCGCGGCGCGGTTTGAGGTCGCGGCGAAGCAAGCCGGTGTGCAGTTGGGGCGGCGCAAGCAATTGATTTCGCCTTCGATGTCGTGGCTCTACGTGATGGCCTTGCTGTCAGAGTCTGCACCCACCGCTTGGGCCAAGGCGCGCAAGTTTGTGGTGAGCGAAGCGGGCTTGTCGCCCAGCAAAGCAGCGCCCGGCAAACGCGACGCCGATCCCTACAGTTTTTGGGGCGTGTGGATAGACGCCATCGACCAGCGCATGGGCGACGCGCCCAAAGCACCGCAGCGTTTTTGTTTGGCGCGGCGTGAGCACTCGGGCTTGCAGTCGCTCCAATATTTGCACCACTTGATGTTGGCCGCATGGCTGCGCGTGGAGGTGACTGAGCCCACCGAGCTGCGCAGCCACGCCAGCCGCTTGGCCGCTGAATTTGAAGCGGCTGAATTGATGTGGCTGGCCCGCGTGACACGCCGCGCCGTCGCTTGTTTGTTGAAGGAAACGCCGCTGCCCGCTGACGCCAGCCTGCCGTTTTTCGTGGGCGAACAGCAAGACAGTTGGCGCGATGCGCTGGCCGCCATCTTGGCGCTCGACGACAGCGGCGCGGGTGCCGCCGCGAAAGGCAAAGAAGGCACAGAGCCAGACCGTTTGATCTGGGTCGTCAACACCGACACCGACGGCCGCATCAACCACCTGGAGCCCATGGAACAAAAGGCCGGTGTGCGCGGCCTGGGCAGGCCCAAGCCCGTGAGCTTGAGCACATTGCTCAAACGCAAAGACTTGGCCACGCACGACGCCGCACTGCTGCGCGCGGTCGAGCGCGACGACTACGGTGCGCGCATGTCGCTTGACATCGCCACCGCCGCGCCTGCGCTGGTGCGCCACCCGCATGTGGCGTGGGAGCGCGACCCGACGGTGTTCATCGATGTGGTCGAGTCCATGCCCGCGCTGGAAATCATGACTCAGGGTGAGCACATCACCTTCCGTTTGTTGGACCCGGTGCGCAGCGCCAAACAAAAAGACGCCGAAGCCAACGACGAGTTCTTGCCTCAAAAGTGGCGCCTGCAACGTCAGCGCATGCGCAACATCATGCTCTTGGCCGACGACAAAACCCATGCGCGTCTGGTGCGCTTGTCACCAGCGCAATTGCGTGTGGCCGAGCTGGTGTCGCAGGGCTGGAAAGTGCCGGTGGCCGCGCGTGCCGAGTTGGACGCTGCGCTGCGCGTGCTGGCCGCGCACTTTGCCGTGGCCAGTGACGCTGAAGCCGGACACGAGGTAGAGCCCAGCAGCGTGCTGCGCGCCGAGCTCACGCCGCACGGCAGCGGCTTGACGGTGAACTTGCTGGCCGCGCCGTTTGGCGACTTCGGCCCACGGATGGCCCCGGGCATCGGTCGCGAGCGCGTGACCACGGTGCACCAAGGCGTGACGCTGTCGACCAAACGCAACTTTGCGGGCGAGCGCGCGGCCCTTCAAGGCTTGCTCGACGCGCTGGATTTTTTAGACGACGTGGCGCACGACTGGTTGCTGGACGACCCGCAGCAAGCGCTCATGGCGGTTGAGCGTTTGAGCCAACTCAGCGACACCATCGTCACCGAATGGCCCAAGGGCAAGCCCATGAAAGTGCGCGGCGTGCCGGATGCATCGGTCACGCTGAAGGCATCGAGCAAAGGGGATTGGTTGGAGCTGGAAGGCGAGCTGGTGCTCGACGGCGGCGAGGTGCTCAAGCTCAAGCAATTGCTGGACTTGGCGCGCACCAGCCGCAGCCGCTACATCGCTTTGGGTGAGGGCGATTTTTTGGCGCTGAGCGACGCTTTGCGTCAACAGCTGGCCGACTTGGCGGCGTTGGCGCAAAACACCAAAACAGGTCAGCGTTTGTCGGGCGTGGCGGCGTTGGCGTGGGAGGCCAGCGGCCACAGCCTGGCGTTGGAAGGCGACACCGCATGGCGCAAACGCAGCCAGGCGTGGGCCCACGCGCAAGAACAAATCTTCGAGGTGCCCGCCGGTTTGGCCGCCGAGCTGCGCGACTACCAGCTTGAAGGCTACCGCTGGCTGATGCGATTGGCGCAAAGCGGTTTCGGCGCAGTCTTGGCCGACGACATGGGCTTGGGCAAAACCGTGCAGACCTTGTCGATGCTGCTGCAACGCGCCGACGGTGGTCCCGCCTTGGTGGTGGCACCGACATCGGTGTGCGGCAACTGGATGTTGGAGGTGGCGCGCTTTGCGCCGGGCTTGCAGGTGTCGTTGTACGGCGAAGGTGTGGCGAGCGACGTGGAGCCTGAGGACGAGGCGGCGGAAGTTGAAGAAGCCGTTGATGCTGCACCAGACATCGCACCCGACAACGCCCGCCGCGCAGCGCGGCGTCGCCAAGTGCGCGCTCTGGGCCCGCGCGACGTACTCGTTTGCTCTTATGCACTCCTGCAAATTGACGGCGACATTTTGTGTGCTCCTCAGTGGCACACAGCCGTGCTCGATGAAGCACAGGCCATCAAAAACCCGACCACGCGGCGCGCCAAAGCGGCCCTGGCGATCAAGGCAGATTTCCGTTTGGCACTGACTGGCACGCCCATCGAAAACCGCCTGGGTGAGCTCTGGTCCATCATGGGTTTTTGCAATCCCGGTTTGCTGGGCAGCGCCGAGCAATTCAACCTGCGGTTTGGCAATTTGATCGAGCGCGGCGACGACGTTCAAGTCAAGGCACAAGCGTCGCGACGCCTGCGCCGTTTGCTGCAACCCTTCTTGCTGCGCCGCACGAAAACCGAGGTGCTCACCGACCTGCCGCCGCGCACCGAAATCGTCCACGAGGTGGTACCTGGCGCCAAAGAGCGTGCACTGTTAGAGGCGCTGCGTCAGCAGGCTGAAGAAAGCGTGGCGCAGGCAGTGGCCGCTAATGCAAATGCGAATGCAGGCGGCAGCCGCGAAGGACAAAACCAATTCCATGTGCTGGCGGCTCTCACCAGGCTGCGCCGCGCGGCGTGTGATCCGCGTTTGGTGGCACCCGAGCTGGGCTTGGTCGGTGCCAAGGTGCAAGAGTTCGAGCGACTGGCTTTGGAGCTGGTGGCGGGCCGTCACAAGGCCTTGGTGTTCAGTCAATTCACTGACTTTTTGGCCCTGCTGCGCGAGCGCTTGGACATGGCGGGTTTGAGCTACCAATACCTCGACGGCAGCACGCCCATGGCCGAGCGCAACAAGCGCGTGGCGGCGTTCCAGGCGGGCCAGGGCGACCTGTTTCTAATCAGCTTGAAGGCCGGCGGTTTCGGTTTGAATTTGACGATGGCCGACTACGTCATCATCACCGACCCGTGGTGGAACCCGGCCGCCGAAGAGCAGGCCAGCGCGCGTGCGCACCGCATCGGGCAGGCCCGCCCGGTGACGGTGTATCGCTTGGTCACACAAGGCAGCATCGAAGAAAAAATCGTCCGCCTGCACCGCAGCAAACGCGATTTGGCCGAAGGCATTTTGAGCGGTCAAGACACCGCCGCGCCGATCAACGCGAATCAGTTGATGGAGTTGTTGAAGGAGGATTGATGTGGTCTCGTGGTGGCGTCAAGACACCACCACACCCTTCCAAAAAGCCATCCGCCCTTTGATGTTGGCAGCCGCCTCAGTCGGCTCGGGGTAGTACCAAACTGCGTTCTCGTTCAGGTCGCCGTTGACCATCAGGCTGTAGTAATGCGCTTGGCCCTTCCAAGGGCAACCGCTGCGGTGGTTGCTGAAGGTCACATGGTCGCGATTCAGGCTGTCGGCAGGGAAATAGTGGTTGCCTTCGACGATGACGGTATCAAAGCTTTCGGCGATGGTCGCGCCGTTCCAGGTGGCTTTCATGGGCTGTCCTTATTGAGTTTGAAAAGAGGGTGAACGCCTAGCTTTGCACCAGCCGCCGATTTTTTGAAATTGACATCAACATGCCCAGGGCCAAACCCAAAGACACCATGGCCGTGCCGCCGTAGCTGATGAAGGGCAAAGGCACGCCTACCACCGGCAAGATGCCGCTGACCATGCCCATGTTCACAAACGCGTAGGTGAAAAAACTCAAGGTCACGGCACCGGCCAGCAGGCGCGTGAACACCGTGGGCGCATCGGCCGCGATCATCAAACCGCGCAGTATCAGCACCGTGAAACCCAACAGCAAACCGACGCAACCGATGAGGCCAAACTCTTCTGAAAAGGCGGCAAAGATGAAGTCGGTGGTGCGCTCGGGAATGAACTCCAAGTGCGTTTGCGTGCCCTTCATGAAGCCCTTGCCGTCGATGCCGCCCGAGCCAATGGCGATCATGCCTTGGATGATGTGAAAGCCTTTGCCCAGCGGGTCGGTGGACGGGTCGAGCAAGGTGCAGACGCGGTTTTTTTGGTAGGCGTGAAGCAGCGGCCACGTCACATCTGGCTGACAAATTCGCTCTTCTGACAACACCAGCGCAGTGATGGCGATCACGCCGGTCAGCAACACCGGCAGCACGATACGCCACGACAGCCCGGCGAAAAAAATCACGTAGAGCCCGCCCGACAACACCAAAATCGCAGTGCCCAGATCGGGCTGCTTGACCACCAGCCCCACCGGCACAGCCAACAGCAGCAAGGCCACGCCAAAGTCGAAGGCACGCAACTGGCCTTCTCGGCGTTGAAACCACCACGCCAAGATCAGCGGCATGGCGATTTTGAGAATCTCGCTGGGTTGGATCACCACGCCCACGTTCAGCCAACGCGTGGCCCCTTTTTTGGTAATGCCCATCACCGCCGTGGCCACCAACAAAGCCACGCCCACCACATAGAGCGGCACGGCCAAGGCCATCAAACGCTGCGGCGGTATTTGTGCCACCACAAACAAAACCGCCAAGGCCAACAACATGTTGCGGCCGTGGTCCACAAAACGGCTGCCATGGTCAAAGCCCACCGAATACATGGTGATCAAACCGGCCCCGCCCATGAAAACAATCGCGCCGAGCAAAGGCAAATCAAAGCCCGTGAAGACGTGCTTGACGCGTTGCAAGACCGACGGCGACTCGAAGACATTGCTCATGACGCGCTCACTTCACGCTCGCTTCACGCTTGCTTCACACTTAAGCGGATGAGCCGACTTTGAGCGCGTCATCGCAAGACCGCCGTCGCAGGCGCGCGTTGCGACGCGAGATTGGTAGCTTGCTGTGATGAAGACGCTGCGGCGGCCACAGGCAAAACCACCGCGCTGGCCGGTGCCGCTGGGGGAATCACCGTTTCACCCAACCCCGGCCCTACGAATGGCTGCACAAATGGCTGCACAAATGGCGGCGCACTCGACGGCGCGTTGAACGCTGGCGTGGCGGCCATGGCCGTGCCCCCTGGCAGCGGCACAGACACCGCCAAGCGCGGCGTGCCCAAAGGCGCACCCGACTTGCCCACCTGCGTCAACGCCATGTCTTCCACGCTGGGGTACTGGCCGCGCAGCCAATAGTCAAACACGCGGCGCGCCATGGGTGCGGCGGCTTCAGAACCGAAGCCCGCGTTTTCAACCACCACGGCCAATGCAATGGTGGGCAGTTCGAGCGGCGCGAACGCGGTGTACAGCGAGTGGTCGCGCTTGTGCTCGTCTAGCGCGGCAGCGTTGTACTTTTCGTTGGCCTTGATGCCCACGGCCTGCGCGGTGCCGGTCTTGCCGCCGCTCTTGTACGGCGCGCCCACGAATGACCGAACGGAGGTGCCTTCTTGTGTCACGCCGTACATGGCGCGGGTGATGAGCTCGACGTGTTCAGGCTTGTAGGGCAGCGGCTCTACCGCTTCGTGCGCGACGAATTTGCGCTCGTGGCTGATGACGTCTTCCACCTCACGCACCAAGCGGGGTTGAAAGCGCTGACCGCCCGACACCAAGGTCGACATGGCCGACGCCAACTGCAGCATGGTGAAGTTGTTGTAGCCCTGGCCTATGCCCAATGAGATGGTTTCACCGGCATACCACTTTTGCTGTTCAGGCCGCTTGTAGGCGCGCTTTTTCCATTCGGTGGACGGCAGCAAACCATTCACTTCACCGTCGATGTCAATGCCGGTTTTGCGGCCAAACCCAAGTGGCTTCAGTTGGTCGTGCATCAGGTCTACGCCCATCTCGTTGGCCAGCGAGTAGTAGTAAACGTTGCTTGATTTGACGATGCTGCGCACCATGTCCACCGGCCCCAAGCCGCCGTCGCCGTGGCTGCGAAAGGTGTGGTTGCCAAACTGAAAAGTGCCGCCGTCGTAAATCACGGTGCTGGCAGCGCGCTTGCCGCTGTTCAGTGCCGCCATGGCCATGAAAGGCTTGAAGGTGGAGCCTGGTGGGTAGGTGCCACGCAGCGCACGGTTGAGCAGCGGCTTGTCGATGGATTCATTCAGCTCACGCCATGAATCGACGTCGATGCCGTCAACGAACAAGTTCGGATCAAAGGTGGGCTTGCTGACAAAGGCCAACACCTCGCCGTTGCGCGGGTCGAGCGCGACCATGGCACCGCGCCGGTCGCCAAACATCTCCTCCACCAAGGCTTGCAAGCGGATGTCGATGCTCATCACCAGCGTGTGGCCGGGGGTGGCGGGTTGACTGCGCAAGCGGCGCACCGGCCGGCCGCTGGCGCTGGTCTCGACTTCTTCATAGCCCGCGCCGCCGTGCAATTGCGCCTCGTAGCTTTGCTCAACGCCGAGCTTGCCGATGTACTCGGTGCCACGGTAATTGGTTTCGTCCTCTGACTCGTCGATCTTGTCTTTTTCAGTCTGGTTGATGCGCCCGATGTAGCCGATCAGGTGGCTGCCAATTTCACCCAGCGGGTAGTTGCGAAACAGGCGCGCCTTGATGTCCACCCCTGGGAAGCGGTAGCGCTGCGCCGTGAAGCGCGCCACTTCGTCGTCGCTTAAGCGCGTGCGAATGGGCAGCGACTCGAACGTGCGACTTTCCTCCAGCAGCCGCTTGAAGCGCTTGCGGTCGCGCGGCTGGATGTCCACCAGCTCAGACAGCTTGTCGATCACGGCGTCGAGGTCGGCCACCTTGGCGGGCATGATTTCCAGCGTGAAGGCCGAGTAGTTGTTGGCCAAAACCACACCGTTGCGGTCGACGATCAAACCTCGGTTGGGCACGATGGGCACCACCGTGACGCGGTTGTTCTCGGCCTGCGTGGACAGCTCTTGAAACTTGAAAATCTGCAAGTAGACCAAGCGCGCCGTGAGCAAGCCGAAGGCGATCAACACGAACGCCGCAGCGGCGATCAGGCGGGTTCGGAAACCGCCTAACTCCTGTTCGACGTTTTTGATTTCGGTTTTCATCTGACGTCAGGGATGAGGCTGCGCTTGCGGTTCACAACGGACGATTTTGATCCGGGTCGGGCGGGCGGCGCTGCGGTGCCAGCATCACCCATGTGGCCACAGGCCACAACATGCTTTCGAACAGCGGTGCCAGCAAAATCTGCCAGCCGGGAAACATGCCGCCTTGCATCATGCGCACCAAAAATGACACGGCGTGCGCCGCCACAAACAACGGCAATATTTGCACCGCCTGCGACGGAACGGTGAACCAAACCAAACGCCGGTGCATGCTGACGGCGAAGTAACTCAGCAGTGTGTAAGCCAGCGCGTGTTGGCCCAGCACGGCGCCTTCGTGCACGTCCATGAACAGACCAAACATGAAGGCCAAACCCCCGCCCACGCGTCGTGGCTGGTGCACGTTCCAAAAAACCAAGGCCAGCGCGACAAAGTCGGGCATGGCCACATGACGGCCGATCGGAATCACGTTGCAGGCAAAGGCGAGCAGCAAGGTGAACCACACAAAAAACGGATTTACGGGCAGCAGCAGTTGGTTGGCATGACGCTGCATGATTATTTGCGCCCGCCCTTCTTCCCCGCCGCCTTGGCTTCGTCAAGCGTGGGCAAAACTTCCGGCTTGGGCGGCAGCTGCAATCCCACAGGCTCGACCAACAGCACGTGGCGCATGCCGTCGGCAGCCGCGGCGGGGGTCAACAAAATTCGCGCGAAGCCGGAGTCGGCTTTGCGCTCGACCGACAACACCTTGGCCACTGCGATGCCCGCCGGGTACACACCGTCTATGCCGGATGTGACCAAGATATCGCCCACCAACACGTCGGCATTGCCGGCCATGAAGCGCAGCTCCAAGCCGACGCTTCCACCGCTCCCATACGCCGCGCTGCGCGCTTGACTGCGCACGTTCAGCACCGGAATGGCGGCGTCTTTGTCTGTCAACAAAGTCACCTCGCTTGACAGCGGGTACACACGCGTGACTTGGCCCAACACACCGGCCTCGCTGATCACGGGCGAGCCCAGCGCCACGCCTTGCGTGGTGCCGCGGTCGACGATGACTTTGCGTGAAAACGGATCGGGGGCGTCGTACAACACCTCGGCCACTTGCGAGCGCACCGTGACGCTGGGGCGCAGTTCCAGCAAGGCACGCAGGCGCATGTTTTCGATCAGCAGTTGCTCGACGCGTGCCGAGCGTTCGGCCTGGCGCGCCAGCTCGCGTCGCGCGCTGGATTCATTCGCTTGCGCGCGCTGCATGCCACCGGCGTAGTCGCTGGCGGCGTCCCACAACTGCGCGGGCACCAACAGCGCGCGTTGCACCGGGTGCAAAGCGGTGGCCACCACGGCACGCAGCGGCTGGGTGAGCTTGAACTTGGTGTCGGCCACCATCAAGAAAACCGCAAACGCCGCGCCAAACGTGAGCTTGGTGAGCGCGGTGGGGCCTTGCCGAAAAAACGGCGGTGGCGAACGGTCTATGGTGCCCAACTGCATGAAGGCTCAGGCTTTGTCGAGGGTCATCAGGCTGGGGAATCAGACGACGGTGGCGAAAGGGTGCGGATGAGGATGAGGCTCACGCCATGCCGTGCCGCGCTGCGCTCGTTCGCCACGTGGGTTTCACTCTGAGGTGAAGATGGAGCCCAGGCGCTCCATGCGTTCCAGCGCCATGCCGCAACCACGCACCACACAGGTCAGCGGGTCTTCGGCCACCAACACCGGCAGGCCGGTTTCTTCGGCCAGCAGACGGTCTAAATCGCGCAGCAAAGCGCCGCCGCCGGTGAGCATCATGCCGCGCTCTGCAATGTCGGCACCGAGTTCGGGCGGGGTTTGCTCCAGCGCGTTTTTCACAGCTGAGACGATTTGGTTCAGCGGGTCGGTCAGGGCTTCCAAAATTTCGTTGCTGCTGATGGTGAAGCTGCGCGGCACGCCTTCGCTGAGGTTGCGGCCCTTCACTTCCATTTCTTTGACTTCTGAGCCAGGGAAGGCCGAGCCTATGGTTTTTTTGATGCTCTCAGCCGTGGGCTCGCCGATCAACATGCCGTAGTTGCGGCGGATGTAATTGATGATGGCTTCGTCGAACTTGTCACCACCCACGCGGATGCTGCCTTTGTAGACCATGCCGCCCAAGCTGATGACGCCCACCTCGGTGGTGCCGCCGCCGATGTCCACCACCATCGAGCCGGTGGCTTCTGACACCGGCAAACCGGCACCGATGGCTGCGGCCATGGGCTCTTCAATCAGGTAAACCTCAGACGCGCCCGCGCCCAGGGCCGATTCGCGAATGGCGCGCCGCTCTACCTGAGTCGAACCGCAAGGCACGCAAACGATGATGCGCGGGCTGGGCCGCAGCACCGAACGCGGGTGCACCATCTTGATGAACTGCTTGAGCATTTGCTCGGTGACGGTGAAGTCGGCAATCACACCGTCTTTCATCGGGCGGATGGCCTCGATGTTGCCGGGCACTTTGCCGAGCATGGCCTTGGCCTCGGCACCGACGGCCTGGATGGTTTTTTTGCCGTTGGGGCCGCCTTCGTGGCGTATGGCCACCACCGAAGGTTCGTCCAAAACGATGCCCTTGCCGCGGACGTAAATCAGCGTGTTGGCAGTGCCCAAGTCAATGGCGAGGTCGGTGGAGAAGTAGCGACGAAATGATGCAAACATGTTTGGTTTTTGGAGCATCCAGCCTCAAGGCCTATTCAAGGCCTATTCAAGGCATCTTCAAGGCCTCGTGGCGGCCACAAGTGGCTGGGTGCGGGTTCCGGTGAATGGGCGGTGGGTTCGCAGCAGGTTCAGGCCTGAGCCCTGGTACAGCGCTTGCGAATCAAAAAAAGGGCAGCGAACATCGGCGTTTGGGTGGGCTTGAATTGGGGTTGAGGAGCACGCGTTTGATTTGTCACGAACTGCGCTTGCTTCAACGCCGCAAGCGGCTCAAAAAGCGTGCGCAATCCCTCGAACGAGGGGCTTGCAACTAACCGCAGATAATAGCCGATGGCCTGCGATTTTCGACCTGCGGGAGCCCGCTTTGACCTCAGTCAGCACACGAAATTAAGAATGAAATTCCCATGGCTTTGACACCCGCAGACGTCAGCCGCATTGCCCACCTTGCGCGCCTTGAACTTCAGCCCGGCGAACAAGCGGCGCTGCTGACCCAGTTGAACGGTTTTTTCCGCATCGTTGAGCAAATGAGCGCGGTGAACACCAGCGGCGTCGAGCCGCTGTACACACCGCTTTCAGCAGTGAGCGAAGTCACTTTGCGCTTGCGCGACGACGTGGTGACTGAGTCCAATCAACGCGAGCTGAACCAACGCAGCGCACCGGCCGTGGAAGACGGTTTGTTCCTCGTTCCCAAGGTGATCGAATGAGCGCGCTGCACGCCAATTTGCACGGCAATTTGCACGAGATGGGCGTGGCCGAACTGAGCCGCGCGCTGACCAAAAAATCGGTCTCCAGCGTCGAAGTGACGACACATTTGCTCGCACGCGTTGCCACTCACGAACATTTGGGCGCGTGGCTTTGCGTGGACGCCGGAGGCGCGTTGAAACAAGCGCACGCTGCCGATGCCGCCCGCGCGCAGGGCCACGTCGGCGCGCTGCTGGGCATCCCGCTGGCGCACAAAGACATCTTCGTCACCCGCGATTTGCCCACCACCGCCGGTTCCAAAATGCTCAAGGGCTATCAAAGCCCATTTGACGCCACGGTGGTGCAGCGTTTGACCGCTGCCGGGGCGGTGACTTTGGGCAAGCTCAATTGCGATGAATTTGCCATGGGCTCGGCCAATGAAAACTCAGCCTACTCCAGCGTCAAAAACCCCTGGGACATCACCCGCGTGCCAGGCGGATCGTCAGGCGGATCGGCCGCTGCGGTGGCCGCGCGAATGCTGCCTGCGGCCACCGGCACCGACACCGGCGGCTCGATTCGCCAACCCGCCAGCTTCACCGGCATCACCGGTATCAAACCCACCTACGGCGTGTGCTCACGCTTCGGCATGATCGCGTTTGCCAGCAGCTTGGATCAAGCCGGGCCGATGGCGCGCAGCGCGGCCGATTGCGCCTTGCTGCTCAGCGCCATGAGCGGCTTTGATGAGCGCGACTCCACCAGCGCGCAGCGCCCGCCGCAAGACTACGCTGCGCAGATGCTGAAGGCGCGCGACGGTGCCAACAGCGACCAGCCTTTGAAAGGCTTGCGCATCGGGCTGCCGAAAGAGTTTTTCCCGGCCGCTTTGGCCGCCGACGTGAACGGTGCGGTGCAAGCCGCATTAGCCCAGTTGCAGCGTTTGGGGGCCACGTTGGTGGACGTGAGTTTGCCGCGCACCGAGCTGTCGATACCGGTCTACTACATCATCGCGCCGGCTGAGGCGTCGTCCAACCTCAGCCGTTTTGACGGCGTGCGTTTTGGGCACCGCGCGGCGCATTACAGCGACCTGCAAGACATGTACAAAAAGAGCCGCGCTGAAGGCTTTGGGCCCGAGGTGAAACGCCGCATCATGATCGGTGCTTACGTGTTGTCGCACGGCTATTACGACGCGTATTACCTGCAAGCGCAAAAACTGCGCCGCATGATTGCCGACGACTTCCAGGCTTGCTTTAAAAATCAATGCGACGTGATCGCCGGGCCCGTCGCACCCACCGTCGCGTGGAAGTTGGGCGGCCAAGGCGACGACCCAGTGGCGGCCTACTTGGCAGACATCTTCACCCTGCCCGCCAGCCTGGCCGGGCTGCCCGGCATGAGCCTGCCGGTGGGCTTTGGCGAAGGCGGCATGCCAGTGGGTTTGCAGTTGATCGGCAACTACTTTGACGAAGGCCGTTTGCTGCACACCGCGCATGCGTTTCAGCAAGCCACCGACTGGCACCAACGTGCGCCCGTGCTTGCCGACGAGGCGACAACATGAGCAAACTCATACGCGGCTACGAGGTCGTCATCGGCCTGGAAACGCACACCCAGTTGTCGACTGCGTCCAAAATTTTCAGCGGCTCGTCCACCGCCTTCGGGGCCGACGCCAACACGCAGGCTTCGCCGGTTGATTTGGCCTTGCCCGGCACGCTGCCGGTGATGAACCGCGGCGCGGTCGAGCGCGCCATTCAGTTTGGCTTGGCGGTGGGCGCCAAGGTGGCCAACCAATCGATCTTTGCGCGCAAAAACTACTTCTACCCCGACCTGCCCAAGGGCTACCAAATCAGCCAATACGAAACGCCGGTGGTGCAAGG
>JANYJJ010000100.1 GCA_025358485.1 Burkholderiales bacterium | reverse complement strand
CAAGACCAGCAGCTGGTACGTGCACGAAGGCGGCATCAAAGCGTTTGCAGCCAACGGGCCGGTGTCCATCAGAGCGCACACCGATGCGCTGCAAATCTGGGCCGACAAGGAAGTCACCGTGATCTCGGTGAACGATGAGATCACCATCGAAGCGCAAAGCAAGATCGAGCTCATCGCCGGGCAAAGCTCAGTCACCCTGGAAGGCAGCAACATCGAGTTCAAGACGCCCGGGGCGTTCACCGTCAAGGGGAGTTCGCATGCGTTTCTGAGGGGTGGGGGAAACGCAGCGAATTTATCGCCACTTCCGGGTGGACTGCTAAATCCACAGACGCTTCCGAATGTCGAGTGGTTCGACGAGAAATTCCAGCTTGTTGAGGATGACGGTGAAACTCCATTGCTCAGCGTGTTTCTCATCGCCAGGGTCTTGTCCAGCAACATTGCGGTGTGGACACCCAGCACCTGAGGCATCACCACCGGCGGCATCGCCAAACCGGCCCAAGCTTTTCAGGCCGGCATCTTCACTTGGATGGGTTTTTCCTGCCCACCTTGATTCACGGCGTGGCTTGGGAAAGGCGTTCGTGGAAGCAGTTCGCCATCAACGCCGGTCAATACTTCGCGCTGTTGATGTTGATTTCAGTCACGGCCGTGTACCTGCGCTAAAACTCGGCATTGAACGAGAGACGCTGAAAAGTCAGCCCGTAAAAAACGCTGCCAACTTCGTGCTGGCAGCGTTTTCTGTTCAACGGGTCTTCTCGTGGGGCTTCGCCGACGGCTCAGGGCTCGTCGTCAGAGGTTTCATGGTCGCGAATTTTCACCAACGCGACAGCGGCAATCACCAACAGCCCCACGCCCGAGAGCCACAAACCCCATGCGCCGATGAACTGCGTGATTCGTGGTTCGACAGGCGTGGCCGCGTCACCCCACGCAAACAGCCGCACCACCAGCGCGAACACCGGCAGCAGCGTGGCAGTCGCCACTTTGCGCGGCACGCCTCCTCGCTTCGAGACAACTTCTAGCAAGTGACTGCGAGGTGCAGTGACTGCCAAAGTAGCCAACATCAGCGCGCGCGATTCTGCAATCACGATGCGTCTGCGCCGAGGTGCATGAAGTCCATGGTGCCTCGCTCAAGGTGCCAAGCGATAGGCCTGCGCCGCGTTAGAGAACGTGAAGCCGACGCTGGCGGTCGAGCCATCGGCCGAAATGGCTGCCGAATTGGCGCGCACGCCGCCGGTCAGGTCGCCCCCAAGTTGCTTCCAGGTTCCGCCAACTTCCACGTAAACCCTGGCCAAGCCGCGGCTGGGTGCGCTGGCGATCAAACGTTTGCCGTCGCGTGACATGTCCACCGAATAGCCAAGCTGCTCACCCGAGTCGGTGACGCCGTCAATGTCGGCCCCCACTTGCACCCAGTCGTTGGTCGCGCTCAGCTCATACACGCGCACCTGACCTGTCGAACCCAAGCTGGTGGCCAGATTGCGCGTGGCCCGGTTGTTCGGTGCGCCGATGGCCACACGATTCCCGCTGCCTGACAAGGCCACGCTGCTTCCGGAAGCATCGGTGTTGTATTCACCAATGATCACGCCTCCCAACGCGGCCCACGCGATCCCGTTCCACCGGTACAGATAAGTAGAGCCGGGACGGTCGGAGAAATCCTCACCCGGCGTGCCCACGGCAATCGTACCGCCGTCTTCTGAGATATCCACCGAGGTGCCGAGGTCGATGCTGCCCGCCACATTCAAGCTGGCTCCCATTTGTACCCAAGCGCCGTTGGTCAACTGGTAGACGAAGGCATATCCATTCGAGCCATTGCGCTCGGGTGCACCAATCAACAGGCGTTGACCGTCACCCGACATCGCCACCGATGACCCTGCCGAGGTGCCACCGGGAGGATCAACGTCACCGCCCACTTGCGTCCACACACCGCCCACCAGGTCGTGAACGCGTACATGGCCTGCGGAAACTCGCGTTCCATTCGGGCCGTTGTTCAACCATGCGCCCACGGCAACGCGGTTGCCGTTGCTCGACATCGCCACCGCGAAGCCGGACTGGTCGCCTGCCGCTTCGCCGTCGATGTCGCCGCCCAACTGTGTCCAGGTAGTTCCCGCCAACTGATACACGCGAGCGTGCCCTGCGTCCGCCCCATTGCCTGAGTTGTTGGGTGCGCCAACAATCAGCCGCGTGCCGTCCGCCGACAGCGCCGTGGACTGGCCAAAGCTGTTGCCAGCGGCCTCGCCCTGAATCAGCGCCCCCAACTTAGAAACAGGCACGACCACCACCGCAGCCGTGACCGTCAGCGCCAACGCCACGGGCGTGACAGTGACGCCCGTGCCGGAGGCGGTGATGCTGATGTTGGTCACACCCGCCACTGCCGATGCGGTGGTGGCGATGGTGACCGTGGCCGACGTGCTGCCATTCGCAATGGTGGCACCCGTGACCGAAACGCCAGTAGGCGCGCCAGTGGCCGCCACGGTAACGGCCCCGGCAAACCCACCGCCCCGCACGACATTGGCGGTGACGGTGACGGTGACGGTGCTGCTGGCCCCAGCCACCACCGAAGCGCTGGCCGCCGAGAGGCTCAAAGTCGCTGTGGGCATAGAAGGCGGAACCACTTCTGTAGGTGCGTCCGAGCCACCACCACAGGCCAACAAAGACATGAACAGCAGCCAAGCGGCTGCTGTTTAAGCGGAGGAAATGAACATGAAGTTCTCCGAAAAGTGTGTGTTGTTTGTCAAAAAATAACGGGCTGGAAGTTACGAATTGAAGGTCGTCGCGACTTGCTCCACGCACTGGCTGCGGCGTGAATACGCGCCCAGCGCCAGCAGACCCGCTGCCATCAGCGCGTAGCTCTCAGGTTCAGGCACGTCGGTGACTGGGTTGGTCAAGAACACGCCAGAGTCAGACGTGAAAGTGACTCCGGGCGCGGCTTGAATTCCAAACTTGCCGGTGTTCATGAAGTCCATGGTCACCGTATTGGGGTTGCCGTTGGGCGAGACAAAAATTGACAAGCTGGCAAACACGTCCACGCTGAACGGCGAATTCGCTGTTGTCAGGAAGCTGCCTGAAAGCGACTCCATCACGCTGGTGTTGAGAGAGACGGTCGGGTTGCTGAAATCTAAAAATTTGAAGTCAGACACCAAGGCGCCACCCACGCTGTCGAAGTTTCTGTAGGTCGCACCCGTACTGATTTTGTGCACGTACAGCGAGGCGTACACGCCGATTTGCAAGTTTGAATTTAGGTTGGCGTCGCGCGCGGCGGATTGAACAGCCCCGTCAAAGTCAAACGAGAAACCCAAACTTTGGCTGGGCGCTGCGTTGAAGGTCAAACGTTCACCAAAAACGCCGGTGGATTGAGCAAATGCATTCGGCCCCGTGAGCTGCAAAAAGCTGCGAACCGTGCCGCTTCGCAGGTCGACTTCAGCTTGCTGATTGGAGGTGAAGTTTTCGCTGCGCTGGGTCGCACCGTTCTTCTCGTAGCCGTCGATGACGCTGCCGCCCAGTGAGATGTAGGGCCGCACAAAATAGTCAGCCTGAGCCGTCGAGGCGCAAGCCAAGCCAACGGCAAGCACCAGCAGTCGAATGCGGGGATTTGATCGTGTCTTCATGATTTCACCTTTCAGAAACGCGCGGGCGCGTGATTAAGAACAGGTGTAAATCTAGGAACAGACCGTTCCGCCATCGCAAATGCAAACGATCCCCAAGGCGGTTCAACACCCCCGATTCACGGGGGTCATCTCGAAGTCGACTCGTGGCGCGACGTCGTGCCGCGATGTCCTGCCGCTGGGCTTTGTCAGTACGACTCAGCGCTCTGCGCCAGGGCGAGTAGCACGGCTTGTGCCGTGGTGAGCGCAGCCCCTTCGGCAAGGCGGGCTTCGAACTGGGCAACTCCCAAGCGAATTCGCAGCAGGCGGCGGGTGCGGCAAACCTCGCGGGCTTCGATGCGGTTGGCTTCGCCGCAAAGCCGCTGATAGTGCAGCGTCCCGAAGCCATGCAATCGTGCGGCCATCTGTGGATCACTCCCAACTGCCTGTGCATTCGGAAAGTGCAGCATGGCTCGGGCCAAATAGCGCGTCAGATGGTGCTGCCAAGCTACCAGGATGCTGCGCAAAAAGGCTGCTGTTGCGTCGTTCCAGCGCCTGGCCAACAGGTAGATCCGCGCCAGCTGCATCGAGGCAGCACACAGACTGCTTTGATTGCCAGAAGCCTGTTCCAGTGCCTCACATTGCACAGCAGTTGCAATTCCTTCGTCCAAACGCCCCATGTGAGCCCACATGACCGCCCGCGTCAAAAGTGCGGCGCGAGCCCAATCCGCAGCACCTATTTGCGCGCACAGATGCTGGCGCTGGGCTGAGATCTTCTCGCACAAATCGAAATCGAGACGTTGGTTGCTGGCAATCAAGCACTGGATGTCCATCACTTTGATTTGCGCCACAACATCACCCGCGTTGTCGGCCAATTCCCTGGCCTCAGCAAGCGGCGATTCAAAGTCAACTTCAACTCGGCCCATGGCGTAGTTTGTCCAGCACCATCTGGTCAGGGCCAGGCTGCGCAGGCGCGCTGCGCACGGCGTAGCAAGGGCGGCATCTGCATGCGCTAGGGCCAGGTCAGACTGGCCAAGCATTGCTTGCGCATACGCTAGAAGTTCATGCAATTGCACAACTTGCTCGGGCTCAGTTGCCGAGTGCAAGAGGTTTTCCACAGCCCGCGTCAAGCTGGTCGAGACGACAGACAAGCCCAGGTTCAAACGCACTGCAATGATCAGGTCGATTCCTTCAAAAGCGGCCTCGTCATCGGCGGCGGTCGTGACGGCCATCTCCACTAGCGGGAAGTCAGGCGAAATCACCGATGGCCCGCGCACCATCGCGTCTCGCGCAAATTTCAGAAGCCACAGTCGCATCCGTGCGCGCGCCAGTCGAGCGTTTGCTTCAGACGACGTCTCCGCCGCGAACTCTCGCACGGGCTGCAACAGTGCAAACCGTTGGCACGCATCCGCCCCTTCCACGAAATGCACCATCGATGCCGCCAACAACTCATCCAACTGCACCTGCACCGCCAGCACCTCGATACCCGCCAGCGCCGCCACCGCTTCAATCCGCACCGGCATCGCTGGAATGGACAGCGCTTGCAGCACCTGCTTCTGCGGCTGTGTGAGCTGATCCCAAGTCCAAGCAATCGTGTGCCGCATCGACGCATGACGCGCATCTGAAGTGGCCCGCTGCGTGCCGCGTGCCAACAGATTCAACATCGGCGAACCCGCACCGGCTTGCAGGCGTTTCAGCAAATCGGGTGCCGACAGACTGCGCATGCGCGACGCCGCCAACTCGATGGCCAACGGCATGCCCCCCAACAAGCGCACCAGTGATGCCGCCGCCTGTGCGTGATGAATCGCGTTGATGTGAAAGTCCACCCGCACCGCACGCGCTCGAGCGACGAACAGCGCCAGGGCAGGGTTGTTAGCTCTGTCGGCTTTGCCGGAGGGCAGCGGCAAGCCGTCCAACGCAAAGCTGGTCTCACCGTCTACGTCAAGCAACCGGCGCGAAGTCACCAGCACATGCAAATCAGGCAAGGCAGACAGCAGGCGGGTGATTGCGCCGCCGATGTCGTCGGGCACTAGCTGTTCGGCGTTGTCTAGCACGAGCAGCGTGGGGCCACTGTCGAGCGCGGCGGTCAAGCGCGTGATGGCATCGCCTGTGCCTTCCACGCGCAACATCTTGCCCAAAGCGTCCAGCGCTTGCGCAGTGGACGTGCAGGCCAGCAAAGGCACAAATTCAATGCGCGCGAAACGCGGCGGGCTGTCAGCGTCAAGCAGGTCAGTCAATGTATGTGCCGTGGCTACAGCCAGCCTCGTCTTGCCGCTGCCGCCGGGGCCGTGCACCGTCACCAAACGCTCAGCCGCAACCTGCCCCAGCAGCTTGTCGATACTGGGCTGCAAGCCGAAGGCGCGCGTCCAATAACTTGGCAGACGCTGCGGCGGTTTTGCAATGGGTGTTGGAGACGCTGAAGCAGTGGATTCAGCGGACTCAGTAACCACCTCCGCAAGTTCGCCGGAACTGCGACCTACCAAGCGGGCCCGCAAACCTTCCAAACGCAGCCGTTCATCGTGCACCCATTCGTCGTAGTAACCCGGCAGCAAGTCACCGCCGTAGTGGCCCAGCGCGACGGTGCGGTCGCCGCGCACTGCGGCGCGCTCAAACGCCACAGCGTCGCACCACAACGCACCGGGCACCACCCGCAGCACGCGCTTGTCCACCAGGAAGACAGCTTCGCTGCCAGGTGGTTCCAGCAGCGCTCGCAACATCGACAAGGTTTGGCGCAGGCGACTGCGACCCAAGGCAGACGCTACTTCGGGCCAGAGCAGTTCACATAATTCTTCGCGCGGATGATCACGCGCGGGTGCCATCGCCAAGCGCGCCAGCAAGAGCGTGGCCGCGCGGCTGCGAAGGCGGCTCAAGCGTTCTTGTCCGTTGTCAATCTCAAAGGCCCCCAACAGTCGCACGCGCCACTGGGCGACGGTGGCTTCGGGTGCAATCAACGAGGACGGCTGGGCGCTGAGCATGAGGTGCACGCACTGTCCACAAAGCGCCGACAGGTGGCCTGCTCAGGGGATTCAAATGAGCAGCGCCATAACTCGAAAACTCAAACTGGACTAAGGCGTTAACGCCGAGATGAACCTGACTCACTTCGCCTCGATGAACTCCACCACATCGTCCAGCACAGGAGCCAACCAGCGCAGCGGGGCCGACAGCGCGGCAGCCAGCGTCACATGGTTCACTCGGTCATACAGCTTGAGCGATGTGGGCACCCCTGCGGCTTGCAGTTGAGTGGCCAAGGCCACGCTGTTGCGCTGCGGGTCGACCAAGGAGTCGGTCTTAGCCGCACCGACAAAGCTGCGCGGAGAAGCGCTGGCTGTGTAGCTGATCGGCTGCGAACCGGCCGGGTAGTTGGGATGAAAAAACACCGGCTGCGTGGTTGTGTTGGTCATGGGCAAAAAGTCATACGGTCCGGCCAAACCAATGAACCCGGCCAGCTCGGCGGGGGCGTGGCCCGCAGCCTTCAACCAACGCGCGTCCAAAGCCAGCATTGCGGCGTTGTAGGCACCTGCGCTGTGCCCCATCACAAACACGCGTTTGGGGTTGCCGCCCAATGCCTGAGCCTGCTTGAAGCCGTAAGCCAAAGCGAGGGCCGAGTCGGTTAAAAATTCGGGATAGCGCACCTCTGGGTAAAGCCGGTAGTCGGCCACCAAAGTGAGCACGCCGCGAGAGGCCAGCGCTTCACCCACAAAGGCGTATTCGGCCCGCTCACCGCTCGTCCACGAGCCGCCGTAAAAGAACACCACCACCGGATAGCCGCCTGCGGCTGCGGCTTGTGCGGGTTTGTAAATGTCGAGTTTTTGACGCGGCAAGCTGCCGTAGGCCACAGCCTTGGTCACGGTGTGAGTGCTGCGCGGTGTCAGCATGTTCAAGGTGGCACTGGGCGCGCAAGCTGCTAACAGGCTCAATGCTGCAAGCGGCAGCACAAGAAACATTGCGGTAAGTCTGATGATGCGCATGGGTTCTCTGAAGGAGTGGTCTGCTTGCGAGCGCTTTCGGATGGGCTGCCTTGCAGCATAGAGCTGGTGCCGCATGCGTTCATGCTATCGAACAGACGCGCTGAAGTCTGCAGGCTGGGTCTTTCACCTGGAACGCGCGCAATTCAGACCAGCAGACTTGAAGCGAGGTTCAACATGACCGCCGCGTGCTGCCAGCCACTCACTACGCGCCACGCGCTACTCCAGTCTTGCTTCGGCTTGTTGCCCTGGCAGCGTCGCGTCATTTGAAAAGGCGATTTCACCTTTGCCCAAATCTGACTCCCCTCTCGACATCCGGGTTTTACGATTTCTGCCGCGAATTCAAATACAATTTCTACCAACTGATAGGTAGGTACATGAAAAGTTTCTTGCAATCGACTGCCCGAATCAATGCAGACGTGTTGGCGCGCGTTGTTTGTCATTCCATGCACTTGCACTGGACCCTGTCGCCTGCGGCGGGGGTTCACAGAAAAATCATCGAGCGGCAAGGTGGCGAGGTGGCAAGAGCGACGTCCATCGTGCGATACCAACCCCATGCGCACTTTGAACGTCAGGTGCACGCGCATGGCGAGGAAATTCTGGTTCTTGAAGGCGTTTTGGAAGACGAATTTGGCAGTTATGGCCCGGGCACTTACCTTAAGAATCCGCCAGGTTCTGCGCATGCGCCGAGTTCTGCGTCGGGTTGCTTGCTGTTCGTCAAACTGGGCCACTTGGCCGACGGCGACACGCAGCAGGTGGTGGTTGACACAGCCCATTCGCGTTGGTCTGACGGAATGGTGGCAGGCTTGTCTGTGATGCCTTTGTCGTCGTTTGAATGCACCCACGCGGCTTTGGTTCGCTGGGCCGCGGGGACTCATTTCGCCCCGCATCGTCACCACGGTGGCGAGGAAATTTACGTGATTGACGGCGTGTTCGAAGATGAGCATGGTCGCTATCCGCAGGGCACCTGGTTGCGCAGTCCTCACTTGAGTTCTCATCAACCGTTCAGCACGCTCGGATGCACCATTTTTGTCAAGACGGGTCACTTGCCTGCGCGTGCCCAACACTTATCAGGTGAGGTTTGCAATTGAAAGACATTTCATCGGTTTCGCCCATGGCAGAGCGTGTGCTGGATGCTGCCGAAGGCTTGGTGCAGCAGCACGGTTACAGCGGATTTTCTTATGACGACGTGGCGCGCTTGGTGGGCATTAAAAAGCCGAGCATCCACCATCACTTTGCAACTAAATCGGAATTGGTTGCCTGTGTGGCCAGGCGTTACACCACGCGGTTCGGCAAACAGCTGGACGAAATCGAAGCCAAACAAGCCGAAGCACCCGCTCGCTTGATGGCCTACGCAGCCTTGTTTGAACAGACCTTTGCCAAGGATCGCAGCCTTTGCGTCTGCGGCATGCTTGGCGCACAGGTGCAGTCGCTGCCCGATGAAGTTACTCACGAAGTAAGCAGTTTCTTCCGCATCAATCTCGGTTGGTTGACGCGCGTTTTTTCCGAAGGTCAACGTGCCAAGTTGATCCGGTCAGGGCGCAGCTCGCAAAGTTTGGCTGAGATGTATTTGTGCGCGCTCGAAGGTGCCATGGTGGTCGGGCGCGGCGTGTCTTCGTCTAGAGGGCCGAAACAGATTTCGCAGACCCTGCTGTCTCAATTAATCGTTGATCGTTGATCGTTGAGCGCTGACGATTTCATCGGCGCTTTTTTTGCAACCAAAAACTACCAAGTAGTAGGTAGATAAATCAGGAAAGAGAAGTTTTATGAAAGAAGAATTTGCGGGCAAGAAGCTGTTGATCTTGGGCGGCACGAGTGGCATCGGTTACGAAGTTGCGCGTCGGGTGCTTGAGCAGGGAGGCGCAGCTGTCATCGTGGGTCGAAGGGAAAAAAAGACTGAGCAGGCCAGACAGGCGCTTGCCAATTTGGTGCGCGCAGAGGCCGTCGTGGCTGTTTCTGCCGATTTGGGCGACGTTCAAGGTGTGCAGCAGCTGATCCAGGTTCTCAACGACCAACACCGCGACATTGACTTGCTGGTCAACGCAGCAGGCGTTTTCTTTCCGAAACCTTTTCTTGACCACAGCGAAGCTGACTACGACCAGTACATGTCGCTGAACCGGGCGTTCTTTTTCATCATTCAAGCCTTCGCCAGAAACTTGGTCGCACGCGGCGGCTCAGGTGCAGTGGTGAACGTCGGTTCCATGTGGGCCCAACAAGCCATCGCCGCCACACCGTCGACGGCTTACTCGATGGCCAAGGCTGGCCTGCATTCGCTGACACAGCATCTGGCGATGGAATTGGCTTCGAAAAGCATACGCGTCAATGCCGTTTCACCGGCGGTTGTCGACACACCGATTTACGAAGGCTTCATTCCTAAGGCGCAGATTCGGTCGGCTTTGCAGGGCTTCAATGCCTTCCACCCCCTCGGCAGGATAGGCACCCCGCAGGACGTGGCCGAGGTGATCAGCTTTTTATTATCAGAAAGAGCTGCATGGGTCACCGGTGCTGTTTGGGATGTTGACGGTGGCGTGATGGCCGGTCGCAATTGAGGCTGAGCCAAGGTCTTCTATCAAGGCTTTGGTTCAACCAGCCAGCCGCGCCTTGAGCTTCTCAATTTGCGCGCGAACCTGCGCAGGCGCCGTGCCACCCAGCACGTTGCGTGCGTTCAGCGAGCCGCGCAGTGACAACACCTCAAACACGTCGTCGGTGATGTTGGCGTTGAAGTTTTGCAGAGTGGCCAAGGGCAGGGCGCTCAAATCCAGGCCTTGCGCAATGGCGTGTTTCACGGCGTGCGCCACCGACTCGTGCGCATCTCGGAAGGGCAAGCCTTTCTTTACTAGATAGTCGGCCAGGTCGGTGGCGGTGGCGTAGCCTTTGAGTGCCGCGCGCTCCATCGCCTCGGGTTTGACGATGATGCCGGCCACCATCTCGGCCATGATGCGCAGCGTGTCGCGCACGGTGTCTACTGTGTCGAACAGAGGCTCTTTGTCTTCCTGGTTGTCTTTGTTGTAGGTGAGTGGCTGGCCCTTCATCAGCGTCAGCAAAGCCATCAAATGACCGATGACGCGGCCGCTCTTGCCGCGGGCCAACTCGGCCACGTCGGGGTTGCGCTTCTGCGGCATGATGGAACTGCCGGTGCAGTAGCGGTCGGCCAAATCGATGAAGCCAAAGTTCTGGCTCATCCACAGAACGATCTCTTCACTGAGGCGCGAAATGTGCATCATCGTGATGGCCGCGAAACTGCTGAATTCAATGGCGAAGTCGCGGTCGCTCACGGCGTCAAGGCTGTTTTGACACACGCCTTCGAAGCCCAAGGTTTTGGCCACACGTTCGCGGTCAAGCGGGTAGCTGGTGCCTGCCAGGGCGGCCGCGCCCAAGGGCAGCACATTCACACGTTTGCGCACATCGGCCAAGCGCTCGGCGTCGCGCGCAAACATTTCAACGTAGGCCAACAGGTGGTGCGCAAAGCTCACCGGTTGAGCCACTTGCATGTGGGTGTAGCCGGGCAGGATGGTGTCGGTGTTTTTGTCGGCCACGGCCACCAAGGCTTGCTGCATGGCCACGAGCAGCGGGGCCAAGTTGTCGATCTCGCCGCGCAGCCACAAACGCACATCGGTGGCCACTTGGTCGTTGCGCGAGCGGCCGGTGTGCAGGCGCTTGCCAGCGTCGCCCACCAACTGGGTCAAGCGCGCTTCGATGTTGAGGTGCACGTCTTCCAGTTCCAGCTTCCACTCGAAGCGGCCGGTTTCAATGTCGGCCTTGATTTGCGCCATGCCGCGCACGATGGAGGCATGGTCGTCGGTGCTGATGATTTTTTGCGCGGCCAGCATCTCGGCGTGCGCCAAGGATCCTGCGATGTCGGCTTGCCACAGGCGCTGGTCGAAGCCGACACTGGCGGTGTAGCGCTGCACCAGTTCGCTCATGGGTTCAGAAAACAGCGCCGACCAAGCCTGAGATTTTGATTCGAGTGGGTTGCTTGCCATGGCTGCGCGGATGTGTTGTTGTGATGTTGGGTGGAAAGCTTTGCAAAGAATGCAAGGTTTGCGGCTTTGTTGGTCGCGAGTTGACGACAATGCAAACGAGGTCAGCACCCTCCTTTCACGTTGGCTCAGATTCTATCGACGCGACTTTTTCAAGCACCTTCCCAAACGCCATGCCCGCACCCGGTCCAGACCACGACAGCCGCTCTGCGACAGAGCAAGCAGCCTCGCGCGCTGCTGACACGCATGGCAGCGCGTTCGGCAGCATGTTTGGCAGCACCGCGTTTGAAGCCACCGCTGCGCGCCGCGCGCCGTCGGTCGCGTTGTTCGATGTGTGCCACGCGGGTGTCGTGCTTCGCGCATTGCTGTTTGTGCATGCGCTGGTCGCGGTGGGTGTCATGTTCGTGGCGGCCACGCCGTCAGCGTGGGCAAGTCTTTTTGCAGTGGGTTCGGCCATGGCTTTGCCGGGTGTGCTTTTGTGGCTGGTGGTGACGTGCGGCTGCAAGCGTTTGTTGGCGCAGTGGTCGCCGTCGCTGGCCGCCGTGGCCGTCAGCGCTTTGGGCGCGCTGAGCGGCGTGGCCGGTTGGTCACTGCCCTTGTTGGCAGGCGCTGATGGGGTGGACTCCGTTCACTGGTTTGCCCCTGCGTTGGCCGGTGCAGGCATGGCGGCGGCGGTTTACCAGTGGCTGCGTCTGCGTGCCTTGGCGCAGGTGCCAGCCGACACCACTGCGCAGCTGGCCGAGCTGCAAAGCCGCATACGGCCTCACTTTTTGTTCAACACCCTGAACACGGCACTCAGCTTGGTGCGGCACGACCCGGTGCGTGCCGAAGGCGTTTTGGAAGACCTCGCCGAGCTTTTTCGCGTGGCTTTGACCGAAACCGGTGAAGCCGTCACCCTGGACGAAGAGGTGGAACTGGCGCGCCGCTATTTGGCGATAGAACAAATTCGTTTTGGTGACCGTTTGCGCATCCAGTGGAACCTTGACCCCGCCGCAGGCAGCGCCCGCGTGCCGCCGCTGATGTTGCAACCTTTGGTTGAAAACGCCGTGCGCCATGGTGTGGAACCCGCGCCCGACGGCGGCACCGTGCGCATACGCACGCAGGTGCAGCGCGGTCGCGCGGTGGTGTCAATTGCGAACACCGTGCTTGACGGAAGTAGCAACCCGGGCCACGGGATAGCGCTGGCCAATGTGCGCGAGCGGCTGCGCTTGATGCACGACGTGGCCGCGCAATTTGACGCTGCGCTCGATGCTGATGTGTTCCGCGTGAAGATCGTCGTTCCTTTGTAAACACGCTTTGTAAACACGCTTTGTAAATACGCTCTGTGACTGCGCACCCCATCCCCAAACTGCGCGTGCTCTTGGTTGACGACGAAGAGCTGGCACGCCTGCGTTTGCGCTCATTGGTGCAAGACTGCGCCGAGCCCCTTTGCGAGGTGGTGGGCGAAGCCGCCAACGCCACACAGGCGCTGGTGTGGTTGGCCACGCGCCAATGCGATGTGCTGCTGCTGGATGTGCGCATGCCAGGGCGCGACGGCTTGCAGTTGGCCGAAGAGTTGCGCGCGGCAGCCGCAGCTGCATCCACAACTTCAGCAGCAACTTCGCGCCCACCGGCGGTGGTCTTCGTGACCGCACACGCTGAACACGCGCTGAAAGCTTTTGACCTGGACGCGGTGGACTACCTCACCAAACCCGTTCGACGCGAGCGTTTGCAAGCCGCGTTGGCGCGCGTGACGCAGCGCTTGAGTTGGGTGCCAGCCGCGCCCAATCCGCCAGCTGCGCCGGGCGCGACAGACACCGCACCGGTCATCGTCGTCACCGACCGTGGCCGCCTCATACGCGTGCCGGTGGCCGATGTGCTTTACCTCAAAGCCGAGCTCAAGTACGTCAGCCTGCGCACCGCCACCAGCACGCACTTGCTTGACGATTCACTCAGCGATTTGGAGCAGCGCCTCACGCGTCAAGGCGATCTGCGCTTCATCCGCATTCACCGCAATGCGCTGGTCGCTTGCAAAGCGGTGCTGGCGCTGGAGCGTCGCGTGTTGGCAGGCAACGACGATGATGGCGCAGAGGCGGGCGAAGCCTGGGCAGTGCGCGTGGCACCGGTCAATGAATGGCTGGCTGTATCGCGCAGGCAAGTGGCGGCGGTGCGTGAAGCGCTGGCGGCGGGCGGGGTTTGAGTCGCAAGAGATGCGCTGATGAAGATGTCGAAATTCGCGGTCATGTTGCAAGGCTTGATCGCAGGGTGTTGCTGCGTGAATGCCATCGCTGCGCACACCGAAGTCAGTTTTGCCAGTTTGGACGCGCCCAGCGGTCAAGCCGTGGTGCTGAAAGCTTTCTGGACTCCCGCATCAGGGATCGAGCCCTTGCCGGCCATGGTTTTGCTGCACGGTTGCGGTGGGCCTTACAGCGCGCGGGGCGCGCTGAGTCAACGCATGCTCGACTACACCGCCTTGCTGCACGGCCAAGGCATGAACGTGCTGGTGTTGGACTCGCTCACACCCCGCGGCGAACGCGAGCTGTGCACGCAAAAATTGGGCTCCCGCCAAGTCACCATGTTGCAGCGTCGGTTAGACGCCTTGGCAGCCGTGGCTTGGCTGGCCGCCCAATCCGGCGTTGACACCAAGCGCATCGGCTTGCTGGGTTGGTCAAACGGCGGCAGCGCAGTGCTGTCAGCCACCAACGAACGCCACGCCGATGTGGCCGCTGCGGCTGTGAAACCCAGCTTCGCGGTGGCGTTTTATCCGGGCTGTGACGCCGAGCTGAAGCGCGGGTATCAGCACACCGTGCGCTTGCTTTTGTTGGTAGGGGAGGCCGACGACTGGACACCCGCCGCCCCGTGCAAACGATTGGCGCAGCAAGCCCTGCGCAGCACCACGAGCACCGAGGCCAGCGTTCACATCGAAGCTTATCCCGGGTCCTTTCACGGCTTTGATTCGACAGCCCCATTGCGTCTGCGCAACGATGTTCCCAACGGTGTGAATCCGGGGCGCGGCGTGACCGTGGGAGGCAACGCAGAAGCTTTGGGGCTGTCTCGATCTCGGCTTCTTCAGTTCATCAACGCGCGCTGAAAAAATACTGAAAAAGCAGGTTCAACTCTGCGCCCAAAACACCGCAAACCAGCCTCGATCATCCAACCAGCGTTGGCTGCTTTTGAAGCCCGCTGCGCTCAGCAAAGCGGCAAAGCCTTCCACCGTGTACTTGTATGAATTTTCAGTGTGCAGACGTTCGCCTTGTTCAAACTGTCTTGAACCCTGAGGCCACGTGACGGTGACCGCGCGTCGCGCTTGCAGGTGCATCTCAATGCGCGAGCGTTCGGTGTTGAACAGCGCCACATGCTGCCAATCGCGCGGTGAAAAATCGCTGCCGATCAGCCGGTTCAGGTGAAGCAACACATTCAAGTTGAAGGCCGCCGTCACACCCAAGGCATCGTCGTAAGCAGGTTGCAGCAGCTCGTTGGCTTTGACCAAATCAATGCCGATCAACAAGCCGCCAGTTTCCGATTGCGCGCGTGTTTGTTCGTGCACACCCGTCAAAAAACTCAGCGCTTGCACCGGCGTGAAATTCCCGATGCTGGAGCCGGGGTAGAAGAACACGGGCCTGCCTTGCAGCGTGTCAGCGGGCAGTTGCAAGGACTTGGAGAAGTCTTGCCCCACACCCAGCACGTCCAAGGTGGGATGGGCGCGCTGCACAGTGCGCAAAGACTCTTGCAAAAAATCGACCGAGATGTCCACCGCCACATAGCGCTGCGGGGTCAGCGTGTTCATCAAGCCCATGGCCTTGGCGCAGTTGCCGGCACCCAAATCAACCAGCGTGCCGACCTCGCCCATGGCCTTGGCCATGGCAGCGCCGTGCTGATTGAAGATAGCGGCTTCGGTGCGCGTGGGGTAGTACTCGACCAGCTCGGTGATGGCTTCAAACAAGCGCGAGCCCAGCGCGTCGTACAAAAACTTCGGCGAGGTGTGCGCGGCCGTGGCGTTCAGGCCGTCGATGAGCTCATCGCGTGCGGCCGCGTGGTCTGCTTGATCCACTTGGATGAAGCGGGGCGAGCGAACGGTGGGCGGGGTTGGGCTCACGCTGGCTGGGTTCAATCCAAAATTCCTTCATGACGCTAAAGCGGAAGTCGCAGCGCCCTCAATTCACGAGGGCCGAAAGATTTGCCTAAGATGCGCAACGTACATGGTGGCAGACCTGATCCATTTTGTCGGACTCCACCCAAGATGCTGACACTGCTCCCATCATCCTTTCACTCTTTGCGTCTTTGCCATGAAAACTACCTCGCCTTACCAACTATTGAAAACCGCGCTCGGCTTGGCGCTGTGCGGCTTTGCGGCCCTCAGCTCGGCCCAGCAAACTTTGCGCGTGACCGCCATTCCCGACGAATCACCGACTGAGCTGGCGCGCAAGTTCGAGCCTTTGGGCAAGTACCTTGAAAGCAAAATTGGCATGAAGGTCGAGTTCACACCGGTCACCGATTACGCCGCTGCGGTGGAAACTTTGGTGAACAAAAAGGTTGACTTGGCTTGGTTTGGCGGCTTCACCTTCGTGCAAAGCTCGGTGCGATCGGGCGGCAAAACCATTCCGCTCGTGCAACGTGAGGAAGACACCGCGTTCAAGTCGGTATTCATCGCGTCGAAAGACAGCGGCATCACCAAGCTGGAAGACTTGAAAGGCAAGACGCTGAGCTTTGGTTCGCAGTCCAGCACCTCGGGCCACCTGATGCCGCGCAGCTTTTTGCTGGCCGCCAAGATTGACCCCGACAAAGACCTGAAGCGTGTCAGCTTCTCAGGCGCACACGACGCCACTATCGCGGCCGTGGCCAGTGGCAAGGTCGATGCCGGTGCGCTGAATGCGTCGGTGTGGAACAAGTTTGTCGAAGACAAAAAAGTAGACCCTGCAGAAGTGAAAGTGTTTTTCACCACGCCGGGCTACTTTGACTACAACTGGTCGGTGCACGCTGACATGCCCGCCGCGCTGCGCGAAAAAATTGCCCGCGCCTTCCTCGACCTCAACGCCGGCACGCCACAAGGGGCTGAAATTTTGAAGCTGCAACGCGCCGCCAAGTTCGTACCCACCAGCGTTGAAAACTACAACGGCATCAAGTCGGCTGCTGAAAACGCGGGCTTGTTGAAGTAAGACGGGTGACGTCTCTGCTGGTGCCTGTATCTGTGCCTGCGCCAGTGCCGTTGCCGGTGCTAAAGCTGACCCACGTCAGCGTTCGCCACGCCGCGGCGCGCGTGGGTGCGACAGCGGGTGCGGTCACGATTGAAGGCGCGAATTTGCGCGTGATGGCAGGCGAAGTGGTCGCCATCATTGGCCCGTCGGGGGCCGGTAAAACCACGCTGCTGCACACGCTGGCGTGCGCGCTCAAGCCTGTCAGCGGCAGCATGAGTCTGTTGCAAACGCAGCCCTGGGCTTTGTCGCGGCGCGCCTTGCATCAGCTTCGTGCGCGTTTGTTTTTGGCACCGCAAACGCCGCCGCTGCCACCGCGTCAACGGGTCGTGACCGCCGTGTTGGCAGGCCAGTTGCCGCGCCTGAGTGGGTGGGCCAGCGTGCGGTCATTGTTTTGTCCAGTGGACATCGCGGCGGCGCAAGCGGCCTTGGCTCAATTCGACATGGCCGACAAACTCTTCGAGCGCGTAGACCGCTTGTCGGGCGGTGAGCGGCAACGCGTGGGCTTGGCACGTGCACTGGTGTCCAACGCTGAATTGATGTTGATAGACGAGCCGCTGTCAGCGCTGGATCCGACGCGGTCTCAGCAAGCCATCACCACCTTGGTGAACGCCGCCACCGCGCGCGGTGCGACCCTGATCACCACGCTGCACCAAGTGGAAGTGGCACGCGCGCATTTCGAGCGCATCGTCGCGCTGCGGGGTGGCCGCATCGCCTTCGACGCACCTGCTGCCGAAGTGACTGACGCCATGCTGCGCGATTTGTACGCCGACCATGAAGACGAGTTGAATTCCAGCTTCGAAGGCGCGGCGGCGTTGATCGACGACGCGCCTGAAATTGCGCGCTCCGTGACCTGCCGCTGAACGCACGTGAGCGCTGAACGCACATGAGCGCTGCCGTCACATTGCGCGCGTCCCTCTTGACGCCGAGCGACCCCGCCACCAGCGGCCGCTGGGGCACGTTGCTCCTGGCCGCCGTGCTGATGTGGCCACTGCTGGTGTGGACCGAGTTCAAACCGTGGGAGTTGTTTGACGCGCGCAGCTTGAAGTCGACGGCCAAGTTCTTGGTCACCTTTGTCCCGCCGCGTCACGACCTTGAATTTTTGCTGCTGATGGCCAAAGAAACCTGGCGCACAGTGGCCATTGCCACCGCTGGTTTGACACTGGCTTTTGTGCTGGCGGTGCCCTTGGCGTTGCTGTCCACCGCGCGTTTGTCTGTGTCTTCACTGACAGGCCGCATGGCCGCAGGGCCTTATGTGATTCGCCAATCAGCGCGTTGGCTTGCCATCGTGTTGCGCAGCGTGCCGGAGTTGGTGTGGGCGCTGATTTTTGTGCGCGTGGTGGGCTTGGGCCCCACCTCTGGCGTCATCGCGATTGCCATTGCCTACGGCGGCATGTTGGGCAAGGTCTACGCCGAAATTCTGGAAGCCGATGACCCCGCGCCCACGCAAGCTTTGCTGCGCAACGGGGCAGGGCGCATGCAGGCTTTTTTCTACGCCACCTTGCCGCAGTGCGGTTCGGAATTGGTCAGCTACACCGTGTATCGGTGGGAGTGCGCGATACGTTCGTCGGTGGTTTTGGGCTTTGTTGGTGCGGGCGGGTTGGGGCAGCAGCTTGACACCGCTGCCAAGATGTTTGCGGGCGCTGAGGTCAGCACCATCCTCATCATTTTTATGGGCTTGGTGGCGTTGGCTGATCGGCTGAGTGCTGGGTTGCGCAGGGCGTTGGGATGAGCGGCTTCACTCAAGCAGCGAAACCTGCGCCGTTTAAGGCGTACTGGGTCAGCATCGGCATCACCGCGCTGATCGTGGCCAGTTTTTGGTCGCTGAATTTGCAGTGGCGCGAGTTTTTAGCACCTGACGCCTTGCTGAAGATGGGGCGGTTTTTGATGAGTTTTTTCCCGCCCGAAACCTCGTCTGCTTTCTTGGCCAAAATCTGGAGCGCGTTGTTGGAGACGCTGGCCATGTCGGCCTTGGGCACCCTGCTGGCGGCCGTGGGCGGTTTGCTGTTGGCCTTGCCCGCCAGCCGCGTTCATGCAGACGACCCTGCGCGCGCCAAGCCGGTGGTGCGCTTGGTGTTGAACGCGCTGCGCAGCGTGCCCGAATTGGTGTGGGCGTCGCTGTTGTTGATCGCCGCAGGCTTGGGCCCTTTCCCTGGCACCCTGGCTTTGGCTTTGCACACCACAGGCGTGCTGGGACGCTTGTTTGCCGAGAGCATCGAGAACGCCGCGCCCGGCCCCGCCTTCGCTTTGCGTGTGCGCGGCGTCGGCGAAGTGCGCATCTTTTTGTACGCCACGCTGCCGCAAATTTGGCCGCAAGTCATAAGCTACACCTTGTACCGCTGGGAGAACAACATCCGCGCTGCGGCGGTGCTTGGCGTGGTCGGCGCAGGCGGCTTGGGCCAAATGCTGAGCTACCACCTGGGCTTGTTCCAAATGCGCGAAACCAGCACCGTGCTGATTGGCATGATTGCTTTGGTAGGACTCGTGGACGTGCTGAGTTATTCGACGCGACGCTGGTTGGATCGATAGGCAGATCAAACCAAACCAAACCAAACCAAACCCGTTCGCCCTGAGGTATCGAAGGGCCACGCGCCCACCGCCGCACCGCTAGGTGCCCATCGCCGCTCCGCCAGGTGCCCCAGCGCTGCTCCGCCAGGCGCCCATCGACGCTTCAATCAGTGAGAATCAAACCCATGCAAATCGGCTTCTCCGTCAATGAAATGTTGTTCCTCGCCACGCTGGTCACCGGTGCGCTGTGGGTGGCTTGGCATGTGAAGTTGCGCGGCCTGAATCGGCGCGGCGAAGCGTTGACCAAGAAGCCGCTGTGGGTCAGCTTTGGGGCCGAGCTGTTTGTGGTGGTGGCACTCATGTTCACTTGCCGCGTGGCGGTGGCCGATTGGCCCAAGGTGCCATCAGGCTCGATGGAGCCAACGCTGCGTGTGGGTGACTATTTGCTGGTGAACCATTTGGCCTACGGGCCGCGATTGCCCTTCACCAACACGGCCATCGAAACCGGCCAGCCGCAGCGCGGTGATGTGGTGGTTTTTCGCTACCCGCCCGATGTGTCGCAGTACTACGTGAAGCGTTTGATCGGCTTGCCGGGCGACCGCGTGGTGTTCAACGAAGGCACGGTCAGCGTGAACGGTTTGCCGTTGAAAACCGAGGTGCTCAACGACAACGTCGGGCCCGATCACCCGAGCGAAGACCGTGGTCAATGGCTGGTGCGCGAGTCCGCGGCGTCGCCCGAACGCACGCTGAAAATCAACCCGTTTGTGCAAGGCCGTTTGCTGTTGAATTTGGCTGATGCAGGCTTGGCCGCCAACTGCCAAAGCGCTCACGCCGGGGCCTGGGAATGCAGCGTGCCGGCCGGTCAGTATTTGATGTTGGGCGACAACCGCGACAACTCATCTGATTCGCGCGTGTGGGGATTTTTGCCGCACCAAGAGGTCTACGGCAAGGCGGTGCGTGTGCTGTTCAATTGGTCAGACCTCAAACGTGCGTGGACAGCGCTGTGATGGCAATCAACACCGCAGCGCCTTTGGAGCTGACAGGCAAGCACATCGTCCTCGGCTTGTCAGGCGGCATTGCTTGCTACAAAGCGGCCGAGTTGACGCGTGCCTTGGTGAAAGCGGGTGCCACGGTGCAGGTGGTGATGACCGAAGCGGCCGAGCAATTCATCACCGCCGTCACGCTGCAAGCGCTTTCTGGCCGCCCGGTGTTCACCAACCAGTGGGACTCGCGGTCGGCCGCTGGCATGGCCAACAACATGGCCCACATCAACCTGACGCGCGAAGCCGATGCGGTGTTGGTGGCTCCGGCCAGCGCCGACTTCATGGCCAAGTTGTTGCACGGCCGCGCCGATGATTTGCTCAGCCTGATGTGCTTGGCCCGACCGCTGGCCACCTGCCCGTTGTTGTTGGCCCCGGCCATGAACCGCGAGATGTGGGCCCACCCTGCCACGCAGCGCAACGCCGCCCAGTTGCGCGCCGACGGAGCCACGCTGTTTGGCCCCGGCAGCGGCGACCAAGCCTGCGGTGAAGTCGGCGACGGCCGCATGTTGGAACCCGAAGAATTGTTGGACGAAGTGATTGCTTTCTTCCAACCCAAAGCCTTGCTTGGCAGGCGCTTGCTCATCACCGCCGGGCCCACGTTTGAGCCACTCGACCCGGTGCGCGGCCTGACCAATTTGTCCAGCGGCAAGATGGGTTTTGCCGTTGCCCGCGCGGCGGCTGAAGCCGGTGCTGAAGTGACACTGGTGGCCGGTGTGGTGCACTTGCCGACGCCGCGCGGCGTGCGCCGCATCGACGTGCGCACGGCCCAACAAATGTTCGATGCGGTGATGCCGCTGGCGGCGCAGAACGACGTGTTTGTGGCCACCGCCGCCGTGGCCGATTGGCGACCCGCAGCGCTGTCTGATCGCAAGATCAAGAAAGACAAAAACAACGCCACGCCAATGTTGAACTTTGTCGAAAACCCCGACATCTTGGCCAGCGTGGCGCACTTGCCGCAGCCGCCTTACTGCGTGGGCTTTGCCGCTGAAAGCCACGACATTTTGGTTCATGCGCGCGAAAAATTGGTTCGTAAAAATGTGCCCTTGATCGTGGCCAATTTGGGCCCCGCCACCTTCGGGCGAGACGACAACACGCTGACGTTGGTGGATGCGCAAGGTCACCGTGAGTTGCCGCGCGCCGACAAGCTCACGCTGGCGCGCCAGCTCGTCTTGGAAGTTGCGTCTCGTCTCAACAACAAGTCCGACCCCACCAAGCTCCCTGCATGACCACCATCGCCTTGAAAGTTTTGGACTCCCGCATGGCCGACGCCTTGCCTGCCTACGCGACGCCTGGCAGTGCGGGTTTGGACCTGCGTGCCTGCCTGGATGCACCGTTGGTGGTGCAACCTGGCCAAACCACGCTGGTGCCCACCGGCATCGCCATTCACATCTCTGACCCCGGCTTGGCCGCGATGATCCTGCCGCGCTCGGGACTGGGTCACAAACACGGCATCGTCTTGGGGAACTTGGTGGGTCTGATCGATTCCGACTACCAAGGCCCGCTGATGGTCAGCTGTTGGAACCGAAGCCAAATTCCGTTCACCGTGCAGCCGATGGAGCGGCTGGCGCAGTTGGTGATCGTGCCAGTGGTGCAAGCGAAGTTTCAGCGGGTTGATGAGTTCAACGCTTCGGATCGTGGTGAGGGCGGTTTTGGATCTACCGGCAAACACTGAACTTGGGTTTGTGGTTTTTGGTCTTCAAACGGCGCCGATCCTGCCTACGTGTTTGAATGAAACGTCGCGTTACATTCTGTTCACCGATGCGCCGTGGGGCGTTCGCTCACATTCTTTGGAATTGAAGTTTTAGATGAACAAACTTTTGATGGCCGGTGTGGCCGCCGTCGTGGCCGGTGGCGGTGCAGCCGCTTGGTTTTTCGGGCCCGGCAAGGCCATGCAAACGCAGCAGCAAGCGCAAAGCGTCACCGCTTCGGCAGCGGCCTCTGGGGTCAACGCAGCCAACCCGGCTGCTCCTGCTGGGTCGGGGGCGCAAGCCGCAGCGCCGCCAGCGCCGCCGGTGAGTGTCACTGTGGTGCGCGCGGTGCAACGCGACTTTGAAATTCAGCTCGATGCCACCGGCGCCGTCAGTGCGCTCAGCAATGTCGAGTTGCGCCCTCAAGTCAGCAGCGTGATCAAGCAGGTTCACATCCGCGAAGGCGACTTTGTGAAGGCGGGCCAGCTTTTGTTCACGCTCGATGTGCGCTCCGATGAAGCCAACGTCAGCAAAGCCAAAGCGCAGTTGGTTAAAGACCAAGCCACCTTGGACGACGCACAGCGCCAGCTTGTACGCAGCCGCGATTTGTTGGCGCAAAAGTTTGTTTCGCAAGGTGCGGTGGACACCAGCCAAGCTTTGGTTGATGCACAAACCGCCACGCTGCTGGCCGATCGCGCCGCCATCAGCGCCGCCGCTGTGGCGGTGGGCTACGGCCGCATCACCGCGCCTTCTGCAGGGCGTGTGGGTGCAGTGAGTGTGTTCGCGGGCAGTTCGGTGCAGGCCAACACCACGCCACTGGTCACCATCACCCAACTCGACCCGGTGGCTGTGAGTTTCAACCTGCCTCAGCGCAATGTGGGTGATGCCTTGGCAGCGCTTAAATCGGGCAATGCGCCGGTGACGGCGCTGTTGCCGCAGCAAGCCAAGCCGCGCACCGGCAAACTGCAATTTGTGGACAGCGCGGTCGATGCCAGCTCGGGCACCGTCAAAGTCAAAGCTGTGTTCGACAACAAAGACTCGGCTTTGTGGCCAGGTGCATTTGTCAGCGTAAAGATGGGTGTGCAGACCATCAAAGATGCTGTGCTCGTGCCACAGGCTGCAATTGTTCAAAGCGCGCGTGGCCGCTCGGTGTACGTGATGGATGCGGGCGGCAAGGCGGCGCTGCGGCCCATCGAATTGCTGCAAGCGGCGGGCCTGGAAGCGGTGGTCAGCGGCGTGCGCGCGGGTGAAAAAATTGTGCTCGACGGCCGACAAAACGTGCGCCCTGGATCGCAACTGATTGAGCGTGCGCCAGATGCTGGCGGTGCGCGCGGTGGACGCGCGGCCGGGGCGGGCGCGGCATCGGCAGCGGCTTCTGGTGGTGCCGCTGGTGGTGCCGCTGGTGGAGCCGCTGGTGGAGCACCTGGTGGTGCTTCTGGTGGAGCTTCGGGTGGTGCACCTGCCGGTGCACTTGGTAGTGCGGCGCCATTGACCGCACCTGGCGCATCTCAAACGGCACCTCGCCCATGAACCTGTCTGAACTGTTCATTCGTCGGCCCGTGATGACGGTGCTGCTCAACCTCGCAGTGGTTGTGGCAGGTGCCATCGCTTACACAAAAATTCCGGTGGCGGCTTTGCCTAGCTACAACACGCCGGTCATCAACGTCTCGGCCGCGCTGCCTGGGGCCAGCCCCGAGACCATGGCCACCTCGGTGGCGCTGCCGCTGGAAAAGCAGTTTCAAACCATCCCCGGCTTGAGCATCATCAGTTCGGCCAGCACTTTGGGATCCACTTCGGTCACTTTGGAGTTTGAGGAAGGTCGCGACATCGACGCCGCCGCCGTTGATGTGCAGGCAGCACTGTTGCGAGCACAGCGCACGTTGCCCGTAGAAATGACGCAGCTGCCGTCTTACCGCAAGGTCAACCCGGCCGACTCGCCGGT
>JANYJJ010000073.1 GCA_025358485.1 Burkholderiales bacterium | reverse complement strand
CCAGATCGTCAAGGCGACCTCCTGGAATCAAGCCTGCTCGCTCGGGCTATCAGGATTTGGAAAACTGGAGGCTGGGTATCACGCAGACCTGGTATCGTCGTGAAACGTGCAATCTTCACAAATAAGTTTCCACCATACACTCGTTCGGTTTTGGTGCGATCAAAGATATTAATAAAATTTGCACCGCCAGGGTCACCAGCATCGAGGTTATGCCAAGCGGCAGCCAACAAATTCTTATTGGGTCCTGGCTTCACGCGACCATCAAATCCCTCAAGCACATTGATTCGAGAGGTTTGCACACCCGAAGCCGTGTGAAATGTGACAGCCGCTTGGTTCACATTGGTTCCGGCGGCAAATCGGTCGGTCAACACTATTTCACTGCCGTCAAAAGAGACGCCGGGCGCATTCGATATTCCAATGATTTTGGTGGTCGCGCCACTTGAGATGTCACTCTTGTAGACGTCTCCGGCAAAACCATAAATTGCCGTGCCGGTGAGTCCTTTATTCAGCCCTGCACCGCTGGGCGTTGATCCTGCAACGGCCACCGGAAGCTCGGGAAGAACTCGCCAGCTGATGTTTGAAAAACCGCAGGTTTTTTCTTTGACAGCGCCGTCGTCGGTGTCAACGCTTCGCAATTTCACGACCCCAGCAGGTCTCACGGCAGCGGTGATGTTGGCTACCCCGCTGATGGCCAGTGAGACCGCGTAAAGCTCCGCACAGCCGGCAAATGCGTAGCCGGGGCCCACTGTGGCGTAGTTGATACCCTGCGAGACCAACAGGGTATTTCCGTCAGGAGAAAACTCTTCGGGCTGATCGTTGGAGAACGATGTTGACACCTGACGCAATCCGCTGCCGTCAATGTTCATGATCCAGGTGTGATTGGAACTGATGACGGAATCACCGATGGTGAAAGCCACCTTGTTCCCGTCAGGACTCACACGCAAGGCGGCGGGGCTTTCGTTGGCGATCGTTTTGATCAGTGTGGGGCTGCCGGTCAACGTGCTGACGTAAATACCGCTGCCGCGCGTGAGCAAAATTCGGCCGTCCGGCATCCATTGGTAACTGCCGTAATTGGTGAATCGCTTAACAATCGCGCCGCTGCGGTCGAAGACAGTGATGACCCTGACGCCGCCCGCATCTCCCAAATCAATTGACTGCCACTCCAGCATGATGTGTTTTTTGTCGGGGGAGATCAGCGAGACGCCGCCGATGCCTTCGCGCACCAACACGCGGTCGGTTGTTAAGCCGTCGCGGTTCATGATGATGATTTCCTCAAACGACGAAACGCCCGAAACATCCTCGCGGTAGGCATTGTTCACGGTGATTTCGGTGCCGTCACGAGACACTGCAATTGAGCCCTTAGTGCTCCGCAGCGCGCGTGACACACCCGTCGCAACGTCGAACTCAATGTAATCGTACGGGGCCGACATGATGAGTTTTCCGCTCAAATTCGGATTCAGTATTTCTTGGGTTGGCGCTACTGGACTGATTGGGGTAACCGGCGTGACGGGCGTCACCGGCGCAGGCGTCACAGGCGTCACCGGGGTGACTTGCGTCACCGGCGCAGGCGTCACAGGCGTCACCGGCGCAGGCGTCGACGGGGTAGTCCCACCACCGGCCACAGGACTCGCAGGTTCTGGGCTGCTGCCACCGCCGCCGCATGCGGCAAGGCTGATGCAAAGGAAAACCAGGGCGGCCGAATTTTTCAGGTCTTTTGTCATTCGATTCATAGAAATTGACGCCCCGGTAAATCAGTTGAAACGCACCAACTTGATCAGCAAACTTCAGGTTGCCAAATTAACTGCGCTGGAATAGAAAAACCTCGCCGGCGTGACTCAGATGCTGCTTGAGCATTGACTTTCGAAGAAACAACCTGTGAGGAGACTTCAACACGCAGACAGCTCAACAAACCGCTTCGCCTAGAAGCGGAGAAGCTCTTCGTCGGATCCTATCGCGGCAAAAAGTCTTCTCCCCCCACGCGATCAAGCAACCCCCTAACTTGAAGTCGGGGTCATACCCACTCTATTTCTCTGAAAAGCCTCAGGCCCGCAGCAATTTGAAGGCGTGCGACCACTGGTTGTTCAAGATGCCGGGCAAGCACCACAACATGCACAAGGGTTCGATGGCGCGGCCCGAGGTGCTGCTCCCCATGTCGGCGGTGTCCCAACCGAACTGCGTCAACACGCCGGTCACAACGGCTTTGGCGGCCACGTCATCGCCAGCGATGAACATGGTCGGCGGGCCACCGGCCCAAACGGGGTTGACCATGCCGGCGGCACCCACCGAGTTGAAGGCTTTGACGAATTTCACTTGCGGACAAGCGGCTTGCAAGCGCTCCAGCAGCGATTCGTTGGGGCCGGTGAAGTAGCTGATCACGCCGTGGGTGGGTGCTGCGTCGGCGATGGGGTTGGTGGTGTCGATCACGACTTTGCCAGCCAATTGCGTGGCCACCAGGCGTGTCGCTTCAACGGCAGCCGTGCCTTTGACCGCCAGCACCGCCAGTTCAGCAAACGCGGCGGCCTCGGCCGCGCTGCCCACGCGCACCCGCGGATGCGCCGCCACAAATTCAGCCAGTTTGGCGGGTTCGCGGGTGCCCAACATCACCGAGTGGCCGTGCTTCGAAAAGCCTGCGGCCAAAGTTTGTGCCACGGTGCCTGATCCGATGATGCCAATTTTCATTGAGGTGTTCATGATGATTTCCTGTTGCCGTAGATTGCCTTGCGACGCAGGGCATGGGTGAGAATTTAAGTTTTCGCACCACGACTGAAAAGTAGCTGTTGGTTGATGCCATCACAACTTTAGGTTGAAAATCAAAACCATGAAACAGCTTCAAGGTTTGTTGGCGTTCATCGAAGTGGCCGACGCAGGCAGCTTGGCCGAGGCCTCGCGCCGCTTGGACGTGACGCCAGCGGCCGTGAGCAAAAACCTGCTCAAGCTGGAAGCCGATTTGGGCGTGCGCTTGATACAGCGCAACACCCGCACCTTGCGCCTGACGCCCGAGGGTGGCCGGTTTCTAGAGAAAGCCCGCGCCGCCGTGCGCGCTTTGAACGAAGCCGTGGCGGACGTGAGCCAATCGGCCGCCACGGCGTCAGGAAAAGTGCGCGTGTCGGTGGGCACGGCCTTTGGTCGGCATTGGGTGGTGCCCGCCTTGCCAGCCATTGCCAAGGCGCACCCGCAACTGTCCATTGAATTGCATTTGGACAACAACGCGGTCGACTTGGTGGCCGCGGGTTACGACATCGGAATACGCGGCGGCGTGATCGAAGACAGCAGCTTGGTGGCGAGGCGCATTTGCGCCCTGCCCTTGGTGTTGGTGGCCAGCCCGACCTACTTGAAGCGTGCGGGCGCACCGCAAACCCCGGCCGACTTGGCGCAGCACCAAAGCGCGCAAATGCGCTTTTCAGACGGAACGATCAGCACCTGGCGTTTTCGTGGTTCGGGACGGCGCGCACAGGCTGAAGTGCAGCCGCCCGCGTCCATTTTCGTGAACGACTCTGAAGCCTTGCTGCACGTGGCCTTGGCCGACGGCGGCATCGCCCAGGTCGGGCTCTACCACGCGCTGCCATACCTGCGATCAGGCCGTTTGAAGCTGGTGCTGGGGAGCAGCCACGACGCCAGCGCGCGCGAATTTGTTTTGCACTATCCGCACCGGCTGTATTTGGCACCGCGTGTGCGCGTGGTGGTGGACGCGCTGCTGGCGCACTTCAAAGCGTCGCCTGATTTGCACTTGCTGCCGAGCCATTTACCGGCTGGGTTTCATGCGGCTGTCTCTTTCAAAAGCGCACAAAAAACCACACACAAAACTGCAAACAGAACTACGACCAAAGCAGCGCAAAAAACTCAGCTCGCCAAGTAAGCGGAAATGCTGCTACGGGTTGCAGCGGGCAGATCCAAAAACTTCAGCCCCACACGAAAACCAGATTCAGTGCGCGCGTAAATGCTGTTCAAGATTTGCACACGCACCTCGACCATCACCATGCCCGTGCGCTGCGGGTTGGGGAGGGCCAGGCGGATCACGCTCACCGACAAGAGCGGCGGGTTCACCGAGCAGGAAATTCGCAAACCGCCTTCGCTGATGTCGATGAGGCGCACTGGAAAAGGGGCTAGGCCCGGTGGCAACAAGTGGGCTTCGGTGCGCAGGGGCTTGCGTTCGTGCTCACGTCGATCGGCTGCGGGAAGGCTGAACTCGTTCATGTCAATGCGGTGATGCGTGAGGCGGAAATTCGGGCGGCCAGCAGGTGCCGCAAAGGAGTGTCAAATTGCAGTGTCACCAAGAAGTTTAGTGGCCGGCTTATGGTGTTTGCCGTCACGAACTCAATGAACCCAATGGGCTTTGAAATGAACAATTCCTTCTGTCGGTTGTCGGCCGTTAAGACATGGGGCGGGATCGTGCTGCTCTGTGGCGCTTCGGTGTTGACTGCAGGGTTGGCGATATTGCCAGCGCGGGTTCTTGCGGCAGATGCGCATGCAGATGCAAATGCAAACGCAAATGCAAACGCAAACGCCACGCCCACCGCTGGGCCCTTGGAACTGAAATTCCGCGATTTCTACCAATCGCCCGTCGGCCCGGCAGGGCTGCAACCAAGCGCTCAGTTGCGTGCCGCCCACGCGCAACGCGTGCGTCTGAAGGGCTACATGGTGGCGCAAGAAGAACCGGGTGTCGGCCACTTTTTTTTGACGCCCTTGCCAGTGACCATGAGCGCACATGCCGACGGCGAAGCCGACGACTTGCCGCCCTCCACCGTGCTGGTGCAAATGCCCGACCCTGACAGCGCCCTGCCCGTCCTGGCCACTCCCGGCCTCTTGCAGTTGACCGGTCGCTTGCAAGTGGGCCGGTTCGAAATGCGGGACGGGCGCGTGGTGTGGTTGAGGCTGTTGCTGGAGCCGCGCGCAGCACCCGCGCGCTGACCCTTGATCATTCATCATCGACCATCCCATCAGTCGCTTCAAAACGAAGACCAGAGACACTCATCATGCAAATTTCAACCGTCAATTTCAGCCTGCTGGTCAACCTGCGATTCAGCCTGCCACTCTGCCTGATCGCTGTTTGCGGCAGCACCGCCGCAGCCCCTACCGTCAGCCGCCTCACCCCGCCCAGCGAGCTGTTCACCAGCCAACGCGCCGCGCCCGTCATTGCGCGCTTCTTGACCGGCCAGCGCTTTGACATGCAAGCCACACTGCGCCCCGACGACCCCAGCAAAACCATCACCGACGCGCGCTTTTCAATTGACAACGTGGCGTTGACTTTGCCCGTGGCCCTGCGTGATTGCGCTGCCGGTTGTTTGGCCGATGTGCCGGTCAACGCCAGCATTGCCACGCTGCGCGCGCTGACCGTGACGCAACCGGGTGTGCATGAATTCAGCGTCACCGCCACCCAAAGCGACGGCCAAACCGTCACCGCGCGGGGCAACTTTGAAGTGGTGGCCTTGCAGCGCAGCGGTCTGCAAAGCGGCAAGGTGAAAAACATCATCATCATGCTGGGCGACGGCTTGGGCGTGGCGCAGCGCACCGCCGCACGCATCGTGCAAAACGGCTACGCGCAGGGCAAGCCGCTGGCTCCGCTGGCCATGGACACCTTCCCCGTCACTGGTTTGGTACGCACCTCGTCGCTCAACTCCATCGTCACCGATTCATCACCCGGCATGACAGCCTACGTGTCGGGCAACAAAAACAACAACAACGAGGAAGGCGTGTTCCCCGACGACACCGTCGCCCCGTTTGACAACCCGCGCGTCGAGTACCTCAGCGAGTATTTGCACCGCACGCAGGGCAAGGCGCTGGGCTTGGTCACCACGGCCGATGTGTTTGACGCCACTCCCGCAGGCAACGCGGTTCACACCAGCAACCGCAGCGCTGGCACCGGCATCGTTGACCAATTTTTGGACGACCGCAATCTGACTGGCTTGAGTGTGCTGATGGGCGGCGGGCGCAAATGGTTCTTGCCGGCCAGCACGCCGGGCTCGGGTCGCACAGACAAAAACGACTATGCGTTTTCTAGCGGCAATTCCAGGGCCGACGCGCACACCGCCGACATCGTCAAGCGCTGGGGCGCGGCACCTGGCAGCATGGACGCCGAGCGCGATTTGATCCAAGACTTTGGCAAAGCGGGCTATCAATACGCCGCCGACAAGACCGCGCTGGACGCGATCAACATGGCTCAGACCGACCGTCTGCTGGGACTGTTTGCGCTGAGCAACATGAACGTGGCGCTGGACAAAATTGATGGCCGCCGTGCCAAGAAAATCGGCGCGCCAGCAAGCGATAAAACCACCGTGGTGGACGACTACGGCTTCCCCGACCAACCCATGTTGGACGAGATGACCGCGAAAGCGCTGCAAGTTTTAGGGCGCAAAAAAGAAGGCTTTGTGTTGATGGTGGAAGGTGCGTCCATCGACAAACAAGCGCACGCCATGGACTCCGAACGCTGGATGCTGGACACCATCGAATTCGACCGCGCTGTGGCCGTGGCGCAGGCCTACGCCGCCGAGCGCGGCGACACCATCGTCATCGTCACCGCCGACCACGAATGCTCGGGCGCAGCGCTGATTGGGGCGTCGCGACTCACCGACGCCAAGCTGATAGAAATGGGCGCTGCGGGTACGGGTGCGGGTGCAGGTTCCAGCCCAAGCAAGACCGCCAATCTGCGCGACAAAGTGGTCGGTATTTACGAGCAAGCCGGTTTCCCGCGCTACCAAATCGCCGCCGACGGTTACCCCGCCACCACCGACATCGACTTCCGCTTGTTGATCGGCTACGGTGCCAACGCAGACCGTCATGAAGACTGGCGCACCAACGCCGCGCCGCTGTCCGGCACCGCCCAAGCCGTCAGCAAAACCAGCCCGGTGTCCACCTACCCCAACACCGTGATGGAGCGCGACAAAGCCGCTGGCTTCCAAATCACCGGCCACGTGCCAGGCGGCTCGGCAGTCCACACCGCCAGCGACGTGCCCCTGTCCGCCTACGGCCCCGGAGCCTGGGCCTTCACCGGAGTGATGGACAACACCGATGTGTTTTTCAAGTTGATGCAGGTGGCGGAAAAGGGCGTGCCGAAGCTCGATGCTTTTGGGGTGAAGGGGAAGAGGCTCATTCGTTAGGCGTGCCGCGATTCGTCACGTTGGATCAAACCTTGATGAAAGACGCCTTGTTGGCTCACATCCAACAAAAAAACGTGATCGATGCAGTGCGGTTGGTGGTTCGCGATGAGCTTGCCGCGCCTCGCGCCAAATCGAGTGCGCAAGCCAGAAGAACCGTGGCCGCGTGAGCGATTTATCGTGAGGGGTTGGAGTCAGCGCGTAGCGAGCGCTGACGGTTGAAGTTCCAAGCCGTCGCCAACACGCCCACAGCCCCAGCCACCATCAACCACGCCGTGCCCGCGCGGCCTACCAGCAAGCCGTCGATGCCCACTCCCACCGACTGACCTAAAAAGAAGCAGGCGGCGAAAGACGCGACGGCTGCGCCTCTGCGTTCGGGGGCCATTTGGGTGGCGTGGGTTTGCAAGGTGTTGTGCATCATGTAGAAGCCCAAGCCCAACAGCGTGCAGGCTGGCACGGCCCACCACCAAGCACCTGCAAAAGCGATGGCGATGAAAGCCACGGCCATCAACAACGCGCCTGCTCGCACCAAGATCACTTCACCCAAACGCTTCACAAACACCTGAGCCGACAGCGCAAAGCACAAGCCACCCAGAGCAAACAACATCACCAACGCACCGACGGTGGACAGCGGCAAACCGAAGCGTAGGTGCAGGTGCGTGGCCAGGAAAGCAAAGGGGCCGTACAGGCTGGCACCTTCGCAAAACACGGTGAACAGCACCACGCGCGCCCATGGCTGCGCAAGCACCGCCCCAAATTCGCGCAGCATGCGCGGCGCTTGGCTTTGCCTGGGCAATTCATCGGGGCGCGGTGCGCGCATCACTTCAATGGGCAAGCGCGCACGCACGGCTTGCAGCACGAAAGCAATCAGAAAAAAGAAGACCGCAACCGCAACAAACGGCGCGCGCCAGGGCAGGTGCTCGGCGGTGTAGCCGCCCATCCAAACGCCCAATGCAAAACCTGTGATCTGTCCGATCAAAAACCGCGCCAAAACCGGCTGGCGGTGCTCATAGGGCACCGCGTCGCCGATCCACGCCATAGACAACGGAATGATGGCCGCCGCCGTGGCACCCGCCAGCAATCGCGCACCCATCAACGCCTCGTGACTGGGTGCCAGAGCACACAACAAGGACGTGACGCAAGACGCCGCGCAGGCCCACGCGATGACGCGGTACTTGCCGTAGCGGTCACCGAGCGGGCCGAAGATGAGCTGCGCCAAACCGTAGGCGACAGCAAAAGCGGTGATGACCTGAGAGGCTTGGCCCACAGAAACAGAGAACTCGGTGGCCAAGCGTGGCAACAAGGCATCGGTCACGCGCAGCGAAATGCCGCTGGCCATGGCCGCGAGCGCCAAGCCCGCGATCGCCAGCACGGGCATTTGAAAAGGCGCGGCGGATGGCGGCGTGCCGGGCAGCGTGGTCAGGGTGCTCATGACGAGATTGTCCTGCGCTCTGCCATGATCAGCGACTGTTATTCGCGCAACCTCAACCTCAAACAAACCACCCAGACGCTCATGAGCAACGCAACTTCCACATTCAACGGCTTGCAATTGCAATCCAAAGTCCAAGCCAACTCGGAGGGCAGCGGCGAGCTGGTGCTGTCGCTGGCCAATGTGCCCACGCCCGCACCCCGTCACGACGAAGTGGTGGTGCGCGTTCAGGCCACGCCCATCAACCCGTCTGACATTGGCTTGCTGTTTGGCCCAGCCGACATGGGCAGCGCCGTCTACAGCGGCACGGGCACGCACCCGGTGGTGACGGCGCGCATTTCAGCAGCCGCCATGAAGGGCATGGCAGGCCGTTTGAATGAAGCGATGCCAGCGGGCAACGAAGGCGCGGGCGTGGTGGTGGCGGCAGGTGCATCGGCTGAAGCGCAGGCGCTGCTTGGCAAAACCGTGGCGCTGCTCGGCGGCGCGATGTACGCGCAGTTCCGCTGCGTCAAAGCGGCGCAGTGTTTGCCGCTGGCCGAGGGCACCACGGCCGCCGAAGGTGCGTCTTGTTTTGTGAACCCGCTCACCGCGCTGGGCATGGTCGAGACCATGAAGCTCGGAGGCCACACCGCCTTGGTTCACACCGCCGCCGCCAGCAACTTGGGCCAGATGCTGAACAAAATTTGTCAAGCCGACGGCATCAAATTGGTGAACATCGTGCGCAACGCCGACGCGGCTGCGGTGCTGCGACAACTGGGTGCTGAATATGTTTGCGATTCAAGCCTGCCGAGCTTCTTGAGCGACCTCACCGAAGCCTTGGTGGCCACCGGTGCCACGCTGGCGTTTGACGCCACGGGCGGCGGCGTGTTGGCCGGGCAGATCATCACGTGCATGGAAGCCGCCATCAATCGCAGCGCAAAAGAGTACAGCCGCTACGGCTCCAACACGATGAAGCAGGTCTACATCTACGGCGGGCTGGACATGCGGCCCACCGAGATCGTGCGCAACTTCGGCATGACTTGGGGCGTCGGTGGTTGGTTGTTGTTCCCGTTTTTGAACCGCGCCGGTGCGGCCACCGCAGCCGCAATGAAAGCGCGAGTGGCCCGAGAGCTAAAAACTACTTTCGCCAGCCACTACGCCAAAGAGATTTCATTGACGCAGGCTTTGAGCGCTGAGGCGATTGCTGTGTACGGGCAGCGCACGACGGGAGCGAAGTACTTGATCAACCCAAGCTTGGGTTGATATTTGATCCACCTAAGCTTGGGTTGATATTTGATCCACCCAAGCTTGGGTTGACATTTGATCAACCCAAGCGTGGGTTGATTGGCCGTTCGAATGCGGTGCTCCCCTTGACGGGCAGTGAATGTATTGCCCCCTCCCCTCGACGGGGAGGGTTGGGGAGAGGTGAAAACTCATCAGTGAGACGGCTTGTGTTCAAAGAATTCACCTCCTCCCCTACCCTCCCCCGTCGAGGGGGAGGGAGTCTTTACGGGCAGGGCGTTAAGCCGCGCGCTTCGCGACCAGCGTCAAGATGTCGTAGCTCGCGACCACTTCACCCAACTGATTGGTCACTTCAACATCCCACGCCACCACGCCTTGGCCCACGCCGTTGGCGTCTTTCTTGTTGCGGTCGGTTTTGCGTTTGGCGGTGATGCGGGCTTGGATGGTGTCACCTATGCCCACGGGTTTCACAAAGCGCAGGCTGTCCAAACCGTAGTTGGCCAACACGGGTCCCGGCGCGGGCGAAACAAACAAACCGGCCGCCGCCGACAACACAAAGTAGCCATGCGCGATGCGCTTGCCGAAGGCCGATTTCTTGGCCGCGATGTCGTCGAAGTGCATGTAGAAATAGTCGCCCGAGATGCCGCCGAAGGCCACCAAGTCGGCCTCGGTCACGGTGCGGCGATGTGTGAGCAGCGAGTCGCCAATTTGCAAGTCTTCAAAGTGGCTGCGAAACGGGTGTGCCGGTGTGTCGCGCACTGCCGCACCGCGCACGTGCTCACCCGTCACTGCCGCCAACATGCTGGGTGAGCCTTGAACGGCGGCGCGCTGCAAGTAATGTTTGACTGCGCGCAGCCCGCCCAACTCTTCGCCGCCACCCGCACGGCCGGGGCCGCCGTGCTTTAAAAACGGCAAGGGTGAACCGTGGCCCGTTGACTCCACCGCCGCTTCGCGCTCCAAAATGTGCAAGCGACCATGCCACGCGGCCACCGCTGGAATCACGCGCGCCGCCGTTTGCACGTCCCGAGTGACCAAGGTGGCAACCAAGCTGCCTTTGCCGCGTGCGGCCAGGGCTATCGCCTCGTCCACATCGTCGTAAGCCATCAAGGTGCTGACAGGCCCGAAGGCTTCAACGTCGTGCACCGCATCCACTTCAAACGGCTTGTCGCACATCAGCAAAGTCGGTGCAAAAAACGCGCCTTCGCTGACGCCCACGCCCTGCGGCGCGAAGCCGTCGCTGGCACCAAACACTTGAGTGGTGCCCGCCTTCAACAGCATGGTCACGCGCTCGGCCACGTCGGCTTGCTGCGCATGCGAAGCCAACGCGCCCATGCGCACACCTTCAACCGACGGGTCACCCACCACCGTTTTGCTCAAGCGCACCCGCAGCTTCTCGGCCACCGCTGCCATGTGTTGGCGCGGCACGATGGCGCGGCGTATGGCGGTGCACTTTTGACCGGCCTTCACCGTCATTTCGCGCGCCACTTCTTTGACGAAGAGGTCGAACTCCTCCATGTCCGGCGTGACATCCGCAGCCAAGATGGCGCAGTTCAGCGAGTCGGCCTCAGCGTTGAACGGGATCGACTGGCGCACCACATTCGGGTGCACTCGCAGCATGGCGGCGGTGTCGGCCGAGCCGGTGAAAGTGACCACGTCGCAGCCTTGCAAACGGTCAAGCAAATCACCGGTGCTGCCTATTACCAACTGCAAACTGCCCTCGGGCAAGATGCCCGATTGCACGATGAGGCGCACGGCCGCCTCGGTCAAATAACTGGTGCTGGTCGCGGGCTTGCCGATGCAGGGCATGCCGGCCAAAAAGCTGGGCGCGAACTTTTCCAACAGCCCCCACACCGGAAAGTTGAAAGCGTTGATGTGCACCGCCACGCCACCGCGCGGAACCAAAATGTGCGTGCCTGAGAAGCCGCCCTTTTTACCCAAAGGCAGCGCGGGACCTTCGTGCACCAGATTGCCCGACGGCAATTCGTTGCTGCCGATGCCCGAGTAGGCAAACAGCGTGCCGGCGCCGCCTTCAATGTCCACCCAACTGTCGGCGCGCGTTGCACCGGTGTGGGCCGACACGGCGTACAAACTTTCTTTGTGCTCACCCAAGTATTTGGCCAGCGCTTTGAGGCGCTCGGCGCGCTGCTGAAAGTCAAGTTTCATCAAGTTGGTCAAGCCAACTTTGCGCGCGTGGTGAACGGCGTGCTCGAAGTCGATGGCTTCAGCGTGCGTGTGCGCCACTGGCGCTCCGTTGATGGCGCTGCGCAGTGTTTGTGCGCCTTGCTTGCCAACCCACTGACCAGCGATGTAGCTTTGAAGTGTGGCGGGCATGGTGGCTCCTGAATTTCAAGTGGGTTGTTCAGATACACGAACGGAGGTGAGGAGAACGCGGAGCCGCGAATCTAAACCGTGTGCATCAAGGCTGATATTTCCAAGTGCCGTTCTCGATCTTCACCATCACGCGAGCGCGTTGATCCAACCCCAAATGGTCGGTGGGTGACATGTTGAAAATGCCGTGTGCGCCCGGCAGTTCTTTGACTTGTTCAATCGCGTCACGCAGCGCAGCACGGAAGGCGGGCGTGCCAGGCTGAGCAGTCTTCAGCGCCACGGGAACGGCGGCCGTCAACAACAAACCAGCGTCCCAAGCGTGGCCGCCGAAGGTCGATACCGTGCCTTTGCCGAAAGCTGCCTCGTAGGCCGCCACATAGGATGAAGCCGACTTCTTCACCGGGTTCGAGGCTGTCAACTGATCGGCCACCAACACCGGGCCGCTGGGCAGGAAAGTGCCCTCAACGTCTTTGCCACCCACGCGCAAGAAGTCGGCATTCGCCACACCGTGGGTTTGGTAAATCTTGCCGGTGTAGCCGCGTTCACGCAGCGTTTTTTGCGGCAATGCGGCCGGTGTGCCTGAACCCGCAATCAAAACCGCATCGGCGTTGGCGGCCATGAGCTTCAGGGTTTGGCCGGTCACCGAGGTGTCGTTGCGCGCGAAGCGCTCGTTGGCCACCACGTTCAAGCGCTTTAAGCCAGCGGCTTTGCCAAATTCATTGAACCAGCCTTCGCCATACGCGTCGGCAAAACCGATGAAAGCCACCGTCTTGATGCCGTTGCTGGCCATGTGTTCGGCGATGGCCAGCGACATCATGATGTCGTTTTGCGGCGTCTTGAAAACCCAGCGTTTTTTGGCATCCACAGGCTCGACGATGCGGGCACTGGCGGCCATGGAAATCATCGGTGTTTGCGACTCCGACACCACGTCAATCATCGCCAGCGAGTTGGGCGTGGTGGTCGAACCAATGATCACATCGACCTTGCTTTCGGTGATGAGCTTGCGCGCATTGCTGACGGCTGCCGTGGTGTCGGAAGCGTCATCGAGAACGATGTAGTTGATCTTCTGCCCGGCGATGATTTTGGGCATCAGCGTGATGGTGTTCTTCTCAGGAATGCCCAGCGACGCCGCAGGCCCTGTGGCCGATACGGTGACGCCGACGTTGATGTCCGCGTGCGCCGACGTGGCAGCAAAGGTGGCGCTGACAGCGAGCAAAACGGCGGCACCCAGTGGGGTGGCGCTCAAGTTTTTCAGATTCATCGAAGTCTCCTGAGGGTTAAAAAGGTCAAAGAAAAAAGCTACTTATTTTGAGGCCGCCACGCTCTGCGCTTGCTGCACTGCGCTTTGCACTTTCGGTACACCGCCCGAAAACAAATCCGCCACGATGTCGGCCATGGCTTCGTGAGTCAAAGCGCCGCTCGGTTTCATCCAAGTGAACAACCAGTTGATCATTCCAAACAACAACATGCTCAGGGGTTTGCTGAGTTGCGCCGCACCTGCTTGCGGATAAGCGTCCGCTACGGCGCGCGCAAAACCGGCCACCACATCGCGCTCGCGGCCCAGCACGCGTTCGCGGTCGGCAGGCTCTAAAAACTTCACGTCTTCGGTCAGCACGCGGTGCGCGTTTTGCGCGTCGGCGTACTCGCTGACGATGCGACGGATCAGCTCGCGAAGGCGCGCATCGGGCTTCAGTTTTTGCGCCATCACGTCCACCACCAATTCATGCAAACGCGTGACGTGACCTTCTGCAATGCTCACCAACAGACCATATTTGTCGCGGTGGTAGTGGTACAGCGTGGCCTTGGACAAGCTGCAAGCCTCGGCCACCTGGTTCATCGACGTGGCCATGTAGCCGCGCTGCGCAAACAGTTGCGCGGCGTGATTCAAGATCATGGCTTGCTGGTCGTCGAACGTGGTGGCGCGGCTTCGGGACATGCTGTTGTGGGTGATCTGTGGTCGGTGATCGGTGAACAGAATTCAGCGCTCGTCGAACGACAGCACCACTTTGTCGGTGAGCGGATGCGCTTGGCAGGTCAACACAAAGCCAGCGGCGACTTCCGCCTTGTCGAGTGCGAAGTTGCGCTCCATGCGCACTTCCCCTTGCATGCACTTGGCGCGGCACGTTCCGCACACCCCCGAGGTGCAGGAAAACGGCACTTCCACACCGGCAGCGGTGGCTGCGTCCAAGATGCTGGGCTGGTCTTTGCTGTAGCCAAACTCGCGCTGCAGGCCGTCGCGTATCAGCGTGATGCGTGCGGTGTCGGCATCGCCAGGTTTGGCTTCGTGGACAACCGCGCCAACCTGCGTCGCACCTGCAACCGCGCCCGCAAGTTGAACCCCAAACCGCTCTATGTGGATGCGCTCCTGCGGCACCTTCATGGCGGTCAATGCCGCCTCGGCCTCGTCGTTCATTTGAAACGGGCCGCAGATGTAGACCTCGTCGATCTGCGACGCAGGCACCACAGATTTCAAAAACTCGGCCAGCTTGTCGCGGTTCATCACGCCCATGTTCAAAGGCGAATCGGTGTGCTCGTCGCTGAACACGTGGTGCAGTGACAAGCGCGTGAGGTAGCGGTTTTTGAGGTCTTCCAATTCCTCTTTGAACATGGTCGACTTCAACAAGCGGTTGCCGTAAATCAGCGTGAACTGACTAAGCGGCTCGCGTGCCAGCACCGTCTTCATGATCGACAGAATGGGCGTGATGCCGCTGCCACCGGCAATGCCCACGTGGTGCCGCTTGAGTGCTGCAGCCAAGGGCACGAAAAAGCGACCTTGCGGTGCCATCACGCCGATGCTGTCACCAACCTGAAGGTGCTGGTTGATCCAATTGGAAAATACACCGCCCTTGACCTTGCGCACACCCACGCGCAGCTCGCCGTCGTCCACGCCCGCGCAAATGGAATACGAACGACGCAGGTCTGCGCCGTCTATGGTTTTGCGCAGCGTGAGGTACTGACCTTGCGTGAAACCAAAACTGCCGCGCAGCGCTGCAGGCACATCGAAGGTGACGATCACGGCCTCGGCGGTGTCGCTCTGGACGCTTAGAACGGTGAGGGGATGAAAGGTGATGTCCATGAACCGCGCAGTCAAATCGGCTTGAAGTGCTCAAACGGTTCTTTGCAAGCCAAGCAGCGGTACAGCGCCTTGCAAGCGGTGGCCCCAAAGGCTGACAATCGTTCGGTGTTTTGACTTTTGCATTGGGGGCAGGTCAAGCGTTCAAGCTGAGCCTGACGGGCCATGAAACGGATGGGCACCGCGCCGCCGTCCAGCACCGGGCCGGGTGGCGCGATGCCGTAGTCGAAAAGCTTGCGTTTGCCGTCTTCGCTGATCCAGTCTGTTGTCCACGCGGGCGCGCGGCGCAGGGTCACACGGGCAGCGCCCAAGCCTGCGGCGGCGATGGCAGCGAGCACGTCTTGCTCTATCACCTCGGTCGCGGGGCAGCCGGAATAAGTGGGTGTGAGGATGATTTCCATGCCCTGCTCGTCGATCAACACATCGCGCACGATGCCCAAATCTCGCACCGACAGCGCAGGCACTTCAGGGTCAAGCACGGTGGACAACACAGCCCAGGCTTGCTTGACGCGTTCGCTTTGCGCTGCGTTTTGAGTGCTCACCACACACCACCCGGATAGCTGCGTGGCAGCGACTGCATGGTCGCCAAAATGAAACCCATGTGCTCGCTGTGCTGGCCGTTTTTGCCGGTGCTGCGAAAAGGGGACGCAGGCGGCGCGGTGAGGGTGGCGTCTTCCAAAATATCGGCCATCTCGGCCTTCCAATCGGCGCGCACATCGGCCCAGCGTGGGCCCAAACCGCTGGCAAACGCGTGCTCGTCCACCGCGTCCACCACAAACCATTCTTCGCTGTAGCGCCACAATTTTTCAAGCGCAGCCACCATGCGGCGACGCGACTCTGGCGTGCCGTCGCCCAAGCGCACCACCCAATCAGCAGCGTGCTGTTGGTGGTAGCGCGCTTCCTTCACGGCCTTGCCTGCAATGCCTGCCAATTCGCTGTCTTTGCTGTCGATCAAACGCGTCCACAGCAGCTTGAGCAGCGTGGCCACCATGGCGTTTCGCAGAACCGTGAAAGCGAAGTCACTGTGATCACTGTCTTTCGGGCCGCCGGGCAGCTCGACCATGGTGACGTTGAAAAAGTCGCGCTCGTCACGCAGAAATGCGAGCTGGTCTTCGTCATGTTTTGCGGCGCTCAGCTGACCTGCGTGTGTCAACACCGCGCGCGCTTGACCCACCAAATCCAGCGCCATGTTGGTCAGGGCGATGTCTTCTTCCAGCACCGGGCCATGACCACACCACTCGGCCAAACGCTGGCCCAAGATGAGGCAGGTGTCACCGATGCGCAGCAGGTATTGGACCTCGAGCGTGCGCTGGATTTGGATGGATGCTGTCATCACATGTGGTCTACCGATTCCGGCAGCTCGTAGAACGTGGGGTGGCGATAAACCTTGTCTTCCATCGGGTCGAAGTACATGTCTTTGTCGCCGGGGTCGCTGGCCACGATGTGCTGTGACGGCACCGCCCAAATGCTGCTGCCTTCTTGACGGCGTGTGTAAACGTCACGCGCCAGTTGGATGGCCATCTTGGCGTCCGCCGCATGCAAGCTGCCGCAGTGTTTGTGGTCCAGCCCGGCCTTGGTGCGAACGAATATTTCCCAGAGCGGCCACTCGGCCTGAACGGTGGCGCTGCTCACGCCGCTTGCCTCGGTGCAACGGCTTTGGCAGCTTGTTTTTGAGCATGCGCTGAAGCCGCGTCACGCACCCAAGCACCGTCTTCCCACGCCTTCACGCGAGCCGCCAAGCGCTCACGATTGCATGGCCCGTCACCACCGACCACGCTAAAGAATTCGCTCCAATCGATGGCACCGAAGTCGTGAGATTGGCGCTGCTCGTTCCACTTCAAATCGGGATCGGGCAAGGTCACGCCCAGCACTTTGGCTTGGTCAACTGCGGCGTCGATGAACTTCTGGCGCAAGGTGTCGTTGGACACGCGCTTGATGCCCCAACGCATCGACTGTTCTGAGTTGGGCGACTGGTCGTCCGGCGGGCCGAACATCATGATGGACGGCCACCACCAGCGGTTCACCGCGTCTTGCACCATGGCTTTTTGCGCTTCGGTGCCGCCGCGCATCATGGTCAGCAGCGCGTCAAAACCTTGGCGTTGGTGAAAACTTTCTTCGCGGCAGATGCGCACCATGGCACGCGCATACGGCGCGTAAGAACAACGGCAAATGGGCACTTGGTTCATGATGGCCGCGCCGTCCACCAACCAACCCACGGTGCCGATGTCGGCCCAGGTCAAGGTGGGGTAATTGAAGATGGAGCTGTACTTGGCTCTGCCACTGTGCAGGGCTTCAAACATCTCGTCGCGCGAAGTGCCCAAGGTCTCAGCGGCCGAGTACAAATACAAACCGTGACCGGCTTCGTCTTGCACTTTGGCCAACAAAATGGCCTTGCGTTTGAGCGTGGGCGCGCGGCTGATCCAGTTGCCTTCGGGCAGCATGCCGACGATCTCGGAGTGCGCGTGTTGGCTGATCTGGCGTACCAAGGTTTTGCGGTAATGCTCGGGCATCCAGTCTTTGGCTTCGATGAATTGACCGTCGTCGATGCGCGCGTCGAAGCGTTGTTGCAATTGCAATTCCTCGGCGCTGCGCAAGGTGGGTTTTGCCTCGGTGGGCATGCTGTCCATGGCTTGTGTGTACATCGCTAGCTCCTTGAAATGAATGGTTTTACTTGGGCCGCTGATCAAACACGCGCTTGGCTTTGCCTACCAACGTGCGCTCTATGGAATCGGGCGACATCACCAAAACGCGGGTCGAAATGCCCACCATGGTTTTGATGCGCTGCTGGGCCCATGCCGCAATCTCGCGACGCTGCGCTTCGCCAGCCAACGCCGAAGCCGGTTGCAGCTCGCAGCGCACTTCCACTTCGTCCAACAAACCGTGGCGGCTGACGTGAATTTGGTATTGGCCCGACAGATGCTCGTGCTGCAACACGATCTCTTCGATTTGCGTCGGGAACACGTTCACACCGCGGATGATGAGCATGTCGTCGCTGCGACCCACGATCTTGCTCATGCGCCGAAAAGCGCGCGAGGTCGGGGGCAGCAAGCGCGCCAAATCGCGCGTGCGGTAGCGAATCATCGGCAGCGCTTCTTTGGTCAATGACGTAAAAACCAACTCGCCTTCAGACCCGTCCGGCAAGACGGCACCTGTGTCGGGGTCGATGATCTCGGCCAAAAAGTGGTCTTCCCAAATCACGGGGCCGTCTTTGCTTTCTATGCACTCGCTCGCCACGCCCGGGCCCATGACTTCAGACAGGCCGTAAATGTCAACCGCGTCCATGCCGGACTTGCCTTCAATCTCAAGGCGCATGGCTTCGGTCCAGGGCTCGGCACCGAAGATGCCAATTTGCACCGAGCTTTGCTTGGGGTCTAGCCCTTGCCGCGCAAATTCTTCCAAGATCACCTGCATGTAAGACGGCGTCACCATGATGATGCGCGGCTCGAAATCGCAAATCAGTTGCACCTGTTTTTCGGTTTGCCCGCCCGACATCGGGATCACGGTGCACCCCAATTTTTCAGCGCCGTAATGCGCACCCAAGCCGCCGGTGAACAGGCCGTAGCCATAAGAGATTTGGATGATGTCGCCGCGCCGCCCACCCGCCGCGCGGATGGAGCGCGCCACCAAATGCGCCCAGGTGTCGATGTCGTTTTGGGTGTAGCCCACCACCGTGGGCTTGCCGGTGGTGCCTGATGACGCGTGCACGCGCACGACCTGCTCGCGCGGCACCGCAAACATGCCGAACGGGTAGTTGTTGCGCAGGTCGCTTTTCACGGTGAAGGGAAAGCGCGACAGGTCGGTGAGCTGCTTGAGGTCGCTGGGGTGAACGCCCGCCGCATCAAACGCCTGACGGTAGTGCGCAACGTTTTCATAAGCACGTGCGAGCGTGGCGCGCAGGCGCTGCAATTGAAGCGCGGCGATCTCGTCGCGGCTGGCCTTTTCGATGGGCTCCAAGTCACTCGGTGAAGTTGACTTCACGGGCATGTCGACTAAGGGCATGTGTACCTTCCCTTCATGCGGTGCGACCGGCCCCGAAATGTTGCGATCACTTGTTTGTCCTGATTGCGCACCACCACGTCATAGACGCCGGTGTTGCCTTTGAGCACCACTTCGACGGCGTCGGCAGTGAGCACGTCGCCCAGCAATGCCGAAGCCACAAAGTCAGTGCTCAATCCAGCGGCTAGCGTGAGCAAATTTCGCGAGTTGCAGGCATAGGCAAAAGCCGAATCGGCCAGCGTGGTGATGAGCCCGCCGTGGCACACATCGGCACCGTTGAGCATGTCTTCGCGCACTGCCATCGTCAGCGTGGCGCTGCCGGGGCCCATGTGTGTGATGTCCATGCCCAAGGCCATGCTGGCACGGTCTTTGGCGTTCATGACCTGACGCACATGGTCGGCCAGTTGTTGTGGTGACAGGTTTTCCAACATGAATGTTGAGGACATCAGCGGTCAGTGAACACAGGCGCGCTCTTGGCTTGAAAGGCCGCCACGCCTTCTTGGTAATCGTGCGCAAAACCCAAGGCGCTTTGCAATTCGGCCTCTGCGGCCAAGGCGTCGTCGAAGCTCAAACTGGCAGCGGCATGCAGTGCTTTGCGCGTGGCCACCAACGCGGCGGTGGGCATGGCGGCCAACTTGTCGGCCAGTGTTTTTACTTCGGTTGTCAATGATTCGGTAGGCACGCATTGCCAGATCAAACCGATGCGCTGCGCATCTGCGGCGCTGAGCTTGTCGCCTGTCATCGCCAAGCCCATGGCGCGGGCACCGCCCACCAAGCGCGGCAGCAACCAAGTGCCGCCGGTGTCGGGGATCAAACCGATTTTGCTGAAGGCCTGGATGAAGCTGGCGTTGTCTGCCGCCACCACCATGTCGCAGGCCAGCGCGAAGTTGGCCCCCGCTCCGGCGGCCACGCCATTCACGGCAGCTATCAGCGGCACAGGCAGGCTGCGCATGCGCGCCAGCAGCGGGGTGTAGTGCCGGTCAATCAGGTCGCGCAGATCGGTCGGCTCGCCGCTGGCCTTGGGGGCGGCTGCGGGGTCAGTCAAATCCTGCCCAGCACAAAACGCGCGGCCTGCACCCGTGACCACCACGCAGCGCACCGAAACTTCCGTGGCCGCTTGATTCAGCGCCGCCATCAGCGCGGTGTGCATGTCGCCAGTGAAGCTGTTCAACGCCGCAGGGCGATTCAAGGTGAGCGTGAGCACGGCACCTGACTGCGACGACAACACCACGGCTTGCGACATAGCGGCTCCTGAGCTGATCGAACTGACAACAAATTTGATTGACCGACCGGTCGGTAGATGTTAGCGACGGACAAGCACGTTGGCAAGTGCAAGTGAGGTGCACGGTGAAGTGGCGGGTGAACAACCCACAGTCAGAAACTGATCCACACGTCACTGCGACGTTGAGGAAAGTTTGCTTGCGTCGCACACACTGAAATATGACTGGCATTGACCCTGGTGTTGGACTGCGGCGGTCGCGTACATTGAATTCGCTGCCAATCGGGCGCAATCACCAGCGTACAAAAAGCAATGTTCATGACAAGTGCTGATTCAGACGACTTCCACTCCTACCGTCCTGGGCAGGGCCACGGCCTGCCGCACGACCCGTTCAACGCCATCGTGGGGCCGCGCCCCATCGGTTGGATTTCATCCGCCAGCGCGGCAGGCCAGATCAACCTGGCGCCCTACAGTTTTTTCAACGCCTTCAACTACACGCCGCCGCTGATCGGCTTTGCCAGCCTGGGCGAAAAAGACACCCTGCGCAACATCCGCGAAACGGGTGAGTTTGTTTGGAACTTGGTGACCCGCCCCCTGGCCGACGCCATGAACACCACCTGCGCCCACGTGCCGCCCGAGGTGAATGAGTTTGAGTTGGCCGGACTCACCGCCGCGTCATCACAAATCGTCAAGGTGCCACGTGTTGCCGAAAGCCCGGTCGCCTTTGAATGCAAGCTGACCCAAATCATCCAGCTGCAAGCCGCCGACGGCGCGCTGGTGCCCACTTGGCTGACCTTGGGCGAAGTGGTGGCCGTGCACATTGCCAAACGATTGCTGGTGGACGGTATTTACGACACCGCGGCGGCACAGCCCGTGCTGCGCGCGGGAGGGGCAGGTGACTACTTTGAAATCACCCCAGCGCAGTTGTTTCGAATGAAGCGACCGCGATAGCGGCGGTGAAACCCAAAAAACGCAGCTTTCGTTTTGCCTCGGCCGCCGCGACGCAACCCCACATCTGAGTGCGCGAACTGCGGTTTGTACGCTGCGGGCCTTTGTCGACCACTGCTGCGCAACACACACCTACCAGCTTCGCGGGGTATCGGCCGCGACGTCGTTTGTGCCGTTGAAAAACTCGACTGAACGGGCAGCTTCGCGGTGCGAAGTCCAATACGGTTCGCTCAGCTCAAAACGCAATCCAAATCCGTTCGGGCTGAGGTGGCTTTTCGAACGTCATGAGGCAGCGAAGAGCGTCCTGCTCAAGCCTTCCTTTGATGCCTCAAGACAGTCGGAAGAAACATCTCCGGCCGAAAGGACACCGGCCGCATGATGTCGGTGCTCAATCCAAATTTGCAGTGACAACAAATTCAAGCAAAGAAACCGCAAAACATCCGCTTGTAATTTCACGAGATCGCCAATCTCGGAGAAAGTCATGGCATCGATCAACGGACTTCCACCCAAAGCACTTCCTGGTTCAAACACCGACTTGCTCGCACAAGCCCCGGCCAGCACGCAGATGGGGGGAAACAACATCCGCACAGCAGGCACGAAGCGGCTCGAAACAGCCACGCCCGCAGGTCAGAAAGTATGGACACCCCGAGCGGCGTCCACTCAGCAAATGCCGTCTGCCTACATCGTGCCTTCTGGCAAAAATGGCGGTGCGCGCATGAAACTCGACGATATTCCTACCAAAGCTCAGGGATTTCTAAACAAGCAAACCAACTGGCAGCCTTTGAACGGTGGCGCGCTTCAAATCCGGTACGCACCTGAATTGTCCAAACTTGGACAAGGGCCGATATACCAAGTGCGCGGCGCCAAATCGACAGTGAACATCGCCGCAGCCACGTGGGTCGAAGCCGCCAAAGAAGGTGTGCGTATCTCAGCCGGCGGTGCCTTGGCACCTCGAACTCAAGGTGTCATTACCTCCAAACCCGCTGCCGAAACGAAAAATGCGCCGACCAAGGTGAAACCGTCTGCCACTCGACCGTCACCCACCCCAACCGAAACGCGCATAGACCCATACGACCGCAAGCCAGGGGATGTCCAGCGCAGTGTGAACGGGGGCTAACAAGCCGCTTTGGTAGCACCCACATTGGGCTGAAAGATTGCCGTCGCTGATAAAGGCCACTGACTTTCCAGGGTTTGATTGATTCAGCCAGTTTCCTGTCCCACCCAAACAAGCTCAGTTTTTTTCAATCGGGTCTTTGATCAGCAGCCAGGCAGCCCACATTCCGCCTGCCACATTGACCAGGGCAACGCAGCCCAACAGCAGCTTGCCCGCAGTGTTCAGCGGCAGCGTTTGCAACCCAAAACTGCACAGCGACGACAACGCGTTGAACGTCACCATCAACCAAAACAGCGCTCGTGCAGGCTGCCACAAGCGGCTCAGCTTCATGCGCAGGCCGCGTTCAGTTCAACGCGAAAGTCGGTGGTTTGCATTTTTTCCCAGTGCAGTCGGGGTTACTAAAAACCTTGGCCCGTCACAATGAGCTTCGCCTGACTCTATCAATTGGCACGCCCTCATTCCTCGACGAAAACCCATGCTCGACAGCCTTGCTGCAATGGCCCTCGAACCACGAGCGACTGAGTCGCCGCCAGCTTCACCTCGCGCCAGCTACCGCGTTGCCGTGCGCGCTCTGTGCGAATTCACCGCCAAGCAAGGTGATTTGGATTTGCGTTTCACGCCGTCGGCCACTGCGCTGGAAGGCGTGGTGGGGCAAGCCGTGGTGGTGGCGCGGCGCGGGCCGGGGTACGAGGCAGAACTGAGCTTGTCAGGTGAATTTGAAAACCTCAGCGTTCGGGGCCGCGCCGACGGCTATGACGCTGACGCCAACCGGCTGGAGGAAATCAAAGCATTCCGCGGCGACCTGAACGCCATGCCCGACAACCGCCGCCATTTGCATTGGGCGCAGGTGAAGGTTTACGGCGCGCTGCTTTGCCAAAAATTGAGCCTCAAAGAAGTGCACTTGGCTTTGGTGTATTTCGACGTGGGCAACCAAGAAGAAACGGTGCTGGCTGAGTTGTTTTCGGCTGCCGACTTGCAAGCGTTTTTTCAAGGCCAGTGCAGGCGTTTTGCGGCTTGGGCAGCGCAAGAACAAGCGCACCGGGTTGCGCGCGACGAAGCGCTGCGCGCATTGAAATTTCCGCACGCCGAATTTCGAACCGGCCAGCGGCCTTTGTCTGAAGCCGTGTTCAAAGCGGCTGCATCCGGGCGCTGCTTGTTGGCACAAGCGCCCACCGGCATCGGCAAAACCGTGGGCACTTTGTTTCCGCTGCTCAAAGCCAGCGCCACTCAAAACTTGGACAAGGTGTTTTATTTGGCCGCCAAAACGCCAGGGCGCGGCTTGGCGTTGGAGGCGCTGAACACACTTCAACGAAGTGCCTCGCAGCTGCCCTTGCGTGTTCTGGAATTGGTGGCGCGCGACAAAGCTTGCGAACACCCCGACAAAGCCTGTCACGGCGAATCGTGCCCTTTGGCGCAAGGCTTTTACGACCGCTTGCCGCTGGCCAGAGTTGAAGCATTGACGGTTCCGCAAATGGACAAAGCGGCCTTGCGCGCCGTGGCCTTGCAGCACCGAATTTGCCCCTACTACTTGGCGCAGGAAATGGTGCGTTGGAGCGACGTGGTGGTGGGTGACTACAACTACTACTTCGACCTGAACGCCATGCTGTTTGGCATGACGGTGGCCAGCCAGTGGCGCGTAGGTTTGTTGGTGGACGAAGCGCACAATTTGATCGAGCGCGGCCGAAAGATGTACAGCGCGGAGCTCACACGGAGCCAGGTCAGCGCGGCGCGCTCATCGGCCCCCAGCGCCATCAAATCCAGCCTGAACCGCCTGCTGCGCGCGTGGGTGGAATTGGAAAACCAGCAGAAACAAAACTACGCCGTCTGCAAAGAACTGCCGTTGAACTTCATCGGTGCCTTGAGCAACGTGAACGCTGCTTTTTCTGAACATTTGGCAGCTCACCCCGAGGGCACGCCAACGGCCTTGTTGGGCGTGTACTTCGACACCCTGCACTTCGCGCGCATGTGCGACAGCCACGCCGACCACTCGCTGTTTGACATCAGCCTCGTCGCTGGTGGAGACGTCGCGGAAATCGAGCCCACCGACTCGGTGCTGTGCGTGCGCAACATCGTCCCCGCGACGCATCTGAAAGCGCGCTTTCAAGCCGCCCACACTGCCACGCTTTTTTCAGCCACCTTGAGCCCCACGGACTATCACCTTGACATGCTGGGCTTGCCCGAAAACGCGGTGTGCATTGACGTAGCGTCACCTTTTTCTGAACGTCAGCTGAAGGTGCAAACGCATCGCCACATTTCCACGCGCTTTGCTGATCGCGATGCGTCGGTGCAGCCCATCGTCGATTTGATGGCGCGCCAATTTGCGCAAGTGCCCGGCAACTATTTGGCGTTTTTCAGCAGCTTCGATTACCTGCAAAAAGCAGCCCGCGCGCTGCAAACGCAGCACCCCAACATCCCGATGTGGGAGCAGTCACGCGGCATGTTGGAAGCCGCGCGCGAACACTTCTTGGCGCGCTTCACACCGCACAGCCGCGGCATCGCGTTTGCGGTGTTGGGCGGCGCGTTTGCAGAAGGCATAGACCTGCCAGGGCGCCGATTGATCGGTGCCTTCATCGCGACACTGGGGCTGCCCCAAGTCAACCCTGTGAACGAACAAATCAAAGACCGAATGCAGGCTTTGTTCGGTGAAGGGCAGAACTACGCCTATCTGTACCCAGGTTTGCAAAAGGTGGTTCAAGCGGCCGGTCGAATCATTCGCACGACATCGGACGAGGGCGTGCTGCATTTGATGGACAACCGGTTTGCGCGAGGGGAGGTGCGGGCGTTGTTGCCGGGGTGGTGGCGGGTGGAGGGGTGATTTGTTCGTCGCGCACGACCGCAAGTGTTTGACGTTTTCACCTCTCCCCAACCCTCCCCGTCGAGGGGAGGGGGCAATACGGTTCAGCGTTGAAAACGCTCTGTTGACTGTTGGCAGTCGACCCCACCCCAACCCTCCCCCTGCCAGGGGGAGGGAGTGCATTTGCGTTTTGGACCGCGTTGACCGCTTGGTAGGTAAGCCCCCACAGGTCGAGTACTGGCAGATGTCTTGTGACCGAAGCGAGCAGGTCAAATGTGTAATGAGCGCCTTTGCTTTGGTGACTTTCATTTGGCGCAGCAAATGAAAGTTACTCGGCAGCCGGGCCGAGACCCGGCGCGGTCTCCGCAGGAGAAGAACAAAGCAAAAGCAAATCAACCCTCACCCATCCCCAGCCGAGTAGCCGCAGCCCTCCCCAAAACCCACTCACAAAACAAAGCCACCTCCCCCCGAGGCGCAGCCTCGGAAGAAGCAATCAACCAATACGCATAGTGGCTGTCTACCCGCCCCGCCGCCCCAAACGGCTCCACCAAATCACCACTCGCCAACGCATCAGCCACCAGCGCCACCCTTGCCAGCGCCACCCCCTGCCCTGTCAACGCCGCCTGCACTTGTTGGTAAGTGAAGTTCATGTACAGCCAACGGCGCGGTTGCAATTGCGGCTGCCCGTGCAGGCCCAGCCAATGTCGCCAACTCAAAAACTCACCGCTGGGCCGGTGGTCGTCTTCTTCGGTCAGGGTGTGCGCCGCCAAGTCGGCCGGGGTGCGCAAAGCAGGCGCTTCGCCACGGCGAATTTGCTCGGCGAGGCCGCGGCTGATGACGGGCGTGAGCACCTCGCCAAACATGCGCTGCGCACCCGCAGGCACTTGTTGCGGGGTGCCGTAGCGCAAGATCAAATCGATGTCACTCTCGTCCATGTCCACCATGCGGTCGGTGGCGGACACGCGTATGTCGATGTCGGGGTGGGCCCGCTGAAAGGCTTGCATTTGCGGAATCAGCCACATCGACGCGAATGACGCAAAGGTGTTCAGGTTGACCACCTTGCGCCCGCGCGCCTGGCGAATTTGGCGCACGCTGGCGTCCATGCGTTGCAACAAAGGGGCCACGCTGCGCAGCAACAAAATGCCGTCGGGCGTGAGCTCAACATGCCTTGTGCCGCGCGAGAAAAGTGCCGCGCCCAAGTCGTCTTCCAGTGACTTGATTTGCCGACTGATGGCCGACTGCGTGAGCGACAAGTCTTCTGCAGCGACGCGAAAGTTCAAACGCCGCGCCACCGCTTCAAACGCGCGCAGCGGCCCCACATTGAGTGCCCGAGTGCGGGTTGTATTCATGCTGATATCTGATGAGTGGTCGCCGCCGATTTCATTGGATTATCTGTCGATTCATCCGTATCTTTCGGACATACAAAGCCGCCGCGGAGTCAGCGATGTCCATTTTTAGCATGAGCAAAACGCAACAATTGACGCTTTCAGAATCAGGCACGCCAGATTGGGCGCTGGAACCCGGCCAAGCCATCACGCTGACCATCGGCCCCGGGCCGCGCTGGGTGCACGTGACGCAGGGCCGCGCCTGGATCACGCAAGCCTCAAGCGGCGCAGACCATTGGTTAGAGCAAGGCGACAGGCTGTCGGTTGGCGAAGGTAATGACCTGGTGATGGAAGCATGGCCAAGCGCGCGCTTTGAATTGTTGGTGCCGCAGCAGGCCTGCGCAGCGCGGCAGACCCCCGCTGGGTTCATGCGCGGTGGCGCACGCGCTCTTGCGAGTCACATTGCAAGTCACATTGCAAGTCACATTGCACGTCGTCTTGCGCGTCGTCTTGCACAATCAACAAGCGGAATTTGGCCGCGCCCATCGAATTCACGCCATGTCCAACAGCGCTCCACCGCAGTCGCCTCTCCCAAATTCAGAAGTTGACGAACGCGCAGCCCAACGAAAAAAGCTGATCGCTGCGCGTCAGGCTTTGCCCGACCGCTTGGAGCGCGCCGTCAGCCTGCAAAGCGCGTTGCGCGTGTGGTTGGTCGGTCGGTCTGAAAAACGCATCGGCGCGTATTGGCCCATCAAGGGCGAGTTCGATCCGCTGCCTGCGCTCTACCGCTGGTCTGAGGCCAACGACGTGCGCCGCATTGGCCTGCCGGTGGTGAACCGCGACGCGGGCACGTTGAAGTTTCATGTGTGGTTTCCTGGCTGCCCGACCGAACTGGACGCCTACGACATCCCCAAGCCCAAAGACACTGAAATGTTCGAGCCCGATTTGATGCTGGTGCCCTGCGTGGGCTACGGCCCGACAGGCAGCCGCTTGGGCTACGGCGGCGGCTTTTTTGACCGCACGATGAAAGCGTTGCGACCGCGCCCCGTGACGGTCGGCCTGTGCTACTCCAACGGCTTTTTGCCCATGCTGCGTGAGCAAGCCGACGACCTGCCGCTGGACGCGTTGATCACCGACGACGGCGTGGTGTGGCAGCGGTGAAATCCATCGCCGAAGCCTTGGCTGAAGCCCAGAATTTGGCCGCGCAGCGCGACTGGCAAGTGCCTACTCAGGCGACCGTTGCAGAGGCCGAGCGCCTGCTCGAATTGGTCAGTACCACCTGGCCCGCATTTGAGGTGCAAACGCAAGCAGACGGCTCCATCGCGCTGGAGTGGGACGCGGGTGCGCACGGTTGGTTGACGCTCACCGTCGTCGGCCAAAACACGGTTGAACACGCCGCCGTGATAGACGGCGATGAATACGGTTTGAGCGAAGCCTTCAACAACGTGGTGCCTGATTGGGCGCAAGAGTTGCTGCAACGATTGCACCTGGCCCCCCAACGTGTTTTGCAATGACGCCGTCACAACGCCTGCACACCCAACGGCGCTTGACTGAGCGCTACGGTTTGACCGTCAGCACCAACGATGTTTTCTTGATGGCCAAACGCATTGCCCATGGCGGCGCGACTTTGATTTCAAAACAAAGCAAGCACGTGATCCTGTGCAAATTGACGCACGACGGCATCGCACTGCGCTTGGTCTATGACCGCCAGCAACGCAGCATCTTGACGGCGTTGCCGTCTGAGGACAGCGCCGATTTCCTGGTCACAAAAGACCGCTGCACATGAAGTCATCGGGCGGCTTGGTTTACTCGACTGACAGCGGGCGCATGTGCCCAGCCTGCCGCTTGCCGGTGGCGCAGTGCGTGTGCGGCAAGCAGCAGGCTGCACCGGTGGGCGACGGCATCTTGCGCGTCTCACGCGAGACCAAAGGCCGCGGCGGCAAGGCCGTGACCTTGGTCAAAGGCCTGGCTTTGGACAGTGTGGCTTTGGTCATTTTGAGCAAGCAACTCAAGGCCGCTTGTGGCTCGGGCGGCACGGTGAAAGACGGCGTGATTGAGGTGCAAGGCGATCACATCGACAAGCTGGTTGCGTGGCTGGCAAAGGCGGGGTTTGTGGTCAAGCGCGCAGGCTGAGCTTGAAGCACTGGCGGGTTCAAACCACCACCGGCTCCATCTCCAACCGGATGCCAAAGCGCCCGTACACACTGGTCTGAATGGCGCGCGCCAGCGTCATCACCTCAGACCCTATCGCGCCACCGCGATTGACCAGCACCAAGGCCTGGCGCTCAAACACCGCCGCCTCACCAATGGCTTTGCCCTTCCAGCCGCAGGCATCGATCATCCAACCGGCGGCCAATTTGATGCTGCCGTCTGGCATGGGGTAATGAACAATTTCGGGGTCGCGGCCGATGATGTCGCGGCATTGTTCGGGCGTGACCAAGGGATTTTTGAAGAAGCTGCCGGCGTTGCCAAGCACCGCAGGGTCGGGCAGTTTGGCGCGGCGTATGGCGATGACCCAATCGGCGATTTGTGCGGCCGATGGATGCGCGATTCCGGTTTCAACCAGCTTGCGCTCGAGCTCCAAATAACCCAGCACCGGCTGCCATGGCCGTGGCAATTTGAAGCGCACACGCGTGATGACGCACAGCCCTGCCAGCGATTGCTTGAACACGCTGTCGCGGTAGCCAAAGGCGCACCGGTCGGCCGTCAAAGTGAAGCCTAGGCCGGTGCGCAAATCGACTGCGTCGAGTGACTCAAACCGGTCTTGCAACTCCATGCCGTAAGCGCCGATGTTTTGCACCGGGCTGGCGCCCACGGTGCCGGGAATGAGGGCCAAGTTCTCTAAACCGGGGAAGCCCTGGGCCAGGGCCCACATCACCACGGCGTGCCAGTTTTCACCGGCACCGGCTTCAACAATCCAGGCGTCGGGCCGCGCTTCAACCAGGCGCATGCCCACGACTTCCACCTTCAACACCACCTGCGGCATGTCGCGCGTGAGGATGATGTTGCTGCCGCCGCCGAGCACAAATTTGGGGGCCAAACCCAGCACGGGGTGATCGACCACGCGCCTCACATCTGCGTCGCTGCCTATGCGCACCAAGGTGTTTGCTGTGGCCGGGAGCCCGAAGCTGTTGTAGGGTTTGAGGCTGACGCCCGATTCAATTTGCATGGGAGAATTTTCGCATCTGCACCTTGCTTCATTCACGCCAACTTGCGAATAGACCTGACCATGCCCAGCTTTGACACCGTGCTTGAACCCGACTTGGTCGAGGTGCGCAACGCCATCGACCAAACCGCCAAAGAAATTGGCACCCGCTTCGATTTCAAGGGCTCGTCTGCCAAGGTCGAGCTGAAGGAAAAAGAACTCACCATTTGGGCCGACAGCGACTTCCAAATTGGCCAGGTCATGGACGTGATGATGGCCAAGCTGACCAAGCGCGGCGTCGATGCGCGCTTTTTGGACCGCAGCGCCAAGATAGAAAAAATAGGCGGCGACAAGGTCAAGCAATTGATCGTGGTGAAGTCGGGCATCGACAGCGACAACGCCAAAAAAATTCAAACCCTCATCAAGCAAAGCAAGCTCAAAGTGCAGGCCGCCATCCAAGGCGACACCGTGCGCGTGACCGGTGCCAAGCGCGATGAGCTGCAAGCCGCCATGGCGCTGATCCGCAAAGACATTGCCGACGCGCCGCTGTCGTTCAACAACTTCCGAGACTGAGCGTGCGCGCAGTGCGGCTTTGCGTTGCTGCCAGCGCGGTGCTGCTGTGCGCTGCGGCGCAGGCGCAAACCGTGTCCCTCAGCGGCAGCATGGGCAACAAAGCACTTCTCGTCATTGACGGCACGCCGCGCACGCTGGCTGCAGGCAATGTGCACAGCGGCGTGAAATTGGTCAGCGTCAACGCGAACGACGCGGTGGTTGAAATCAACGGCAAACGGTTGGCATTGACTGCTGGTGGCACGCCGGTGAATTTGGGCGGCGCGGCCAGCGAAGGCAGCGGCTCGCAAATTGTGCTGAACGCTGTGTCGGGCGGGCACTTCGTCAGCAGCGGCAGCATCAACGGCAAAGCCGTGCGCTTCATGGTCGACACCGGTGCCACTTTCATCTCGATGGGTCAGCAAGAAGCCGACCGCATCGGCCTGAACTACCGCAGTGGCACCCGCGGCTACAGCCAAACCGCCAACGGCCCGGTGCAGGTTTACCGAACCACGCTCGACAGCGTGCGTGTGGGCGATGTGCAAGTCTTCAACATCGAAGCCGTCATCATGCCCATGCCGATGGACGTGGTGCTGTTGGGCAACAGCTTTTTGAGCCGCTTCCAAATGCGCCGCGACAACGATGTGATGCGGCTGGAGAAGCGTTAGGTGGCTCTGACGGCGACGACTGCCGACGGCCGCTCGGCCAGCGCAAACGCCACCAAGGCGGCAACGCCCACCGCACTCAGCACCAACATCAATTCGCGGTAGCCCGGCAGCGCGGTCAGGAGCCAGGCGGTCGTCAACGGCGCTGCGGCGCGGGCCATCAAAGAAATGGCCGCCATGGCCCCGCTGATGCGGCCCACATGGGCGCGGCCAAAGTAGTCGGGCACCAAACTGCCGCGCACGATGGTGACCAGCCCGTTGGCAAAGCCGAACAGCAGGGCAAACAGCAGTAATGCGGCTGTGTGATCGGCCAGCGCAAACAGCGCCAGCGACACCGGCAAGCCGCCCAGCACCACCAAACCCAGCGTGCGCGGCGGCACAGACTGGCCCAACCACAAGTGCAAAAACCGCCCCAGCACCTGCGCCGGGCCAAACCAAATCACCACCGCCAACGCCTGCACTTCGGTGCGGCCTTTGGCGGCGAATGCGGGCATCAAATGCGCCCACAAAGAGGCTGCGGCGAATGAATAAAAAGTGAAGCTGGCGGTGAGCAGCCAAAACGACGGCTCGCGCAGGGCTTGATGCAAAGTGGCGTCGGCCACGGTGTGGTCACTCGGCTTTCCGATCGGCAGCTCAGGCGTGCCGCGCAAAGCCCAAGCGTGCAGCGGAGCCACCACGCACAGCAGCACCAAGCCAATCGCCACCGCCGCGCCACGCCAACCCCAATGCGACAGCATCCACGCGGCCGCCGGGAACGACAAGGTGCTGGCGAAGCCGCCCACCAAGGTCAGCGTGGTGATGCCGCGCACATAACGGTCGGGGAAGCGCTTGGTCAGCACGTTGAAGGCAGGCTCATACAGCGTCATGGCCATGGCCGCGCCCAGCACCGCCCAGGTGGCGTAAAGCATGGGCAATGTCGTGACACGTGACCACAACAAGAAGCCCACGCCCGCCAGCGCGGCACCGAAGGTCATCACACGTCGGCCCCAAGCTTGGTCAATGGCCGCGCCCACCGCATAGGTGGTGGCACCCCACACCGCCAAGCCGACGGTGAACGCACCCATCAGCTCAGGCAGGCTCCAGCCCAGTGAGCGCTGCATGGGCAACACGAACGAGGAAAACGTGTAGTACAGCGCAGCCCAACAGATGATTTGACCGACCGACAACGCGGCCACGGTGGCTGTGTAAGAAGGCGGCGGGGCGGGTGATTTCAAAGGCACGACGCGATTATCCCGAGCAAGGCGCATGCGCCTTTGTCACCCCGCAGACAAGCGTTTAAGCACGGTCGTGCTAAAAACTACTTTGTGCTCTTCGAGACCCGATGCTGCACAGTCAATCGCTCAGCAGCGCCGCCCTTTTCAACCGAGGTTCCCCATGGATTTGACATTCACCCCCGACGAGTTGGCCTTTCGCGAAGAAGTGCATCAATGGGTGGCAGCCAGCCTGCCCAAAGAGCTGAGCCACAAAGTGCACAACGCCCTGCGTTTGACCAAGGCCGACATGCAGCAGTGGGCGCGCATCTTGGGCAAAAAAGGTTGGCACGGCTGGGCCTGGCCGAAAGAGTTTGGCGGGCCGGGTTGGAACTCCATCCAGCGCCATTTGTTTGAAGAAGAATGCGCGCTGGCCGGCGCGCCGCGCGTGGTGCCGTTTGGCCCCGTGATGGTGGCCCCGGTCATCATGGCGTTTGGCTCACCCGAGCAGCAGAAACGTCACCTGCCCGGCATCATGAGCGGTGAAGTCTGGTGGAGCCAGGGCTACAGCGAACCGGGCTCGGGTTCAGACCTGGCCTCGCTCAAATGCAAGGCCGAGCGCAAGGGCGACTACTACCTGGTGAACGGCCAAAAAACCTGGACCACCTTGGGCCAGTTCGGCGACTGGATTTTTTGCCTGGTTCGCACCAGCAGCGACGGCAAACCGCAAACCGGCATCAGCTTTTTATTGATCGACATGAAAAGCCCCGGCGTCAGCGTGCGGCCCATCGTGTTGCTTGACGGCGAAGCCGAAGTGAACGAGGTGTGGTTTGACAATGTCGAGGTGCCCATCGACAACCTCGTCGGCGAAGAAAACAAGGGCTGGACTTACGCCAAACATTTGCTGGCCCACGAGCGCACCGGCATTGCCGACGTGAACCGTTCCAAGCGCGAACTTGAGCGCCTGAAGCGCGTGGCCAAGGCCGAAGGCGTCTACAACGACATGCGGTTTCGGGATGAAATTGCCAAGCTGGAAGTGGACATCGTGGCGCTGGAAATGATGGTGCTGCGCGTGTTGGGTGCTGAGAAAAGCGGCAAACAAAGTTTGGACGTGGCGGGCTTGCTGAAGATACGCGGCAGCGAAATTCAGCAGCGTTTTTCTGAGCTGATGATGCTTGCCGCCGGGCCTTATAGCGTGCCGTTTATTTCAGACGCGATGGAAGCCGGTTGGCAAGGCGACTACGTCGGCGCAGCCCACTGCGCACCCTTGGCCAGCACCTACTTCAACATGCGCAAAACCACCATCTACGGTGGCAGCAACGAAGTGCAGCGCAACATCGTTTCGCAAACTGTTTTGGGAGCTTGACCCCCGCACCCCCCCGTTCGGGCTGAGGTATCGAAGCCCTCGTGAACTGAATCAATACGAACAAGGATCCGACCATGGATTTCGATTTTTCTGAAGACCAAGACATGCTGCGCGATTCGGTGCGCAAATGGGTAGACAAAGGCTACGACTTTGAGCGCCGCAAAGGCATCGTCAAAACCGGCGGCTACTCCCAACACGCTTGGCAAGAACTGGCCGATTTGGGCTTGACCGGCTTGCACGTGGGCGAGGCCCAAGGCGGCATGGCCTTCGGCCCCACCGACGCCATGGTGGTGATGGAAGAACTGGGCCGCGGCCTGGTGCTGGAGCCTTTTGCGGCGGTTTCCTTGGTGGCCACACACCTGCTGAAACTGAGCCACGCACCGACTGCTGGTGCCTGGTTGGAAGGCATCGCTTCTGGAACCGAGCGCGTCGTGTTGGCCCACCAAGAACGCGCAGCGCGCTACCAACTGGCGCATGTTGAGACCACCGCCAGGCAGGTGAATGGAAGCTGGCAACTCACCGGCCTGAAAAGCTTGGTGCCTGCGGGCGAGCATTCGGGTGCGTTCATCGTGCCTGCGCGTGTGAATGATTTGGCAAGAGAAGGCGCGAACGACCCCGCCGCAATCGCACTGTTCATCGTCTCCAAAGGCACGCCCGGCCTGACGGTGCGCGGCTACCCGACGCAAGACGGCGGTTGCGCGGCTGACATCACTTTGAAGAATGCGACGGCGATTGAACTCATCGCCGCAGGCCCCGCCTTCGCAGCGCTTGAGCAAGCCATCGACATTGGCATCGCAGCCACCTGCGCCGAGGCCGTGGGCGTGATGGACAAGCTGGTGGCAGTGACGGTCGACTACATGAACACGCGCAAACAGTTCGGCGTGGTCATCTCCAGCTTTCAAGCCCTGCGACACCGCATTGCCGACGTGAAGATGCAATTGGAGTTGGGCCGCTCCATGAGCTATTTCGCCACGCTGAAATTGAACGACACCGCGCCCGCACGCCGCCGCGCCTTGGCACAAGCCAAACTGCAACTGGGGCTATCGATGCGCTTTGTGGGCCAGCAGTGCATTCAACTGCACGGCGGCATCGGCGTGACTGACGAATACATCGCCAGCCACTATTTCAAGCGCCTCACCGTGATGGAAATGAGCTACGGCGACACGATGCATCAGCTGGGTGAAGTGTCGGCACGCAAGCAGGATTCAGCCGGGGTGTTTGCTTAGGTGTGGCGAAGGCTTGGCCCAGTCCA
>JANYJJ010000066.1 GCA_025358485.1 Burkholderiales bacterium | reverse complement strand
GTCGTCACGCCCAATTTCAAAGTGGCTAGGTAACGTTTGTCGGCATCCAAACTGATTTGCGAAAACTTGGTGGCAGCGCCAAAACACAGCGGCAACAAACCTGTGGCCAACGGGTCGAGCGTGCCGGTGTGGCCCGCTTTTTCAGCTCGGTAAAGGCGCTTGGCTTTTTGCAAGGCGTCGTTGCTGGACAAACCCAGCGGCTTGTCCAGCAGCAGCACCCCGTGAACGGCGCGCCGAGGCACTCGAACGCGCTGCGGTGTGGGCAGTGACGAGACCAGCGACACGATTCAGTCTTCCTTGGCGCGCGTGGCGTTGGCTTGCACGATGAGCGCGTTCAATTCGGCCGCGCGCTCGGTGGTTCGGTCAAACTTGAAATGCAGCGTCGGCACAGTGTGAATTTGCAGCTTCTTGAACAGGTTGTTGCGGATGAATCCGGCGGCCTCGTTCAAGGCAATTTCACACTGCTGCGCATCGCCCACCAGCAACGAGAAAAACACGTTCGCATGCGCATAGTCGACGGTCACGTCCACCGCGTGAATCGTGACCATGCCGATGCGCGGATCTTTCAGATCGCGAATCAAGCTGGCCACGTCGCGCTGGATTTGATCGGCGACGCGGAAGCTGCGGTTGGGGATGCTGCGTTTTTGTTTCATAGTTTTGCGCGGGCGCGTTTGGCAAATTCATAAAAACAAACCCCGCCTTCTTTGGGAAGGCGGGGTTTGCAGTGATGAGCAAAGCCGCCTTACAGGGTTCGAGCCACTTCCTTGACTTCGAAGAACTCGAGCGCGTCGCCCTCTTTGATGTCGTTGTAGTTCTTGAGCTTGATGCCGCACTCGAAGCCGGTGCCGACCTCGCGCACATCGTCTTTGAGGCGACGCACCGATTCGATTTCGCCGGTGTAGACCACCACGTTTTCGCGCAGCAAGCGGAAGCGCGCGCCGCGTCGCACCAAGCCCGACAGGATCATCGAACCGGCCACGGTGCCGATCTTCGACGCCACAAACACCGTGCGAATCTCGGCCGTGCCGATGACTTCTTCGCGCTGCTCTGGGGCCAACATGCCGGTCATCGCCGCTTTCACTTCGTCTACCGCGTCGTAGATGATGTTGTAGTAACGAATGTCGACGCCGTTGTTCTCTGCCAGCTTGCGTGAGCCTGCATCGGCGCGCACGTTGAAGCCAATGATGACGGCCTTGGACGCGATGGCGAGGTTGATGTCGCTCTCGCTGATGCCGCCCACCGCGCCGTGCACCACCTGCACCTTGACTTCGGGCGTGCTGAGCTTGACCAGCGACTGCGCGAGCGCTTCTTGCGAACCTTGCACGTCGGCCTTGATGATGAGTGCCAGTGTTTGCGCTTCGCCTTGGCCCATGTTCTCGAACATGTTTTCCAGCTTGGCAGCTTGTTGACGCGCCAGCTTCACGTCACGGTACTTGCCCGAACGGAAAGTGGAGATCTCGCGCGCACGGCGCTCGTCAGACAACACCATGAACTCGTCGCCAGCCTGCGGCACTTCGGTCAGACCTTGAATTTCCACCGGAATTGACGGACCTGCCTCAAGGATGGCTTTGCCGTTTTCGTCCAACATGGCACGAACACGGCCGTAGGTGGAACCGGCCAACATCACGTCACCGCGCTTGAGCGTGCCCGACTGGATCAGCACTGTGGCCACGGGGCCGCGGCCTTTGTCCAAGCGCGCTTCAATGACCAAACCTTTGGCCATCGAATCTTTCGGGGCGCGCAATTCCAGCACCTCGGCTTGCAGCAAGATCTGCTCCAACAAATCGTCCATGCCCTGCCCGGTCTTGGCCGACACCGCCACAAACGGCGACGGGCCGCCGAACTCTTCAGGCACCACCTCTTCGGCCACCAACTCGCTCTTCAGGCGTTCCAGGTTGGCACCGGGCTTGTCGATTTTGTTCATTGCCACCACCAAAGGCACACCGGCCGCTTTCGCGTGTGCGATCGCTTCTTTGGTTTGCGGCATCACGCCGTCGTCGGCTGCCACCACCAAGATCACGATGTCGGTGGCCTTGGCGCCACGCGCCCGCATTTGCGTGAACGCCGCGTGGCCGGGCGTGTCGAGGAAAGTGATCATGCCGCGCGGGGTGTCCACGTGGTAAGCACCGATGTGCTGGGTAATGCCACCGGCTTCGCCCGCGGCCACGCGCGCGGTTCGGATGTAGTCGAGCAATGAGGTTTTGCCGTGGTCCACATGACCCATGACGGTGACCACAGGTGCGCGAGGCAGCATTTCGTGGCTGCCTTCGGACTCCACAGCGTCTTCTTCCAAGAAGGCATCGGGATCGTCCAGCTTGGCCGCGAACGCGGTGTGGCCCATTTCTTCCACCAAGATCATGGCGGTTTCTTGATCCAACTGCTGGTTGATGGTGACCATTTGGCCCAGCTTCATCAACTGCTTGATGACCTCAGACGCCTTGACGCTCATCTTGTGTGCCAAGTCAGCGACGCTGATGGTCTCGGGCACATGAACTTCTTGAACTTGAACTTCTGAAGGTGCCACGAAGGTGGACACCGAACCGTCGGTGCGCTCGCCACGACGACCGCCGCGCGGTGCGCGCCAGCCTGGCCGTGCGCCGCCGCCTGCGGTGCCACCAGGGCCGTCAGTGCGTGGCTTGATGCCGCGTTTCTTCGCGTCGTCGGCCCAGCTGGAGGACAACTTTTCTGACTTGACTGATTTTTTGTCACCCGGCTTGGCCGCGCCCGCTGCGGGCACCGCCCCTGGCGCACCCACAACTTTGTGGATGGTTCCTTTGATGGCTTCGACCTTGGGCGGCTCTTCAACCTTCTTTGCGACGGCGACCTTTTTGGGTGCGTTCATCATCGCGCGAATGGCGGAGGCTTCGTCTTCGGCGGCCTTGCGGCGCTTGGCCAAATCGGCTGCGCGAACCTTTTCCTCGTCCACCACGTCGGCGGCTTTGATCACGCGCAACACGGGTTTGGCAGGCTCTACAGCTGCCGGGGTCGCAGGCTCGGGAACCACAGCAGCAGGGGTGCCGGCAGCTTCTGCAGAGGCCGCGCTGGCGACCGTGCTGGCCAACTTACTGGCAACAGCATCCGCTGTTGCTTTGGCCGCTGCCGCCTCAGAGGCTTCGCGTTCAACGCGAGCCGCTTCTTCACGAGCCAAGCGCTTTTCTTCCAGCTCTGCCTCTTGGCGGCGGAAGAGCTCGGCTTGTTGTTGAGCTTCCAGCTCGCGGCGCGCCAACTCGGCATCGTCGATGGTGGGAACCTCATCAGCCTCCGGCGCGCCCGGCGCATCGTCACGCTTGATGAAGGTGCGCTTCTTGCGAACCTCCACTTGAATCGTGCGCGCCTTGCCGCTGGAATCAGCCTGCTTGATTTCGCTGGTGGATTTGCGCGTAACGGTGATCTTCTTGCGCTCAGTGCCCACAGCGGTGCCGTGCGAGACGCGTAAAAAATCGAGCAGCCGCTCTTTGTCAGAGTCGGTAAGTGCATCGTCCATCGACGCTTTGCTGACACCAGCTGACTGCAATTGCTCAAGCAGTGCGGCAGCGGGGCGTTTCAGCTCAGCGGCGAATTGGGCGACGGTGGTCACAGCCATTGGTAAATCCTTGAATTGCGGAGTCTTACAAAAAATTCGAATGTCTCAGGTGCTGTCTAAGGCGATTTCGGTGGCACCTTGGGTTTGAAGTGGCTACTGCAAACCCCGTCAGGTGTTGAACCAATGTTCACGCGCCTTCATGATGAGCGTTTTGGCTCTTTCTTCGTCAATGCCGGTCATTTCGGTCAACTCGTCGACCGCCAGATCGGCCAAGTCGTCACGCGTGTGAACGCTGCCTTGGGCCAAGGTGGCAATCATCTCCGGCGTCACGCCTTCGAGGTCGCGCAAGTCTTGCGACACGTCGTTGACCTTTTCTTCTTTGGCGATTTCCATTGTCAGCAAAGCGTCTTTCGCGCGGGTGCGCAACTCGTTGACGGTGTCTTCGTCAAAGCCTTCAATTTCCAGCATTTCCTGCATCGGCACGTAAGCCACCTCTTCCAAACTGGCGAAGCCTTCGCCAATCAGGATGTCAGCCACTTCTACGTCGACGTCGAGCTTTTCAACGAACAACTTGCGAACGCTGTCGCTCTCAACGGCTTGTTTGGCTGACGACTCTTCGGCCGTCATGATGTTGATGCGCCAGCCCGTCATCTCTGACGCCAAGCGCACGTTTTGACCGCCGCGCCCAATGGCGATGGCAAGGTTTTCTTCGTCAACCACGACGTCCATGGCATGACGCTCTTCGTCCACCACGATGGACTGCACGTTGGCCGGGGCCAAAGCACCAATCACGAACTGCGCCGGGTCTTCCGACCACAAAACAATGTCGACTCGCTCACCCGCCAACTCATTGGTCACGCCGTTGACGCGCGAACCGCGAACTCCCACACAGGTGCCAATCGGGTCAACGCGTTTGTCGTGTGACTGCACTGCAATCTTGGCGCGCGAACCGGCATCACGGGCGCAAGATTTGATTTCCAACAAGCCTTGTTCGATCTCAGGCACTTCTTGCGCAAACAACTCGATCATGAAACCCGGCGCGCTGCGCGACAGCAAAATTTGCGGCCCACGCAAGGTCGGATCGACCTCGGCGATGTAGGCGCGAACACGGTCGCCTGAACGCAGGTTTTCCTTCGGGATCATTTCGCTGCGGCGCAGGCGGCCTTCGATGCGGCCTTGTTCGACGATGACATCGCCTTTGTCCAGGCGCTTGACGGTGCCGACAAAGATCTTTTCGCCGCGCGACAAAAAGTCGGTCAGCAGCTGTTCACGCTCTGCATCGCGGATTTTTTGCAGAATGACTTGTTTGGCAGCCTGCGCGCCTATGCGGCCAATCGACACCGAATCGACCGGCTCCTCGATGTAGTCGTCAACTTCGATGTCCGAGATTTGCTCTAGCGCTTCGAAGTGCAAGATCTCAGAGTCAGGCAATTGCAAACCGGCGGAGTCGGCCACGACGTGCCAGCGCCGGAAGGTCTCGTATTCGCCGGTGTCGCGGTCAACCGACACACGCATGTCCACTTCGCCGCCTTGCAGCTTTTTGGACGCAGAAGCCAGGGCCGACTCCACTGCACCGAACACGATTTCGCGTTCCACGTTTTTCTCACGTGAAATGGCGTCTACCAGCATCAACAGTTCGCGATTCATTGCTTACGATCTCCGTCCAACTCGACATTTGCGTTCAACTGCTCGGGCGCCGAGGCACCGTCATCAGCAGCGGGTGGCGCGAACCGCCGACCCTTGAAATCAACCACCGGCACCAGCCGGGCTTCTCGAACTTCTTCCAATAAAAAATCCAGCGCCTGCTCGGGCTGCGGGGCGGGCTTTTTAGTGCCTTTGGGAACGATCACCTCCGGGGCGATCAACACCATGCGCCAACCTTCACCACCTGCACCACCTTCACTACTTACACCACCGGCGCCATCGACCGCTGCTTCCAGCTTCGCCAAGAGCACGCCTTTGTACTTTTTACGACCCTGAAACGGCACTTTCAAAGTCACTTCAATTTGTTCACCCACAAAGCGCTGGTAATCAGCCGCCTTCTTCAACGGCCGGTCTAAACCCGGTGAAGACACCTCCAAACGCTCGTATGCACAGTTCTCAACTTCCAGCACGTGCTGCAACTGGCGGGTTACTTTTTCGCAATCTTCAACTGTGATGACGGCGACTTCGCCGTCGGCAACTTGCAGATGGTCAATGAACACACGCAACAAACCTCGCGGGCTGCGTTCGGCGTCGACCAAGTCGTAGCCCAAGCCTGTCACTGTGGTTTCAACCGCGTTTTGCCAAGTCATCTATCGATTCGTCTCTTAAGTCGTCTATTCAGTCGTGAATCAAATCAGTGGAGGAAAGGTCGCGACAGACAAGCAAAACCGAATTTCAGCGACAAGCCAGAATCCAGACGCGAACCAGAAGTAAATCACCCAAAAAAAAAGGGCTTGAGAAATCAGCCCGTGCTACTTACTTGGAAAACCAGCATTGTACTGTGAGAGTGACGTACAGACAACACCAAGAACTGTCAAGTGCCTCTAAAACGCCTTCTTGGGCAGGCCATCACGGCTGCCATCACACCTGCCATCACACGAACCATCACGCTCGCCATCGCGTCACCCCGCAGCTTGGGCCCCATGCCAAAATAAAAACTCATTCACTGCGGGATAAAAAAATGGACAAGCGCTCAGGGTTTTTGGTTGGCAAACGACTGTTGATTACCGGAGTTTTGTCCAACCGCTCGATTGCCTATGGCATCGCCCGCGCCTGCCATCGCGAAGGCGCTGAGCTGGCCTTCAGCTATGCCGGCGAGCGCTTCAAAGACCGCGTCAGCGACTTCGCCGCTGAATTTGATTCCAAACTGGTCTACGACTGCGACGTCGCCGAAGACGCCGCCATCACCCGCACCTTCGCCGAGCTGGCCGAGGTGTGGCCAGCGTTCGACGGCTTTGTGCACTCCATCGGTTTCGCGCCCAAAGAGGCGATTGCCGGTGACTTTTTAGAAGGCCTGTCGCGCGAAGCGTTTCGCATTGCCCACGATATTTCGAGCTACAGCTTTCCGGCCATGGCCAAGGCCTGCGCACCGCTGTTGCGTCCGGGAGCTGCCTTGCTGACCTTGACCTATTTGGGGGCTGAACGCAGCGTGCCTAACTACAACACCATGGGTTTGGCCAAGGCATCGCTAGAGGCCAGCGTGCGCTACCTCGCCACCAGCCTAGGGCCAAGGGGCGTTCGTGTGAACAGCATTTCGGCCGGGCCCATCAAAACGCTGGCGGCGTCGGGCATCAAAGGTTTCGGCAAAATTTTGGACGTGGTCGAGAAAAACTCACCGCTGCGCCGCAACGTCACCATCGACGACGTGGGCAACGTCGCCGCGTTTTTGATGTCGGATCTGGCAGCAGGTATTAGCTCAGAAATCACCTACGTGGACGGCGGTTTCAGCCATGCCATGACAGGTGGTTCGGAGATGGTCTGATCGGCTCAGAACGGGCCTGTGATCGCGTCAAGCCTGCTTGACGCAATCCACGAAGTACTTGCGCGCAGCGCCCTCGCCTTCGTCTTCAACCAAGCCGTGAACGTCGGTGTCAAATCCAGGGAAGGCGGCGTTGAACAAGCGCGTGAACTTCAAGAAGTCAACGATCTTGCGGTTGAACACCTCGCCCGGAATCAGCAGTGGAATGCCCGGCGGGTACGGCGTCAACAAGGTGGTGGTGATGCGGCCTTCCAGGGCGTCAACTTCCACGCGCTCGGTGTTGCGGTGCGCGATGCAGGCGTAGGCATCGCTCGGCTTCATGGCCGGTTGCAAATCTGACAGGTACATCTCGGTGGTCAGGCGCGCGATGTCGCCCTTGGCGTAAGCGGTGTGGATGTCTTGGCACAAGTCGGCCAGCCCCTTGCGCTCGTAACGCGGGTACTTGGCCACAAACTCAGGCAGCACGCGCCACATCGGCACGTTTTTGTCGTAGTCGTCTTTGAACTGTTGCAGCGCTGTGACCAGCGTGTTCCAGCGGCCTTTGGTGATGCCGATGGTGAACATCACGAAGAAAGAATACAGACCGGTTTTCTCGACCACGATGCCGTGCTCGGCGAGGTACTTGGTGACGATGCTGGCCGGGATGCCCGTTTTGGCAAACTTGCCCGACATGTCCAGGCCCGGTGTGATGAGCGTGCTCTTGATCGGGTCGAGCAAGTTAAAGCCGTCGGCCAAGTCGCCAAAGCCGTGCCATTTTTCACCGGCTTTCAAGACCCAGTCGCTGCTTTTGCCGACGCCCGAAGTGCAGAGTTTTTCGGGTCCCCAGACCTTGAACCACCAGTCACGACCAAACTCTTTGTCGACCTTGCGCATGGCGCGTCGGAAGTCAAGTGCTTCCAAGATGCTTTCTTCCACCAAGGCTGGGCCGCCGGGCGCTTCCATCATGGCGGCAGCCACATCGCACGAGGCAATGATGGCGTATTGAGGGCTGGTGCTGGAGTGCATCAGGTAAGCCTCGTTGAACAAATGCCGGTCCAGCTTGCGTTCACGCGCATCTTGAACCAACACCTGCGACGCCTGGCTGATACCGGCCAACAACTTGTGCGTGGACTGCGTCGCAAACACCAACTGATCTTTTGGGCGCGGGCGCTTTTTGCCCATGGCGTGGAAGGTGCCGTAGAACTTGTGGAAGGCCGCATGCGGCAACCACGCTTCGTCGAAGTGCAGCGTGTCCACATAGCCGTCCAGCGCCTGCTTGACGCTTTCAGTGTTGTACAAAACACCGTCGTAGGTGCTTTGCGTCAAGGTCATGATGCGAGGCTTGACCTTCTTAGCGTCCACACCTTTGAGCAGCGGATTGGCCGCGATTTTTTTGCGGATGGTGTCTGGTGAAAACTCGCTCAGCGCAATCGGGCCGATGATGCCGTAGTGGTTGCGCGTAGGCCGCAAAAACACCGGCACCGCGCCGGTCATGATGATGGCGTGCAGGATGGATTTATGGCAATTGCGGTCCACCACCACCACGTCACCCGGTGCCACCGCGTGATGCCACACCATCTTGTTGGATGTGCTGGTGCCGTTGGTGACGAAGAAGCAGTGGTCGGCATTGAAAATACGTGCCGCGTTGCGCTCGCTGGCCGCGATGGGGCCGGTGTGATCCAGCAACTGACCCAGTTCCTCCACCGAATTGCAAACGTCAGCGCGCAACATGTTTTCACCGAAAAACTGGTGGAACATTTGGCCTACAGGGCTTTTCAAAAACGCCACGCCGCCGCTGTGACCAGGGCAATGCCATGAGTAGGATCCATCTTGCGCATAGTCCATCAGCGCTTTGAAGAACGGTGGCGCGAGGGAATCGAGATAACTCTTGGCTTCACGAATGATGTGGCGCGCCACAAATTCGGGCGTGTCCTCAAACATGTGAATGAAGCCGTGCAGCTCGCGCAACACGTCGTTCGGAATGTGTTGTGAGGTGCGCGTCTCGCCGTAGATGTAGATGGGAATTTCGGCGTTCTTGAACCGTATCTCCGTGATGAATTTGCGCAGGTTCAACACGGCTGGATCAAGCTCAGGGCCGGGCGTGAATTCTTCGTCGTCTATCGACAAAATGAATGCGCTGGCGCGGCTTTGCTGCTGCGCAAATTGGCTGAGGTCGCCGTAGCTGGTGGCACCCAGCACTTCGAAGCCCTCTTTTTCTATCGCGTCGGCCAAGGCGCGGATGCCCAGGCCCGAGGTGTTTTCCGAGCGAAAGTCTTCGTCGATGATGACGATCGGAAAGCGAAAGCGCAGCATGGCAATCCTTGCAAAAACGTTGGGGCGAAGCGTGAAGAAAGCGACAAGTTCGCTTTCTTGCGAGCGCAAAGTGTAGGGCCATGGTGCGGCGCTGAGGGCCTGAAACATGCCGTCATTCGGCATTGCAGCAGACCTACACTGACCCACAGGCGCAGCCTTGCGGCGCAAGAGGACACACGATGGATTTTTCGATAGCGACCTGGTGGTGGATGGTGGCCGGCGTGGCGGTTGCGGTCGAGCTGCTCACCGGCACGTTTTACTTGCTGATGATCGGTTTGGGTTTGGCCGCTGGCGCGTTGGCGGCTCATGCAGGTGTGGCCGGCACAGTGCAAATCGTCATCGCCGCCTTGGCGGGCGGAGGTGCCACGGCGCTGTGGCACTTCAAGCGCGCACGACATCCTCAGTCCGCGCCGGTGCGCGAGAACAGCGACGCTCAGTTGGACATCGGTGCCAAGGTCACCGTGACGAGCTGGAGTGACGACCGCACTGCGCGCATCAACTACCGCGGCTCAAGTTGGACAGCGCGCCTGCAAAGCGGCGCTGAAATGCGCAGCGGCGAGCACGTGGTGGTGGCAGTGGAACGGAACTGGTTGGTGCTGTCGCCGTCAGACTCGCATTGATTCAATTCGCTGCTGCTTTTTTTCTCGAAGTTCACCCAGAAAGGCTCACGCCATGGAAGTCGCGCTCATCATTGCGGTCATTGCCGCCATTTTTGTTGTTCAAACATTCAAGATCGTGCCGCAGCAAAATGCTTGGGTGGTCGAGCGCCTGGGCAAGTACGACCGAACCCTCACGCCCGGCTTGAAATTCGTGGTGCCCTTCATCGAGCGCGTGGCCTACAAACACTCGCTCAAAGAAGTACCGCTCGATGTGCCCAGCCAGGTGTGCATCACCAAAGACAACACCCAGCTTCAGGTTGACGGCATCATTTATTTCCAAGTGACCGACCCGATGCGCGCGAGCTACGGCTCCAGCAACTACATCTTCGCCATCACGCAACTCGCACAAACGCTGCTGCGCTCGGTCATCGGGAAAATGGAGTTGGACAAAACTTTTGAAGAACGAGACCACATCAATTTGTCAGTGGTCGCCTCACTTGACGAAGCTGCTGCGAATTGGGGCGTGAAGGTGCTTCGCTACGAAATCAAAGACCTCACGCCGCCGGCAGCCATCTTGCATTCCATGCAAGCCCAGATCACCGCCGAGCGCGAAAAGCGCGCCTTGATTGCGGCTTCTGAAGGTCGCAAGCAAGAGCAAATCAACATCGCGGTCGGCGAACGCGAAGCCTTCATCGCCAGGTCAGAAGGCCAACGCCAAGCCGAGATCAACAAGGCTCAAGGCGACGCCGCTGCCATCACGGCCGTGGCCGACGCCACCGCCGACGCCATCCGCAAAATTGCCTCGGCGATTCAGTCGCCCGGCGGTGAGCAAGCCGTGCAGTTGAAGGTGGCTGAGAAAGCCGTTGAGGCCTACGCACAACTCGCGCAAAAGAACAACACCATGATCGTTCCCGGCAACATGAGCGAGGTGTCGGCGTTGATCGGCACCGCCATGACCTTGCTTAAAAACAAAGCTTGAAAAACAAAACCTGACCGGAGCAGACCCCGTGGCCCTGAACGTTTTAGGCACCCCCTTGGTGCCCTGCTCTTACGATCCGTTGACCGGATTTTTTCGCGACGGCTGCTGCAACACGCGCGAGGACGATACCGGCACCCATGTGATCTGCGCCCGCGTCACGGCCGACTTCTTGGCCTTTTCTCTGAAGCGCGGCAACGACCTCAGCACGCCCCGTCCCGAATACCGTTTTCGTGGTCTGGTGGCAGGTGACCGCTGGTGCTTGTGCGCCACGCGCTGGGTCGAAGCGTGGCGGGCGGGTGCCGCACCGCCCGTGGTCTTGGAGTCGACCCACAGCGCAGCGCTGGAACACGTCGACCTGGAAACGCTGCAAGCCTGGGCACACAAGCTCGTGCGCTAAACTGCGCGGCTTCGGAAGGGTGGATGAGCGGTTTAAGTCGCACGCCTGGAAAGCGTGTGGGGGCTAATAACCCCCCTCGGGTTCGAATCCCGATCCTTCCGCCAGTCATTCACGCGCAGCCCACGTACTCATTGGGTTTGTTGACGGCTGGCTTGACGGCCACTGAGTCATCACACCTGAGTCAGTCAGCCTGATTCGTCTGCCCCCGGAGCTCATCTGAAATCACGGCTCTTGCCGATCAAACCGCCCAGCAACGGCGTGTGGTCAATGATCTTGCTGGCCAGCAAATGCATCACTGCATGGTCGCCGTCGCCCACGCTTTGCCACGTGCCAAACACCGTCATCAATCGCGCGGCCAACAAGGGCACACGCTGGGCTTCAGCCACTGTCGGCCAGACGATGACGTTGACAGTCCCGGTGTCGTCCTCCAAGGTGACAAACACCACGCCTTTGGCGGTGCCGGGGCGCTGGCGGTGGGTGACGATGCCGCTGGCGCGGGCAATGCGGCCGTCGGGATAGCCGCGCAGCACCTTGGCGGTTTGCACCTTGAACTGATTCAGCGTCTCGCGCAGCAAGGTCAAGGGATGGGCGTTCAAAGTGAGGCCGAGGGAGCGGTAGTCGGCCAGCATGTTTTCGGCGTCGGTGGGCGCTTTCAGCGGCGCGACTTCTTCGGTGATGCGGGTCTCGCGCAGCAGGGCGCTGGGGCGGGTGTCAATGCCAGCGACGGCCCAGGCGGCTTGGTGGCGGTTGATTTGGGGGTTTGACTTTTCGCTCCTTCCTCCTTGACGGAGGAAGGCTGGGATGGAGGTGAGATCGTTAAACACTGACCGGTTTCCCACCACGATTTCACCTCCTCCCCCGCCCTCCTCCGTCAAGGAGGAGGGAGCAATACCAATTCCAGTGCCCACGCCGCTCAGCGCATTGGCGTAGGCCAGCACATGCAAGTCATGCGCATTCAATGAAGCGCGCCTTGTGAGGTCTTCGATGTTGATGAAAGCGCTCTGCCCGCGCGCTTGGACGATGCGCTCGGCGACGCCTTGCGACAGACCGCTGATTCGGTTCAGGCCCAGGCGAACCGGGTTCAATGCGCACCCTTCTTCAATCTCAAGACAACTGTCCCAATCACTCACTCGCACGTCCACCGGCAACACCTGCACGCCATGCTCGCGAGCGTCGCGCACCAGCTGTGCGGGCGCATAAAACCCCATCGGTTGGCTGTTCAGCAAGCCCGCCAAAAACGCATCGGGGTGATGGCATTTGATCCAACTGCTGTCGTAGGCCAACAGCGCAAAACTCGACGCGTGGCTCTCCGGAAAACCGTATTCGCCGAAGCCTTGAATTTGTTTGAAGATGCTCTCGGCAAAGTCGCGGTCATAGCCTTTTTCAACCATGCGGCCAATCAACCGCTCATGAAACGCACCCAGGCCGCCCTTGCGTTTCCAGGCCGCCATGGCGCGGCGCAGGCTGTCTGCCTCACCAGGGGTGAAGTCGGCGGCGAGCATGGCAATCTGCATCACCTGTTCCTGAAAAATCGGCACGCCCAAGGTACGCTCCAGCGCTTGTTTGATCTCGTCGCTGGGGTAGACCACAGGCTCTTGACCGCTGCGCCGGCGCAAGTAGGGATGCACCATGCCGCCTTGTATAGGGCCGGGCCGCACGATGGCCACCTGCACCACCAGGTCGTAAAACACGCGCGGCTTCAGGCGCGGCAGCATGCTCATTTGCGCGCGGCTCTCGATTTGAAACACGCCCACGGTGTCGCCCTTGCAGGCCATGTCGTAGGTGGCGCTGTCTTTGTCAGGCACGTGGTGCAGCTCGAAGGGGCGGCCCATTTTTTGGCTGATGAATTCAAGCGAACGGCGCAGCGCACTCAGCATGCCCAAGGCCAAAATATCGACCTTCATCAGGCCGAGTGTTTGCAGGTCGTCTTTGTCCCACTGAATGACGCTGCGGTCTTTCATGGTGGCGTTTTCTACCGGCACCAATTGCGACATGTGCTCGCGCGCAATCACAAAGCCGCCAGGGTGTTGGCTGAGGTGGCGCGGAAAGCCGATGAGTTGGTGCGTCAGCTCAGCCCACAGCTTGGTGATGGGCGCGTCGACATCAAAACCGTGCTCGCTCAGGCGCTGCGGGCTGACGCTTTTGCCGTCAAACCACTGCTGGCTTTTGGTCACGGCTTCAATGCGTTGCAGGTCGATGCCCAAGGCACGGCCCGCGTCGCGCAACGCGCTTTTGGGCCGGTAGCTGATGACCACCGCTGCCAACGCCGCGCGGTGGCGGCCATACTTTTTGTAGATGTACTGAATGACCTCTTCGCGGCGCTGGTGCTCGAAGTCGATGTCGATGTCGGGCGGCTCGTTGCGCTCGACGCTGATGAAGCGCTCGAACAGCAAGGTCGAGCGTTCGGGGTCGATCGCGGTGACTTCCAGGCAATAACAAACGGCTGAATTGGCCGCGCTGCCACGCCCTTGGCAGAGGATTTTTTGGCCGCGCGCCCACTGCACGATGTCGGCCACGGTGAGGAAATAACGCTCGTAGTCCATTTGCGCAATCAGCGCCAATTCGTGTTCCAACTGCGCGCGCACTTTGGGCGGCACGCCGCCGGGAAACTGCTGCGGCGGGTAGCGGCGCAACGCGCCTTGCTCGGTCAACAAGCGCAAATAAGTTTTGGGCGTTTCGCCGTCGGGCACGATTTCTTGCGGGTACTCGTAGCGCAACTCGTCGAGCGAAAAACCGCACTGACCGGACAGCAACAAGGTGTTGTCCAGCCACTCGGCTTGGTACAGCGCGCTCAAGCGGCCGCGCGAGCGCAGGTGCTGCTCGGCGTTGGGTTGCAACTGCATGCCGCATTCGCTGAGCGGCAGCTTCAAGCGCGTGGCGGTGAGCGTGTCTTGCAGCGGCTTGCGCGAGCGCAAATGCATGAGCACATCGCCCGACGCCACCACGCGCAAGCCGGTGAACTGCGCCACGCGCAGCACGGTGTCCACCAGCTCGTCGTCACTGGCGCGGTGCAGAAGTTCAAGTGCAATGGACGCGCGCGCTTGGAACCAAGTTTTCAGCCACATGGCATGCGCAAAAACGTCTTCAAACGCTTGGCCGGCGGTGGGAACCAGCAGCGCCAAACAATCGGGCAACCCGGTCAGCATGGGCGCGTTGGGCACCTTGCCCTCAACGTCGCCGGGGTGGGCCAGGTAGTGGCCCTTTTCAGCACGCCGCCGCGCCACGGTGATCCAGTGCGACAAATTGCCGTAGCCGCGCCGTGTTTGCGCCAGCAGCACCAATCGGGCGTGAGGCAGGTTGCTTTGCGGCAGCGTGAGCTGCATCTCGGCTCCGACGATGAGATGCAGTTGCGCGCGCTTGGCTTCGCCGTGAGCACGCACCACACCGGCAAGCGAACATTCGTCGGTGATGGCCAGCGCGCTATAGCCCAAGCGGGCCGCTCGCGTCACCAATTCTTCGGGGTGAGACGCGCCGGTGAGGAAAGTGAAATTGCTGCGGCAGTGCAGCTCGGCATAGTTCGGAAGTTGCGACAGCCGCGCAGCACGTTCGCTGGGTTGGGGAATGGACATCGCGGCTACTTATTTTTCGAGAAATTCACCCCCATCCCTGCCTTCTCAGTTGAAAGGGGCAGGGGCAAATCAAAGCCCGACTTGCGTGATGAACTTGGTGTTGAGGTAGGCCTCAATGGCTTCTGTTCCGCCCTCAGACCCGTAGCCCGAATCCTTCACGCCGCCAAACGGCACCTCGGGCAAAGCCAAGCCGAAGTGGTTGATGGACACCATGCCGCTCTCGAACGCCGCGCCAATCGCAGTGGCAGTTTTCAAGGACGCTGTGAATGCATAAGCCGCCAAGCCGTAAGGCAAGCGGTTGGCCTCTGCCACCACCTCGTCAAAGCTGCTGAATTTGGCAATCGGCACGATGGGGCCAAACGGCTCTTCGGTCATGATGCGCGCGTTCATGGGCACGTCCACCAACACGGTGGGCTCGAAGAAATTGCCCTCGGTGCCGATGCGCTTGCCGCCCAACAACAGCTTGGCACCTTTGCCCACCGCATCGGCCACAAACATTTGCATGGCTTCAACCCGGCGGCTGTTGGCCAGCGGGCCCATGCGCGTTTCTTTGTCCAAACCATTCCCCACTTTGATGGCCGACACCGCCGCCACAAAAGTGTCCACAAACTGCTGGAAAGCAGACTCGTGCACCAAGAAGCGCGTCGGCGACACACACACCTGCCCGGCGTTGCGAAATTTGGCTGCGGCCAGCATGCGCGCAGCGCCCTGCACGTCGGCATCGGCAAAGACGATGGCCGGTGCGTGACCGCCCAGTTCCATGGTGGCGCGCTTCATGTGTTCACCGGCCATCGCCGCCAGTTTTTTACCGACCGAGGTGGACCCGGTGAAGGTGATTTTTCGAATCACCGGGTGCGCGATCAAGTAGCTTGAAATTTCGGCCGGCACGCCGTAAACCAGGTTGACCACACCGGCTGGCAAACCAGCATCGGCGAACACGCGCACCAAAGCAGCGCAACTGGCGGGTGTTTCTTCGGGGCCTTTCAAAATCACTGAACAACCCGCCGCCAGCGCAGCCGACAACTTGCGCACCGCTTGGTTGATGGGGAAGTTCCACGGCGTGAAAGCCGCCACCGGGCCCACGGGTTCTTTAATGACCAACTGCGTCACACCGTCGGCCCGGGCAGGCACCACGCGGCCGTACATGCGGCGCGATTCTTCGGCAAACCAATCCATGATGTCGGCGGCCGCCATCGCTTCCATCTTGGCCTCGCCCAAGGGCTTGCCTTGCTCCTGTGTCATCAGCTCGGCGATGTCGGCGGCGCGGCTGCGCATCAGCTCACCGGCCTTGCGCAGCAGCTTGTAGCGCTCATGCGGCGAGGTGGCGCGCCAGACTTTGAAGCCCGCATCGGCGGCGGCCAAGGCGCGATCTAGGTCGCTGATGTCGGCATGCGCCAAGCGGGCGATGACCTTGCCAGTGGCAGGATTGACGATGGCCTGGCTTTTGCCGCTGCTGCCTTGGCACCATTCGCCGTTGATGAAGAGGCCGACGTCTGTGTACATGGTGATGTTCCTAAATTAAAAAACGAAATCAAGCGCCTGATCGTGCAATGGCGCGCTGGTAGGCAGGCCGCGCATCGATCAAGTCCACAAAGCGTGCGAGGTTGGGATATTCGGGGTTCGAGCGAACGTCGCGTCCCGCACCCTTCACGGCCACTTGCGCCACGAACGACAACTGCACATCGGCCCCGGTCAAATCGCTGCCGACAAAGTAATCGCGGCCTTGCAACTCGGCGTTCAAAAAGCCCAGGTGATTTTGCATTTCGATTGCGATGCGTGGGTGCAGCGGCGCACCGGCTTCGCCGAGGCGGCTCACGTACAACTTCAACAAAATCGGCAACATGGCCGAGCCTTCGCCGTAGTGCAAAAACTGCATGTAGCGGTTGTAGTCGGATGTGCCCATGGCTGGTGCAAAACGGCCACCGCCGTATTGGCGGATCAGGTATTCAATGATGGCACCCGACTCAATAAACACGTTGCCGTTGTCGGTGAGCACGGGCGCTTTGCCCAATGGGTGAATCAACTTCAGCTCGGGTGGTGCCAAGCGCGTTTTCGGGTCACGCTGGTAACTCAAAACTTCGTAAGGCTGACCCAGCTCCTCCAACAGCCAGGTGATGCGGCGCGAGCGGGATTCATTGAGGTGGTGAATTTGGATCATGGAAGCCTTGGGTGTGCTGGGTACTCGACGGCATCACAGCATAGAACACCGCTGCGCCGAGAGTGCCCTGGCTGGGCCGCGCAGGCGATGACCCTCACGGTGCAAGTGCCCGATTCCGTGTTCGCATCAGCACGCGCCCATTTCAGCGACCGTGAAATGGTCGAGCTGACTGCCACCGTGGCGGCTTACAACATGGTGTCGCGGTTTTTGGAAGCATTGCAAATCGAGCCCGAAGGTCGCGACTGAGCTTTCATTGAGCATTCACTGAACGCTCAATGAACGTTTACTGAGCGTCTGAAAAAACCGACACCACAGCCCCGAAGCCGGTGCTACCTTCATGGCTCGCTTTGCACGCAGCCATGAAGACGCCATCCACCAAAAAGCTCTGGGACATCTCTCCGCCCATCGACACGGCCTCGCCGCTGTTTCCGGGTGACACCGCGTATTCACAGCGCTGGACGGCGCGCATCGCGCCGGGTTGCCCCGTCAACATCAGCGCCATCACGATGTCGCCGCACACCGGCGCGCATGCCGATGCGCCGCTGCACTACGGCGATGGCGAGTTGCCCATCGGCAAGCTTGATTTGACGCCCTACCTCGGTCCGTGCCGCGTGATCCACGCCATCGGCTGCGGTGCCTTGGTGCAGATTGAACATCTGCAACACGCAGCTAAAAACTTGCCGCCACGCGTGCTGGTACGCACCTGTCAAACGTCACCCACCCATTGGTCGCCTGACTTCTCAGCCTTCGCGGCAAACACCATTGTTTGGTTGGCTAGCCACGGCGTGATGCTGGTCGGCATTGACAGCCAATCAGTCGATCCTGCCGACAGCAAAACCCTTGACAGCCACCACGCCCTGTTGCGCCTGAACCTGCGCGTGCTGGAAAATTTGGTGCTTGACGCCGTGCCTGAAGGCGACTTTGAACTCATCGCCCTGCCTTTGAAACTAGCCACCGCCGACGCCTCTCCGGTGCGCGCGGTTTTGCGAGAAATTTGATGACCGATTCGATCACCTGCGTCACGCGAAACGACTGCGTCCAGCTCGACGCGCAGGACGCCCTGGCCCCGTTGCGCCATCAGTTCAGCCTGCCCGACAGCGTGATTTACCTCGACGGAAACTCGCTGGGCGTGCTGCCGAAAACCGCTGCGGCGCGCGCCGCGCAAGTCGTCACCGAAGAATGGGGCGTGGGCTTGATCCGCAGTTGGAACACCGCCGGTTGGATAGCCTTGCCGCAACGCATCGGCAACAAAATTGCGCGCTTGGTGGGCGCGGGTGAAGGCGAATTGGTGGTGGCCGATTCGACCTCGGTGAACTTGTTCAAGGTGCTCAGCGCGGCCCTGCGCATCATTCAAACCGACGCAAACCAGCGCAAGGTGATCTTGTCTGAGCGCAGTAATTTCCCCACCGATCTCTACATCGCCGAAAGCCTGGCCCAGCAGCACGGCATGACGCTCAAGCTGGTCGATGCCGACGAGATCACCGCGCACCTGAATGACAAACTGGCCGTGCTGATGTTGACCCAGGTGAACTACCGCACCGGCCGCGTTCACGACATGGCAGTGCTGACAGCGGCGGCGCATCAAGCGGGTGCGCTCACGGTGTGGGACTTGGCCCACAGCGCCGGTGCCTTGCCGGTGGACTTGATCGGCAGCGGCGCCGATTTCGCGGTGGGCTGTGGCTACAAATACCTGAACGGCGGCCCCGGCGCACCGGCCTTTGTGTGGGCTCACCCGCGCCATGCCGAGCGCTTTTGGCAGCCGCTGGCAGGTTGGTTGGGGCATGCAGCGCCGTTCGAGTTCACCAGTGACTACCGGCCCGCACCGGGCATCAACCGCTACCTCTGCGGCACGCCGCCGGTCATCTCGCTGGCGGTGCTGGAATGCGGGCTGGACAGCGTGTTGGCGGCTGAGCCCTTGGGCGGAATGCCTGCCCTGCGCGCCAAGTCTTTGGCCCTGACCGCGCTGTTCATTGAACTCGTCGAAGCGCGCTGCGCCGGTCACGGTTTGACACTTGCCACGCCACGCGCATCAGAGCAGCGCGGCAGCCAAGTCAGCTTTGCGCGCGACACTGGCGTTGACGGCGGCGAAGGCGGCTACGCCATCATGCAAGCGCTGATAGCCCGCGGCGTGATTGGTGACTTCCGTGCCCCCGATATTTTGCGATTCGGCTTCACACCGCTTTACCTCCGATTTGTCGATGTGTGGGACGCGGTTGAGCACCTGGTGCAAGTGATGCAAACCAGCGAATGGAAGCAAGCGCGCTTCCAAGTTCGCTCATCTGTCACGTGATGAAACCAACCGCGAGCCACACGACCGAGGGCGCTCACCTCGACTTCGCGGCAGACATGAGCTACGCCGACTACTTGCACTTGGACGAGGTGCTGACGGCGCAGCACCCCCTGTCGCCCGACCACAACGAGATGCTGTTCATCGTGCAGCACCAAACCAGCGAACTGTGGATGAAGCTCATGCTGCACGAGCTGGGTGCGGCCATGCAGTGCGTGGCCACCGACGATTTGGGCGGTGCCTTCAAGATGCTGGCCCGAGCGAGCCGCATCATGGAGCAGTTGGTTCACGCCTGGGATGTGTTGGCCACGATGACACCGCCCGAGTACAGCGCCATCCGCCCTTACCTCAGTCGCAGCAGTGGGTTTCAGAGTTGGCAGTACCGAAGCATTGAGTTCATGTTGGGCAACAAAAACGCCGCCATGTTGAAGCCGCATGCGCATCGGCCTGATGTGCTGGCGCGGGTCGATGCGGTGTACCGCGCACCGTCGCTTTACGACCAAGCGCTGCGCCTGTTGTCGCGTCGCGGTTTGCCGGTGCCCGCATCGCATGTACAGCGCGATTGGACACAGGCTTACGCCGCAAATGCCGAGGTGGAAGCGGCTTGGTTGCAGGTTTACCGCGACCCGAAAGCGCATTGGGATTTGTATCAACTGGGCGAAGAACTGACAGACTTGGAAGACGCGTTTCGGCTGTGGCGTTTCAGGCACGTCACCACCGTCGAACGCGTGATTGGCTTCAAGCGCGGAACAGGCGGCACCAGTGGTGTGAGCTATCTGCGCAAGATGCTGGATGTGGTTTTGTTTCCTGAAATTTGGACGCTGCGCACGCAGCTTTGAATTGCGTCCCTTCCCGTGTAAGGCGGTGCCGATGCGCGGCTCAGCGGGCACGGTTCACCGAAATCAAGCAAACGTGCAGCAAGTGATGTGCGTTTTTCACACTCCAAACGCCTGCGCGCGTGCTTTCAACGCCTTCAACCCGTCGCCCTCTAAACTTTCGGGCTCAGCTCTGTGCTGCATTGGGAAGTCAAAGCATGAACAAATCTAAAACCGCCGCTGTCATTGCAAGCTTTGCCTTGTGCGCACACGCGGGTGCGCAGGCGCAAGCGACTGACGTGGGATCTGGCAAAGGCATTTTGGAGAACGGTTGGAGCTACTTCCAGAATTTGTTCGCCGACAGCCCAGCCTCTGCCGCCCTGAATAACGCCAAGAATGGCGCCAACAAGGCAGCGGCTAGCGCAAGCAATTCCTTGGGCCTGGGCGCAGCCCGCGAGCTGCAATCACAGGCTGAAGCGCAAATGCAACAGCGCGACTTTCTGACTGCCGACAAAACCCTGCGTCGCGCGCTCAGCTTGGCACCCGAACTCGCCAGTACCCAAGCGATGCTGGCAGTGGCAGTCGACGGTCAAGGACGCCGCGCCGAGGCCGTCACCTTGCTGGAAGCGTTGTCGAAAAACGCGGCCCAAAGCCCCAGCGCCAGCGCAAGGTCTGATGCCATGACATCGGTTGCAGCCGCCTACAACAGCATCGGCGATCCCAAGCGCGCATTGCAGATCTACAACCAACTCATCGCCGACAACGACGACAGTGCGGCGGTTCACGCCGGTCGCGGCGAAGCCTTGCAACGCTTGGATGACGATGTGGCGGCGTTGGCGTCCTTCCAATCGGCCAGCGAAGTGGAGCCACGCTTCCCCAACCTCGAACTCAAACGCGGACAGTCGCTGGAAAAGTTGGGCCGCAGCAGCGAAGCCGAAAACGCTTATAGGGTCGCCCTGCAACTCGATCCGAATTCGGTCGCTGCGCGTGCCAGCGTGGCTCGCTTAGAGGGCCGCCGTTCGGTACCCGCCAGCGAGGTTGCGCTGACCACAGTGGCCGTGGCCGCCGCTGTGGTTCCCTCAGTGGCTCCCACGGTTGCCGCCGCCAGGGCAGAGCCGACGGTTGCCGCACCTGCGAAGGAAGATGCATTGATGAAATCGGCCAAGCAAACCGCTGCTGAAAGGGTTGTTGCCTTGAACGCCGTGGCTGAAAAGATGGTGGCAGTGGCTCCGCGCATACCTGCTGCAGCAGCAATCTCAAACAAAGCACCCAGCGCCGATACGCAGGCTGCTGTGCTGGCGCAACTCGGCAAGTGGCAAGCCGCCTGGGCTGTCAAGGAAGTCGACACCTACCTGGGCTTCTATGCAAAAAGCTTCACGCCGGCCAAGCTGAATCGCGCGGCATGGCAGGCCGACCGCCGCGCCAAGCTCAACAAGCCGGGCGCCATTCAAATCAACATCGTCGAGCCCAGCTTTGAGTTTGAAGGCGCTTTGGTGAAAGTGAGCTTCGCGCAGGAATACACCTCAAGCAACTTCCGCGACAAAACGCGCAAGCGCATGGACTGGGTGCAAGAAGGCGGTGAATGGCGCATACAGCGCGAAGAGACCTTGTAGGCCCTTGCGGCCTGAACAAAAAAGCCCGCGCAAGCGGGCTTTCCTTTGACTGCGCCTGATGCCGTCAAGCCACGGCTTTGGCCAAGGCCGCTGCCACGAAGGCATTCAAGCCGCCTTCAACGCCCACAGATTTGTCGTGCAACTGGCGCACCAAGTCAGATGGCAACTTGCAGGCAAACGGCACCAAGCCAGCGGCCGAGTCGCGCTTGCGCTGCTCGCGTTTGTCTACCGCCGCCGCAGCGCTTTGCGCAAAGCGGTCGGGCACTATGGCGGTTTTCATCTTGCCGGTGAGGACCTTGCCCATGTTCTTGTCGAGGTCGCTTTTTTTCATGCTCATGGCTCGGTCTCCGAAACGTTGTGAACCGACGATTGTGTATCGGGTGAGGTCGCGCGTCCTCGCGTTGGGTTGTCTGATTTAATCGCGCGTCTTCCAATCCACTCAAAAGAGCAGCCCATGGCCATCAAAGCGACCATCTTTAAGGCGAATTTGCAGATCGCCGACATGGATCGCAATGTTTACGGCGACCATGCGCTGACGATCGCGCGCCACCCGTCTGAAACCGATGAGCGCATGTTGATCCGCGTGCTGGCCTTTGTGCTGAACGCACCCGCCAGCAATGACGACGGCGCTTTGGAGCTCGCGAAAAGCCTGTGGGACACCGACGAGCCCGACCTCTGGCAGAAAGACCTCACCGGCCAAATCGTGCATTGGATAGACGTGGGCCAGCCCGATGAAAAGCGCTTGATGAAAGCCAGCGGCCGCGCCGGTCGCGTCAGCGTGCTCAGCTTCAGCGCCAGCACAGCGGTGTGGTGGCGAGGCATTGAAACCAAAATCACCCGCGCGCGCAATTTGACGGTGTGGCAAATTGACGCTGCCGCCAGCCAGGCGCTGGGCGAATTGGCGCAGCGCACCATGCAATTGCAGGTGACGGTGCAAGACGGCACGCTGTGGATTGCTGACGCCACGCGCACCGTGGAAATCACACCGAACAAGTTGTATCCACTTTAAAAATTGATTCGCCTCACACTTGTGTGCTACCAGCCATGCAGTTTTCTTTGCCTCCCGTTCAACCAGACAAAGTTCAACCAAACCAGGTTCAACACAACTCCGGTCAACAACGCTTTGAGTGCCATGTGGACGGCCTGCTCTGCTTGGCCGACTACCACCTGCGTGACGGCGTGATGCACATGACGCACACCGAAGTGCCGCCCGCTTTGGGTGGTCGCGGCATCGCTGCGGCGCTGGTCGGGGCTGCATTGGCGCACGCCACACATGCCAATTTGAAAGTCAACCCAGCCTGTTCTTACGTGCGCTTGTACATGCAGCGCCACCCTGAAACTCTAGCCTTACAAGCATGAAACTCACCTTCGCCTTTTCACCCAATCGCTTCGCCAGTTTTGTTGCTGCAAGCTTCGCAGCCCTCGTCTTTTTCACCCCCACCACCATGGCCCAAACCACGCCCGCCGCCGTCGAAGACCCGTTCATTTGGCTCGAAGAAGTGTTGGGCGAAAAACCGCTCGCATGGGTGCGCGAGCGCAATGCCGACAGCAACAAGGTGCTGACCGCACGAACCGAATACGCACCCATCAAGGCACAGTTGCTGGAGGTCTTGAACTCGAAAGACCGCATTCCAGCCATCTCCAGGCGC